>NZ_BAAGTH010000004.1:0-338777 GCF_054782015.1 Salinifilum aidingensis | reverse complement strand
CACGCGTCATTCAACAAGCATCCGCTGTCGAGTTCTCAAAGAACACACCACCGAACCGGCGGCATCTCCCGAGCAAAAACCCTAGCACCCGCCAACCACCCCCCACACCCGGGGGGTCGCCCGCACCAGCAGACCCCACAACCCCACCAGCACCAGCACCACACGCACTACCACCAGCAGAACCACGGGCCCACGACACACGACGGCCACGCCACGATTTTCGCCCATCTCAAAGACCACCCGACAACTCCGGACCAACCCCACAAGCCCCTCGAAAACCGAAGGAAACTCCCGAAATCAGCCCGCTCCGTCGCCGGCACAAAACAATTTACACGAGCCCGATACCGCCGTCAAACAGCGGGGACCAACCCCCGAAAGGACTGCGAAACGCCTGCTCAGCGCCACCTTTCGGGGCTACCCGGAGCCTAGTACACGACCTTGGCGCCCGCAGTGTGACGCTTGCCACGGCGCACCACGAGCCAGTTCCCCGGAAGCAGGTCGTCCTTGACCGGTGTCCACGTGTCCGCACCGATCTTGCGGTTGTTCACGTACGCGCCGCCCTCGTTGACGGTGCGCCGCGCCGCCGACTTGCCCTGCGCCAGGCCCGTCTCCACGAGCAGGTCCACGATGCTCGGCTCGTCCGCGAGCCGCACCTGCGCCGTCGGCGCCTCCGCCATCGCCGCCTCGAGCGTGGCCTCGTCCAACTCGCCCAGCTCGCCCCTGCCGAACAACGCCTGGCTGGCCGCGACGACCTTGCGGGTCTGCTCCGGCCCGTGCACGAGGGTCGTCAACTCCTCGGCGAGCTTGCGCTGCCCCGCCCGCAGCTGCGGACGTTCGGCCGTGGTCCGCTCCAGCTCCTCGATCTCCTCGCGGTCGAGGAAGGTGAACAGTCGCAGGAACGTTCCCACGTCGGCGTCCGCGGTGTTCACGAAGTACTGGTACCAGGCGTACGGACTGGTCATCGACGGGTCCAGCCAGAGGTTGCCGCCGCCGGTGGACTTGCCGATCTTGCGTCCCTCCGAATCGGTCACCAGCGGTGAGGTCAGCGCGTGCGCCTGCTCACCGTCCTGCCGGCGCACCAGGTCGACGCCGGCGATGATGTTGCCCCACTGGTCCGAACCGCCCACCTGGAGCTTCGTGCCGTAACGCCGGTGCAGCTGCACGAAGTCGTTGGCCTGCAGCAGCATGTAGCTGAACTCGGTGTAGGACATGCCGTCGGTTTCCAGGCGCCGCTTGACGGTGTCCCGGGACAGCATCGTGTTCACCGAGAAGTACTTGCCCACGTCGCGGAGGAACGCGGTCACCGGCAGCTCGGCCGTCCAGTGCGCGTTGTTCTCCATGACCGCGCCGGTCGGCGAGTCGTCGAACTCCACGAACTGCGCCAGCTGGCGGCGGATGCGCTCGGTCCACTCGGCGATCGTGTCCTCGTCGTGCAGGTTGCGCTCGCCCACGTCGCGCGGATCGCCGATCAACCCGGTCGCGCCGCCGGCGAGGACGACCGGGCGGTGCCCCGCTCGCTGGAACCTGCTCAGCATCAGCATCGGCACCAGGTGGCCCGCGTGCAGGCTCGGCCCGGTCGGGTCGAAGCCGGAGTAGAGAGTGAGCGGGCCGGCGGAGAGGTCCCGCCGCAGAGCGTCGAGTTCGGTGGACTGCGCGATCAGACCGCGCCAGGACAGTTCGTCAAGGATGTGCTCACTCACGGGCACCAGTCTGGCGCACCGCACCACCGGTTTTACGCCCGGGCCCGCGCCCCGCTGCGCCGTCCTCCGCGGCGGTAGGAGCTCACCGAGGGGGAGCCGTCCACCCACGAACGCCAGGGCAGGTCCATCGCGGCGGCGACACCCACCCGCGGGCCGCTGCGCACGTCGTCCTCGTCGACCTCGCCGCCGCGGTAGAGGCGGACCGCGGAGTCCGGGCTGGTCAGGTCGACACCGTTGTGCTCGCGGGACACGCCCAGCACCCCGGCCAGCCGAGCGGGGCCGCTGGCCAGGTGCCTGTCCTTGCGCACCGCGGGGCGGCGCGTGCGCGCCAGCTCCACACCGGTGGTGACCTCCCCGGCGCGCAGCAGCACCGCACCCGGCACGCCGTCGGTCAGGCAGACGACGTTCATGCAGAAGTGCATCCCGTACACGAAGTACACGTACAGGTTCCCGGCGGGGCCGAACATCACGGCGTTGCGCTCCGTGCGGCCGCGGTAGCAATGCGAAGCGGGATCGTCCTGACCGCGGTACGCCTCGACTTCGACGAGGCGCACGCCGACCTCGCCCTCCGGGCCGGACGAGCGCAGCTCGCACCCGAGCATCCGCCGCGCCACCCACAGGGGGTCGTCGGCGAGTTCCTCGCTGTTCACCTGATGCACGACCGGCACACTACCGCTCCGGGACCGCGGTCCTCGCAGGCCTCACTCGCCCAACCACGCGCGGTGCTGCCGCACCGCCTCCGCGACCCGCTCGCGCTGCTCGGCGACCCGGTCCGGCGCGGTGCCCCCGCGGGCGTTCCGGGAGGCGACCGAGCCGGCCACCGTGAGCACCTCCCGGACCTCCGGGGTGAGCGCGGGGTGCGCGGCGGCGAGCTCGGCGTCGCTGAGCTCGTCCAGCCCCGCCCCCCGGGCCTCGGCGGTCCGCACGCACGCACCGGAGGCCTCGTGCGCCTCGCGGAACGGCACGCCGCGGCGGACCAGCCATTCGGCCAGGTCGGTGGCGAGCGTGAAACCGGCCGGAGCGAGCTCGGCCATCCGCCCGGTGTGGAACGTCACCGTGCGCATCATCCCGGCGAAGGCGGGCAGCAGCAGGTCCAGGTGCGCGACCGAGTCGAACACCGGCTCCTTGTCCTCCTGCAGATCCCGGTTGTAGGCCAGCGGCAGCGCCTTGAACGTGCTCAGCAGGCTCGTCAGGTTGCCGATGAGCCGCCCCGACTTGCCGCGGGCCAGCTCGGCCACGTCCGGGTTCTTCTTCTGCGGCATGATCGAGCTGCCGGTGGCCCAGGCGTCGTCCAGCGTGACGTAGCCGAACTCGGCCGTGTTCCACAGGACGACCTCCTCGGCCAGCCGGGAGAGGTCCGTGCCCAGCATCGCCAGGACGAACGCGGCCTCGGCGGCGAAATCGCGCGCGGACGTGCCGTCGATCGAGTTGTCCACGGCGTCGGTGAAGCCGAGCTCCTCCGCGACCGCGCGGGGGTCGAGGCCGAGCGAGGAGCCGGCGAGCGCCCCGGAGCCGTACGGCGAGTACGCCGTCCGCTCGTCCCAGTCGCGGAAGCGGCTCACGTCCCGCAGCAGCGCTTGGGCGTGGGCGAGCAGGTGGTGCGCCAGCAGCACCGGCTGCGCGTGCTGCAGGTGGGTGCGTCCCGGCAGCACCGCGTCCGGGTGCTGCTCGGCCTGCGCGAGGAGGGCGTCGACGACGTCGAGCGCGCCCGCTGTCACGCGGCGGACCGCCGCGCGCAGCCACATCCGGAACTGGGCGGCGACCTGGTCGTTGCGGGAACGTCCCGCGCGCAGCTTGCCGCCGAGCTCCGCGCCGACGCGTTCGATGAGGCCCCGCTCCAGGGCGGTGTGCACGTCCTCGTCGGCGACGACCGGCTGGAACCGCCCGGACTCGACGTCGGCGGCCAGCTGGTCCAGGCCCGCGTGCATCCGCTCCAGCTCGTCCGCGTCGAGCAGACCGGCCCGGTGCAGCACGCGGGCGTGCGCCCGCGATCCGGCGATGTCGTACGGCGCGAGGCGCCAGTCGAAGTGCGTGGACGCGCTCAGCTGGGCCATGGCCTCGGCCGGGCCGGATTCGAACCGGCCGCCCCAGAGCTTGGTGGGTTCGCTGTCCTGGGTGGTCACGCGGGTTCCTCGATGTGGTCGGTGGTTCGTGCGGCGCCCCTCCGGACGCGGTGCGCCGGGCCGCGACGGCCGTCGTGCGAACGTCGCGGTCCCGGCGGGACCCGGGCTCGGCTGGACCCGGAGATCAGCGTGCTCCGGGCTCAGCCCTGGTCGCGCTTGGCGGCGATCTTGCTCGGCAGGCCCCACAGCTGGACGAAGCCCTTGGCCTGGCTCTGGTCGAAGGTGTCGCCCTCGTCGTAGGTGGCCAGGTTGAAGTCGTACAGCGAGCGGTCGCTGCTGCGGCCGGTGACGACGGCCCGCCCGGCGTGCAGCGTCATCCGGACCTGGCCGCTGACGTGCTGCTGGGTGTCCTCGACGAACGCGTCGAGGGAGCGCTTCAGCGGGGAGAACCACAGGCCGTCGTAGACCAGCTCGCCCCACCGCTGGGCGACGGTGCGCTTGAACCGCGCCTGGTCGCGCTCGAGCGTGACGTCCTCCAGCTCCTGGTGCGCGGTGATCAGCGCGAGCGCGCCGGGAGCTTCGTAGATCTCGCGGCTCTTGATGCCGACCAGCCGGTCCTCGACCATGTCGAGGCGGCCGACGCCCTGCGCGCCCGCGCGCCGGTTGAGCTCCTGCACGGCCTGCAGGGCGGTGACGGTCTCGCCGTCGAGGGCCACGGGCACGCCCCGGTCGAAGGTGATGACCACCTCGTCGGGATCGCGCGGCTGGCCCGGATCGGCGGTGTAGGAGTAGACGTCCTCGACCGGGGCGTTCCAGATGTCCTCGAGGAAGCCCGTCTCCACCGCGCGGCCCCACACGTTCTGGTCGACCGAGTACGGCGAGGACTTGGTCACGTCGATCGGCAGGTCGCGCTGCTCGGCCCAGGCGATGGCCTTCTCCCGGGTCCAGGCGAAGTCGCGCACCGGCGCGATGACCTTCAGGTCGGGGGCGAGCGCGCCGATGCCGACCTCGAAGCGGACCTGGTCGTTGCCCTTGCCGGTGCAGCCGTGCGCAACGGTGTTCGCACCGACCCCGGCGGCCGCGTCGGCCAGGTGCTTGACGATCAGCGGCCGGGACAGCGCCGAGACGAGCGGGTACCGGTCCATGTACAGCGCGTTGGTGCGCAGCGCCGGCAGGCAGTACTGCTCGGCGAACTCGTCGCGCGCGTCGGCGACGACGGCGTCCACCGCGCCGCACTCCAGCGCCCGCTTGCGCACGGTCTCCAGGTCCTCGCCGCCCTGGCCGACGTCCACGGCCACGGCGACGACCTCGGCGCCGGTCTCCTCGGCGATCCAGCCGATGGCCACGGAGGTGTCCAGGCCACCGGAGTAGGCCAGCACTACCCGGTCAGTCATTGTCGTTCTCCTCGAAGTCAGGTTCGGTTGTGTCGTTTCCCGCCGGCGCGGCGGCTGCGCTGCCGGCGGCCATTGCCGTGAAGCGGTCGGCCAGTTCGAGTCCGGTCAGCGGTTCCCGGGCGGCGACCATGACGGTGTCGTCGCCGGCGATGGAGCCGACCACCTCGGCGAGCGCGGCCCGGTCGATGGCGCTGGCGAGGAACTGCGCCGCCCCGGGGGGAGTGCGCAGCACGGTGACGCTGCCGGATCCGTCCGTGCTGACGAGCAGTTCGCTCAGCAGCCGGCTCAGCCGGGAGGTCCCGCCCTGGACGGCCCGCACGGGACTGCCGTCCTCGGGGATCACGTACACCGCCGTTCCCCCGTCCGCGCCGCGGAGCTTCACCGCGCCGAGCTCGTCGAGGTCCCGGGACAACGTGGCCTGGGTGACCTCGATCCCGTCCTCGGCCAGGAGCGTGGCCAGTTCGGTCTGGCTGCGGATCTCCCGCGAGCTGACCAGGTCCACGATCCGCGCCTGTCGTGCCGCCCGTGTCATCACTGCCGTCGCACCATCCAGGCCAACAGCGCTTTCTGCGCGTGCAGCCGGTTCTCGGCCTCGTCGAACACGGCGCTCTGCGGGCCGTCGAGCACCTCGTCGGTGACCTCCCACCCGCGGTGGGCGGGCAGGCAGTGCAGCACGCTCGTGTCGCTCCTGCCGGTGGCGGCCAGCAGGTCGGTGTTGACCTGGAACGGCCGGAACGGGCTGACGCGGTCCTTGCCGTCGTTCTCCTGCCCCATGGACGTCCAGCTGTCGGTGCTGAGCACGTCGGCACCGTCCACGGCGGCGCGCGGGTCGTGCACCACGGTGATCGACCCGCCGGTCTCCGCGGCGCGCTTGCGCACCGCGGTGAGCACCCAGTCGAGGGGTTCGAACCCCTCCGGGGCGGCGATGCGGACGTGCATGCCCGCGGTCACCCCGCCCAGCGCCAGCGAGTGCGCCATGTTGTTGGCCCCGTCGCCGAGGTAGGTCAGGGTCAGCCCGGCCAGCGCGCCGTGCCGCTCCCGGACGGTCTGCAGGTCGGCGAGCACCTGGCAGGGGTGGAACTCGTCGGTGAGCGCGTTGATCACCGGTGCGGTGCTGGCCGAGGCCATCGCGTTGATGCGGGCCTGGGCGAACGTGCGCCAGACGACGGCGTCGACGTAGCGCGCCAGCACGCGGGAGGTGTCCTCGATGGTCTCCTCCCTGCCGAGCTGCATCATCCTGCCGTCGACCATGACGGGGTGCCCGCCGAGCTGCGCGATGCCGACCTCGAAGGACAACCGGGTGCGCGTCGAGTTCTTCTCGAACAGCACGGCCACGGTGCGGGGGCCTGCGAGGTCGTCGCCCCGGGGAGAGCGCTTGAAGCCGTCGGCGAGGTCGAGGACCTCGGCCTGCTCCTGCGGGGTCAGGTCGTCGTCGCGGAGAAAGTGCCGCATCAGCCGTGCACCTCCAGTTTGTCCAGGATGGCGGGAAGGTCGCTGAGCAGCGCGTCCACCTGGGACTCGTCGATGATCAGCGGTGGGGCCAGCCGCACCACGTCCGGCTGCACCCCGTTGATCAGGTAGCCGGCCGCGCGCGCGGTGTCCACGGCCTGCGCGGCCGCGGACTCGTGCAGCCCGATGCCGACGAGGAGCCCGGCCCCGCGGATCTCGCGCACGAGCGGGTGCCCGAGCTCGCGGATCCCGTCGCGCAGCTGCCGGCCCCTCTCGCGCACGTGGGCCAGCAGCTCGTCGCGCTCGATCGTGTCGAGCACGGCCAGCGCCGCCCGCGCGGCGACGGGGTTGCCCCCGAACGTCGTGGCGTGCTGGCCGGGCCGCAGCAGTTCCGCGGCGCGCCCGACGCCGATGCAGGCGGCCATCGGCAGGCCGCCGCCGAGCCCCTTGGCCGTGGTGATCACGTCCGGGGTGATGCCGGCGTCCTGGAAGGCGAACCACGCGCCGGTGCGGCCGATGCCGGTCTGCACCTCGTCGAGCACGAGCAGCGCGCCGTGCCGCTCGGTGATCTCGCGAGCGCGGCGCAGGTAGTCCTCCGGCGGGACGACGACGCCGTTCTCCCCCTGCACGGGTTCGAGGAACACGGCCGCCGTGCTGTCGTCCACGGCGGACTCGAGCACTTCGGCGTCGCCGTAGTCGACGTGCTCCACACCGCCGGGCAGCGGCGCGAACGGCGCCTGCTTGGCGGGCTGTCCGGTCAGCGCGAGCGCACCCATGGTGCGTCCGTGGAAACCTCCGTTGGTGGCGATGATCTTGGTGCGCCCCGTCAGGCGGGCGATCTTGAACGCGGCCTCGTTGGCCTCCCCGCCGGAGTTGCAGAACATCACGCGGCCGCTCCCGGACAGGCCGGCGACCTCCAGCAGGCGCTCGGCCAGGCGCAGGCCGGGCTCGTGGGCGTAGAGGTTCGACACGTGGCCGAGCTGCCCGATCTGGTCGGTCACCGCCTCGCGCACGGCCGGGTGGGCGTGCCCCAGCACGTTGACCGCGATGCCGCTGAGCAGATCGAGGTACTCCGCGCCGTCGGCGTCGGTGACCACGCACCCCGAGCCGCCCGTCAGCAGCACCCCCGGCGTGCCGTAGTTGTCCATCATGGACCGACCCCAGCGCTGGGTGAAACCGTTGTCGGAAGTCATTCGCCTTCCTCTCCTGAATCGCTGGGCACCACCATGGTGCCGACGCCGGCACTGGTGAACACTTCCAGCAGCACCGAGTGCGCCAGCCGCCCGTCGATCACGTGGGCCCGAGGCACGCCCCCCCGCACGGCGCGCAGGCAGGCCTCCATCTTGGGCACCATCCCGGAGTTCAGCTCCGGCAGCAGCCCCTCCAGGCGCTGCGCGCCGATCTTGGAGATCAGCGAGGAGCGGTCCGGCCAGTCGGTGTAGAGCCCTTCGACGTCGGTGAGCACGACGAGCTTCTCGGCACCGAGCGCGACGGCGAGGGCGCCGGCCGCCGTGTCCGCGTTGACGTTGTGCACCACGCCGTCCGCGTCGGGTGCCACGGTGGAGACCACGGGGATCCGGCCCGCGTTGATCAGGTCCGCCACGGCCGTCGCGTTGACCGTGTCCACGTCGCCGACGAGCCCGACGTCGACCGGTTCGCCGTCGACGACCGCGTTGCGCCGCCGCACGGTGAACAGCCGCGCGTCCTCGCCGGACATGCCCACGGCGTACGGGCCGTGCTGGTTGATGAGCCCGACCAGTTCGCGGCCCACCTGGCCGACGAGGACCATCCGGACGACGTCCATGGTCTCGGGGGTGGTGACCCGCAGACCACCGCGGAACTCGCCCTCGATCCCGAGCCGGTCGAGCATCGAGGTGATCTGCGGACCGCCGCCGTGCACGATGACCGGGTGGATCCCGGCCAGGCGCAGGAAGACCATGTCCTCGGCGAAGGCGCGCTTGAGGTCCTCGTCGACCATGGCGTTGCCGCCGTACTTGATGACGACGGTGGTGCCGTGGAAGCGCTGCAGCCACGGCAGCGCTTCCACGAGGACGTTGGCCTTCTCGGTGGCGCTGGCGAGCCGGTCCGATACCTGTTCAGTCATGAGCTGTACGCGCTGTTCTCCTCGACGTAGCCGTGGGAGAGATCCGTGGTCAGGATCGTTGCCCCGCCGTCCGCGAGGTGCAGGTCCACGACGATTTCCACTTCCCGGCCGGACAGGTCCACTTCGGACCGGTCTGCGGCTCGCGCGCCGCCGGTGAACAGCGTCACCCCGTTGACGGCGATGGAGGCCCGGTCCGCGTCGACCTCCGCTTCGGCCCGGCCGAGCGCCATGGCGATCCGGCCCCAGTTCGGGTCCGAACCGAACAGCGCCGTTTTCACCAGGTTGTCCTCGGCGATCGTGCGCCCGATGCGTTCCGCCTCGGCGGTGCTGGTGGCGCCGCGCACGACGATGTCGACGGTCTTCGTCACGCCCTCGGCGTCGCCCTGCAGCTGGCGCACGAGGTCGTGGGAGGTGGTGGTGAGCAGCTCGGTCAGCTCCTGCTCGGTGGGCTCCGCGCCGGAAGCCCCCGAGGCGAGCACGAGGACCGTGTCGTTGGTCGAGGTGCCGCCGTCGACGTCGAGCCGGTCGAACGTGGCACCGGTCGCCGCGCGCAGCGCGCGGTCGAGCACCGCGGGATCGGCGACGGCGTCGGTGGTCAGCACGCCGAGCATGGTGGCCATGTTCGGCGCGAGCATGCCCGCGCCCTTGGCGAACCCGCCGACGGACCAGCCCGCGGAGTGCGCGTGGTGCGCCTGCTTCGGCCCGGTGTCGGTGGTCAGCACGGCGGTGGCCGCGGCCCGGTCCGTCCCCGCACCGCGCGCCAGATCGGCGACCGCCTTGTCCACGCCGGACAGCACCGCCTCCCGCGGAAGGGGTTCGCCGATGAGACCGGTGGAGCAGACGGCGACCTCGATCGCGCCCGCGCCGAGCACATCGGCGACCTTCTCCGCGGTGGCGTGGGCGTCCTGGAAGCCGCGCGGGCCGGTGGCCGCGTTCGCGCAGCCCGAGTTGAGCACCACGGCCCGCAGCGCGCGCTGCTCGAGGACCTGCTGGGACCACAGCACCGGGGCTGCCTTGACCCGGTTGGTGGTGAACACGCCCGCGGCCTGCTGGCGCGGGCCGTCGTTGACCACGAGGGCCAGGTCCAGCGCGCCACCGCTCTTGATGCCCGCGGGCACTCCGGCCGCGCGGAACCCCTGCGGGGCCGTCACGCTCATCGTCGCTCCTGTCTGCTGCGCGCTCGTCACGGGGCCACCCCGGTGGCGGGCAGGCCGGTGGTCTCGGGCAGGCCGAGCGCGAGGTTCATGCACTGCACGCCTGCTCCGGCGGTTCCCTTCGTGAGGTTGTCCTCGGCTCCGACGACCACGAGGCGGTCCGCGTCCGGGTCGACGGCCAGTTGCAGGTGCACCGTGTTGGCCCCGAGCGTGGCGGCGGTCTGCGGCCACGCGCCCTCGTCGAGCAGGTGCACGAACGGCTCGGCGCCGTAGGCGTCGCGGTAGACCTCGCGCACCCCCGCAGCGTCCGCCCCGGAGCGCAGCGGCGCGGTGCAGGTGGCGAGGATCCCGCGGGACATGGGGGCCAGCACGGGGGTGAACGACACCCGCACGTGCTCGCCGGCCGCCGCGGAGAGGTTCTGCACGAACTCAGGGGTGTGCCGGTGGGCCCCGCCCACGCCGTAGGCGCTGGCCGAGCCCATCACCTCGGCCGACAGCAGGTGCGGTTTCAGCGCCCTGCCCGCACCCGACGTGCCGGTGGCGGCGACGACGACCACGTCCGGTTCGACGAGGCCCGCCGCGAACGCCGGTGCCAGCGCCAACGAGGACACGGTCGGGAAGCACCCGGGCACGGCGATCCGCGTGGCCCGGGTGAGCGGGTCGCGCCCGCCGGGCAGCTCGGGGATGCCGTAGGGCCAGCTGCCCGCGTGCTCCCCGCCGTACCAGCGCTGCCAGTCGGTCTCGTCGGCGAGCCGGTGGTCGGCGCCGCAGTCGATGACGACCGCGTCCGCCTCGAGCTCGGCCGCCAGCGCGGCGGAGTGGCCGTGCGGCAGCGCGAGGAACACGACGTCGTGGCCGCGCAGCTCTTCCGCGCTCGTCCCGGTCAGCCGGCGCTCGGCCAGCGGTGTCAGCTGCGGGTGGTGCTGCGCGAGGCCGCTGCCCGCGCTCTCGCCCGCGGTCAGGGCGCCGATCTCCACCTGCGGGTGCGCCAGCAGCAGTCGCAGCAGCTCCCCGCCGACGTAACCGCTCGCACCGGCCACGGCCACTCGAATCGCCATGCGGATAATTATGCATGTAGATGCAAAGTTAATCAAGCAGGCCCGCAGTGCGGGAGGGTGGACTCACAGCGCGCACCAGCAGCGGCGCGCCGGGAACCTCCCGCACCGCTCCCCCGCTCGATCGTGGCGGGGCCCGCACGGCATCATCAACGATGATGCCGATGCCCCCGGAGCGGTCCGCGGCGCGGACCACGCCCACGCCGCCTCCCCGCGGCCGGCACGCGTCCCCGCAGCCCGCCTCCTCCGGGACGGCTCCACGTGATTCCATGACGATCACGCAGCCGAGCTGGGTCGGTCGACGAGTGCAGCTGCGCGTGATCAGTCCCGACGACCGGCAGACGTTGGTGCGCTTCGACCGCGAAGCGGCCCGCGGCGGCGGCAGCAAGGCGGGATACCGGCACTGGGCCGCGCACCGCGCCGCCTCCGGAACCGGCGGCGACGACGTCCGGCTGGCGATCGAGACCCGCGCCGAACGGCAGCTCGTCGGATCCCTGTGCACCACGCCGACCCAGCCGCAGGCCCGGCGGTTCAGCTACGGCATCGGCATCGGCGCGGCCCACCAGCGCCGCGGCTACGCGACCGACGCGCTGGACGTGCTGCTGGCGTTCATGTTCGCCGAGCGCGACTACCACCTGTGCGAGGTGGCCATCTACGCCGACAACCACTCCTCGCTGCACCTGCACCGCAAACTCGGGTTCCGCGAGGTCGGCCGCGGCCGCGACACCGAGCACCCGATCCAACCGGCCCCGTGCCTGGTGCGCATGACGCTGGAGCCCTCCGAGTTCCTCGCCGCGCACCGGCAGCGCTACTAGCGTCCGCGCCCCGCGGCCGGCGCGGGACGCGGACCCGCGCACCGCGGAGCGGACGCGCACCTCCTCCGCGGGAGCGGCCGATCCCCGCCGCGGGTGAGGACCGGCCGCCGGTGCGTCAGCCGCGGAGAACGGCCCCGAAGCGGTCCGCGGCCGCGGCGACCGCCGCGTCCCGGGCCCGCGTGGCCTCCTCCTGCTTGAGGGTGCGGTCCCCGGCCCGGAACCGCAGGGCCAGCGCCAGCGACTTCTTCCCCTCGCCGACCTGCTGGCCGGTGTAGACGTCGAAGAGCCGCACGTCCTCCAGCAGCTCGCCGCCGCCGGCGCGGACGGTCTCGACCAGGTCACCGGCCGGGACGGCGTCGTCGACGACGAGCGCCACGTCGAGCAGCACCGGCGGGTACGCCGAGACCGCCGGCGCCGGCCGCTGCTCGCTCACCGGCAGCGCGTCCAGGTCCACCTCCATCGCGCAGGTGCGCTTGGGCAGCTCCAGCGCCTCCACCACCTTCGGGTGCAGCTCCCCGGCGTGGCCGACGACCGCGCCGCCGACGCGGAGCTCGGCGCACCGTCCCGGGTGCCACGGCGCCAGCTCGCCGGCCGAGACGGAAAGCTCCACCCCGGCCGCGTGCGCGACCCGGTGCGCGGCCGCGACCGCATCGGCCCAGTTCGCGTCCCGGCCGCCGCCCCACCAACCGGCGCGCTCGAGCTTGCCGGACAGGATCGCGCCCACGTGCCGCGGCTGCGCGGGCAGCGAGCCGTGCAGCGCGGACAGTTCCTCCCCCGAAGGGCGGGCGTGCACACCGACGTCGGGGACCTCGGCCAGGTCCGCGGAGGGCTGCACGACCTGTCCGATGTGGAACAGCGCGAGGTCGCGCTGGCCGCGGGAGACGTTGCGCCGCAACGCGTCGACCAGGCCGGTCAGCAGCGTCGTCGACAGCCGCGCGTGCTCGGCCTCCAGCGGGTTCTGCAGCGACAGCGTGCGCCGCCGCGGGTCGTCCTCGTCGAGGCCGAGCGCGTCGAGCACCTCGTCGCCGGTGAACGGGAACGGCAGCACCTCGACGTAGCCGTCGGCGGCCAGGCCGCGCGAGACGGCCCGCTCGCGGCGCTGCTCCTCGGTCAGCCCGCGTCCCGCGGGCGCCGAGGGCAGCACCGAGGGCACCGTGTGGTAACCCTCCAGGCGCAGGACCTCCTCGACGAGGTCGGCCGGCTGCTGCAGGTCGGGCCGCCAGCTCGGCGGAGTCGCCGTCACCAGGCCGACGCCCTCGTCCGAGGTGCTCACCTCGATGGCGCAGCCGACCTGCGTCAGGCGCCGCGCCGTCACGCCGCGCCCGTAGGAGACGCCGGCGATCCGGTCCGGCAGCCCCAGCGGCATGGTCACCGGTGCGGGCAACCGCGGTTCGCCGACATCGGTGCGTTCCGGAACGATCGTGCCCTCGCCGTAGCGGACGAGCAGCTGCGCGGCGAGCTCCGCGGCGACCGGGGGCAGCGCCGGGTCGGCGGAGCGCTCGAAGCGCTTGCCCGCCTCGCTGGGCAGCTTGTGCCGGCGCATCACCCGGGCGATGCTCGCCGGGTCCCAGGTGGCGGCTTCCAGCAGCACGTCGTGCGAGTCGTGGCTGATCTCGGTGGAGGCGCCGCCCATCACGCCGGCCAGCGACACCGGGCCGGTGTCGTCGCAGATGACCACGTCGTCCGGGTCGAGGTCCCGGGCGATCCCGTCCAGCGTGGTCAACTCCTCGCCGGGTTCCGCGCGCCGCACCTGCACCTCGCCGGACAGCTTGCTCGTGTCCCAGGCGTGCAGCGGCTGCCCGAGCTCCAACATCACGTAGTTGGTGATGTCCACCGCCAGCGAGATCGAGCGGATCCCGGCCAGCGCGAGCCGCCGCCGCATCCACCACGGGGTCGGCGCGGTGGGATCCACGCCCGTGACGCGGCGGAGCACGAACCGCGAGCACGCCGAGGCGTCCGCGATGGACACCGACCGCGAGGAGCGCTCCTCCTCCGGCACCTGGCGCGCGCCCGGGTCCCCGAAGGGCACGTCCAGGGCGTTCGACAGCTCCCGGGCCAGCCCGCGCACCGAGAAGCAGTACCCGCGGTCCGGCGTGATGGACAGCTCGATGACCGTGTCGTTGAGGCCGACGAGCTCGCGCGCGTCCGCGCCCGGGGTGGCGGCCCCCGCGGGCAGCACGAGGATCCCGTCGGCGTCCTCGCCGATGCCCAGCTCGGAGGTGGAGCAGATCATGCCCTCGCTGGTGCGCCCGTAGGTCTTGCGCGCCGAGATCTCGAACTCGCCGGGCAGCACGGCACCGGGCAGCGCGACGACGACGAGGTCGCCCTCGCGGAAGTTCGTCGCACCGCAGACGATGCCGTTCACCTGCGGCTCCCCCTCGGAGGAACCGACCTCCACCCGGCAGTACCGGATGGGCTTCTTGAACTCGGCGAGCTCCTCGACGTCGGTCACGCGCCCCACGACGAGCGGGCCGCGCACCCGCGTCAACGGTGTGACCTCCTCGACCTCCAACCCGATTCGGACGAACGCGTCGGCCAGCTCCTCCGGCGTCGTCTCCTCGGGCAGCTCAAGATGCTCGGCCAACCACGAAACCGGGATCCGCACTTGGGTCAGGCCCTTCTGTCGTCGGTGGGTGTCGTTTCAGGGGTGTTCAGGATTCGATCCCGAACGGCAGGGTGAACCGCACGTCGCCCTCCACCATGTCCCGCATGTCGGGGATCCCGTTGCGGAACTGGAGCGTGCGCTCCAACCCCATGCCGAAGGCGAAGCCGGTGTAGACCTCGGGGTCGAGGCCGCAGGCGCGCAGCACGTTCGGGTTGACCATGCCGCAGCCGCCCCACTCGACCCAGCCGGCGCCGCCGCGCTTCTCCGGGAACCAGACGTCCATCTCGGCGGACGGTTCGGTGAACGGGAAGTAGGAGGGCCGCAGCCGGGTGCTCGCGTCCGCGCCGAACATGCCGCGGGCGAACGCGTCCAACGTGCCCTTCAGGTGGGCCATCGTCAGCCCCTCGTCCACCGCGAGCCCCTCGACCTGGTGGAACACCGGGGTGTGCGTGGAATCGAGCTCGTCGGTGCGGAACGTGCGGCCCGGGCAGACCACGTAGACCGGCAGCTCCCGCTCCAGCAGGGCCCGCACCTGCGCGGGAGAGGTGTGGGTCCGCAGCACGCGCCCGGACCCCTCCGGGGCGACGTAGAACGTGTCCTGCATCGTGCGGGACGGGTGGTCCTTGCCGAAGTTGAGCGCGTCGAAGTTGAACCACTCGTTCTCCAGCTCGGGGCCTTCGGCGACCTCCCAGCCCATCCCGAGGAAGGTGTCCTCGACGCGGTCGATCAGCTGCGTGATCGGGTGCCGGGCGCCCGAGGGCACCCGCTCGACCGGCAGCGTCACGTCGACCGCTTCCTCGGCGAGGACGCGCTCGTCGCGCTCGGCCCGGAGGACCGCCTGCCGCTCGTCGAAGGCGGTCTGGATCCGCTCGCGCGCGTCGTTGACCCGCTTGCCCGCTTCGGCTCGCTCCTCCTTGGACAGCGCGCCGATCGCGCGGCGCGCGGTCAGCAGCGGTGACCGCTCGCCGAGGTGGGCGGGTTTGACCCCGGCCAGCTCGTCGAGGTCGGTGGCGCCGGCGAAGTCCTCCGCCGCACGCGCCACCGCGTTCTCCAAGGTCTCCGGGGACAACGCGGCGCCCCCCGCGGCGTCGTCATGCTCGTTGGCTGCGGACATCGTTCGTGCGTAACTCCCGTTGCTCCGGTTCGGCGCGCCCGTCGGCGCGCGACGTCGCCACCCCTGTAACCCTTCGAGTCTAAGCGACCGGAGGAAGCGGATTCCGCGGTGATCCGCGTTCCGCGTGTTCACCGCGCACCGCTTCCGGCCCAGCTAGCCGCGCCGCAGGGCTCGCGCCGAGGTGTACAGGCACACGGCCGTGGCCGTGGCGAGGTTGAGGCTCTCCGCCCTGCCGTACAGCGGCACGCGGCGCACCGCGTCCAGCTCGGCGGAGACCGCTGCGGGCAGGCCGTGGGCCTCGCCGCCGAGCACCCACGCGGTGGGGGCGTGCCACTCCCCCGCCTCGGCGGCGCTGTCCACGTCCACCTCGGCGGCGCCGTCGGCACCGACCAGGCGCAGCCCCGCCTGCCGGCATTGCGCCAGCACCGCCGCGGTCTCGCGCTCCCGCGCGATCGGCAGGTGGAACAGGCTGCCGGTGGAGGCGCGCACGGCCTTGCCGTTGTACGGATCGACGCAGTCGCCGGCGAACAGCACCGCGTCGGCGCCGACCGCGTCGGCCACGCGGACCACCGTGCCCGCGTTGCCCGGGTCCGCGATGTCCACGAGAACCGCCACGAGGGTGGGAGCACCGGCCAGCGCCGCGGCGACTCCGCGGTCGGGCAGGGCGCACACCGCCACGACGCCCTGGGGCGTGACGGTCTCGGAGAGGTGCTCCGCGGCGCGGTCCGTGACTTCCCGCACCGGAACGCCGAGCGCGCGGGCCGCCGCGGCCACCTCCTCGTGCCGCGGGTCGGCGGTGCGGAACAGCTCGCGCACCCGCATCTCGCCGGAGTCGTGCGCGGCCAGCGCCTCCCGGACCGCTCGGGCTCCCTCAGCGAGAAAAGCGCCGGCCTTGTTCCGGCCGGCGCGACGCGTGAGCTTCGCGGCCGAGACGACCCGGGACGAGCGCTGGGTCAGCGCCGCCGCCCCGGGTCGGGCCGCGGAAGTGCCCGAGTCGATCAGGACACTCCTTCCGGCAGGTTCTCCCGCGCGACGGTGACCAGCTGGGAGAACGCCTGCGGGTCGTTCACCGCGAGCTCGGCGAGCATCTTGCGGTCGACCTCGACCTCGGCGGCCTTCAGGCCCTGCACGAACCGGTTGTAGGTCATGCCGTGCTGCCGGGTGGCGGCGTTGATGCGGGTGATCCACAGCTTGCGGAACTCACCCTTCCGGGCCCGCCGGTCCCGGTAGTTGTACTGCATGGAGTGGAGCATCTGCTCCTTTGCCTTGCGGTACAGGCGGGAGCGCTGCCCGCGGTACCCCTTGGCCGACTCCAGCGTGCTGCGACGCTTCTTCTTGGCGTTGACCGCCCGTTTGACGCGTGCCACGAGTCCGTCCTGTCACTCTCATCGGGGGCGTGCTCCCGTGGTGCCCGCCGGCACCCGGCTGCCGCCCGAGCGGTTGCTGGATTGCGTGCGAGTGCGCCGAGCGCGCTCGGCGCGGCGGGACTCAGTCCCGCAGCAGGCGCTTGACGCGCTTGACGTCGTTCTTGGCCACCGACTCGGTGCCCTCCAGACGGCGCTTCACCCGGTTGGACTTCTTCTCCAGGATGTGGCGCCGGCCGGCCTGCTCGCGGCGCAGCTTGCCCTTGCCCGTCACGCGGAAACGCTTGGAAGCGCCGCTGTGCGTCTTCTGCTTCGGCATCGTCGTCCTCATTTCGTACTGACGCCGGGCCGGAACGAACCGCCGCCCCGACCCGGCTCCTCGGGTACGAGTCCGGCCTCGGCTCCGCATCCGCGGAGGCACCGCCGCGCGGTGCCCCCGATCAGGAGGCGTTCGCCTTGGCCTTCGCCTTGTTGTTCTTGTGCGGCGCGAGGACCATGATCATGTTCCGACCGTCCTGCTTCGGATTGGCCTCGATGAAGCCCTTGTCGGAGACGTCCTCGGCCAGTCGCTGCAGCAGGCGGAACCCCAGCTCCGGACGCGACTGCTCACGACCGCGGAACATGATCGTCACCTTGACCTTGTGACCCTGACCGAGGAAGCGGGAGACGTGCCCCTTCTTCACCTCGTAGTCGTGCGGGTCGATCTTCGGCCGGAGCTTCTGCTCCTTGATGACGGTCTGCTGCTGGTTACGGCGCGATTCGCGAGCCTTCTGCGCGCTCTCGTACTTGTACTTGCCGTAGTCCATGAGCTTGCAGACCGGCGGGCGCGCCTGCGGGGCGACCTCGACGAGGTCCAGATCCGCTTCTTCGGCAAGCCGCAGAGCGTCCTCGATGCGAACGATCCCGACCTGTTCACCGTTCGGTCCGACCAGGCGGACCTCGGGCACGCGGATGCGGTCATTGATGCGCGTCTCGGGGATGGGGCCTCCTCGGTTCGATGATTGGTGTTTCACTGCTGCACCGTGGCTGACGAGCTCGCCCCGGAAGGTCCCCGACCCCGCCGCAGCGGGAGGCACGGGCGCAGCCTTCCACCGATCGAACCGCGTACGCGACACCGTTCGAACCGCCGACGGCGCGCACCGCCGGCGGAATCGGAACCCGGAGGCCTGCGAGCCGGCCACGACGGGTGGGAGCGAACTCCGCTTTCGCCGCCCCCGGAGCACGGGGGCTGGTAGCACGTGACAGGCTAGCAGGCGTGACCGACAGCCAACCAACCCCCGTGGATCCGAGCGGTTCCTCGGGCCACGATGCCGTCTCCGAGGACAACGTCCGCTCGCTCACAGATGTTCCCAGCATCGAAGTGATCAGCCGCGCCGCGGTGATGCTCATGTCCTCGGCGGCCGAGAAGCTCGGCCTCGCCGACGAGGACCCGGACGCCTCCCCCGAGCGCGACCTCGACGAGGCCCGCCGCCTCATCACCGCGCTGGCCGGGCTGGTCATGTCCTCGGTCGAGTACCTCGGGCCGCACGCCGGGGCGCTGCGCGACGGCCTGCAGACCCTGCAGCGCGCGTTCCGCGAGGCCTCGACCGTTCCCGACGCACCCGGGCAGGGCCCGGGGGAGAAGTACACCGGACCGGTGCACTGACCGCGCACCGACGGGGTTTTCGCTCCGCCCGGCCGGTGGCCGCACCGGCCGGGCGGAGGTGTGCCGGACGGGATCGCTCCGGCCGGCTGCGCGCTCCACCGCGGCAACCAGCCCGCGGAGTCCCCGAGCCGTCAGGCCGCGATCTCGGGGCGGGCGGACCGCCGGAGGTGCGGCCCCGCGGCGGCCGCCCCGCCGCGGCCGGCGAGGCCCGCCAGCAGGACCTGCACGAGCACCAGCGCCACCACCGGCACCAGCAGCAGCCACGGTGCCGTGCCCAGGTGGTTCACCGACTCCGCGAGCATCGCTCCCCACTCCGGGGAAGGCGGCGGCGGTCCGAGCCCGATGAATCCCAGCGCCGCCACCGTGTTGACCAGGGCCGGCAGCCGCAGCACCGCCAGCTCCGCGCTGGCCGGGACCACCCGCGGCAGGATCGACCGCCACCAGATCCGCCCCGTGCCGGCGCCGACGGCGCGGTGCGCCGCGACCCACGGTTCGCTGCGCAGCGCGGTCGTCAGGGCATCGGTGTGCCGGGCGAACGGCAGCCAGGCCACCCCGACGAGCGCCAGCAGCAGCGTGCCCCGGCCCGGTCCGGCGACGAGGCTGGCGACCAGGGCCACCAGCAGCGGCGGCAGCGCGACGGCGACGTCGACGACCGCGCGCACCACGCGTGCACCCCTCCCGGAGGACCACCCCGTGGCGCAGCCGACGAGCACGCCGACCGCGGCGGAGACGACCAGCGCCGCGACCGCCGTTCCCAGCGTCGCCGGGGCCCCGTGCGCCAGCCGGGCCAGCACGTCGCGCCCCAGCTCGTCCGTGCCGAGCGGGAACCGCGCGCTCGGCGGTTGCAGCACCGCACCCATCCGCGTCCGCCACGGGTCGCGCAGCATGCCGGCGGTGGAGCAGAGAGCGAGCAGCGCGGCCAACACCGCCGGTCCGATCCAGCGCCTCATGCCTCGGCCTCCCGGGAACGCGGATCCACCAGCAGGCGCAGCCCGTCGGCGAGCGCGCCCACGGCCAGCGCGATCGCGGCGGCCACGAGCAGCCCTCCCTGGACCACGGGGACGTCCTGGGCCTGCACCGCGTCGACGAGCGTCCAGCCGAGACCGGGGATGTCGAAGACGACTTCGACGGCCGCGGTGCCGGCGATCATGCCCGCCGCGTTGTAGGTCGACACCGACAGGGCGCCGGGCAGCGCGGGGCGCGCCAGGTGCAGCAGGCGCACCCGCCACTCGCCCACCCCGCGGGAGCGCGCGGCGGTGAGGAAGGTGGCTTCGCGCAGCTGCCGGGCGTGCTCCCGCGTCGTCGCCGCCACCGGCGCGGCCAGCGAGGGCACGAGCGAGAGCACCGGCAGGGCCATGGAGGCCGGTCCGCTCCAGCCCGAGCTGGGCAGCAGGTGCCAGGTCACCGCGAACAGGGCGACGAGCAGCGGAGCGAGCGCGAACTCCGGCACCGCGGCCGCCATCCGGCTGCCGATCCGGACCATCCGGTCCACCGCCGACCCCGGGCGGTACCCGGCGACGAGGCCGGCGAGCACGCCGCCGAGCAGCGAGACCGCCAGCGCGGCGCACATGAGGCTCAGCGAGACCGGCAGCGCGCTCCCCAGGATTCCCGCCACCGGCGCACCGGACACCCAGGACGCCCCGAGGTCACCGGTGAGCAGCCCGCCGAGGCGGTGGGCCACGCGCACCGGCAGCGGCTGGTCGAGGCCGAGGTCGGCGCGCAGCGCGGCGAGCACCTGCGGGTCGGGGCTCGCGTCGGAGTAGCGCTGCGCCAGCACGGTGCGCGCCGAGTCCACCCCGGTCAGCTCCGGCAGCAGCATGGCGACGACGGCCACGGCGGCCAGCACGACCGGTGCGACGGCCAGCCGCGTGAGCGCGGCGCCGCGCACCCCGGTATCCGTCACGACTGCGGGGTGCGTGCGCTCAGCAGGAAGAAGCCCGGCGCACTCGGGTACGGCGCGGTGTCGAACAGGTCCGTGCGGTCGGCGATGCCCTCGAAACCGGCCTGCGCGGCGAGCTCCGCGCAGGCCGCGAAGTCCAGTCCGCGGCCGAGCGGCAGCCCGCCGAGCTGCGGTGCGTAGCTGGCCGCGAACCGCTCCTGCACGCTGGGGTCGTTCTCCTCCGCCCGGCCCCAGAGCGCGTCCGTGACCAGCAGCAACCCACCCGGGCGGAGTCGGGTGCGCCAGGACCGCAGGGCCCGGGAGGGCTCCGGCAGCGTCCACAGCACGTTGCGGGTGACCACGGCGTCGAACGGGCCGGAGGGCGGCTCGTCGGCGGTGCCGACGAGCCAAGTCGCCGCCACGCCGTCGGCCGCGGCGTTCTCGCGGGCGACGGCGAGCATCCCGGGCGAGGCGTCCTGGCCGGTCACCCGGTGCCCCTCCGCCGCGAGCAGCCGCGCGAGGAAACCCGTGCCGCAGCCGCTGTCCAGCACCCGGGCGCGCGGGCCAGCCGCTTCGGCGACGAGCGGGGCGATCCGCTCCCGCCACGCGGGGCGGGCGGGGTTCTGCCCCGGCTGCTGGTCGTAGCCGCTCCGGGCCCGCTCGTCCCAGTAGTCCACGATCGTGTCGACGGCGGCGGTCATGAGACGGAGACCTCCTCGGTGAGCAGTTCCTGTTCCAGCGGGTCGGCGGGGAGGCCGCGCACCCCGGCGCGGTGGGCGATCTGGGCCTGTTCGTGGAACAGCGGGATCCCGACCTGGTTCTCGGCGAGGACCGCGTCGGCTTCGCGGAACAGCTCCGCGCGCCGCGCGGGGTCGCTCACCGTGCGCAGGGCCTCGTTGATCCGCTCGAGTTCCGGAGCGCAGAAGTGGTCCAGGTTCAGCGAGCCGTCGCAGGTGAAGTCGCTGCGCAGGTAGCTGCTCGCGTCCGGCGTGTCGACGAGGTAGTTGCGCGAGTACACCAGCCCGTCGAGCTCGCCGGACAGCATCCGCTCCTCGAGCTCGGTGGAGGGCGCCTGCACGATGCGCACGTCGAAGCCGGCCTTCTTCAGCTGGTCGGCGACCGCCGTGGTCACGGCGGGCAGGTCGGGCCTCTCGGGGTAGGTGCCGATCGTCACCGAGGGGCGCTGCTGCCCGGTGGCCTCCGCGAGCATCCGGCGGGCCTGCTGGGGGGCGGCTCCGCCCGGTCGTTCTCCGCTGCTCCAGGGCACGGCGGGGCCGAAGTACCGCTGGGCGGGCACGCCGCGGCCGCGCAGCACGCCGTCGACGAGGGCCGGCCGGTCGACGGCGCGGGCGGCGGCGCGGCGCACGCGCTCGTCGGCGAAGGGCCCGCGCTGCGTGTTGACGTGCAGCGCGGTCGTGCGCGGCAGATCCACGGTGGACTCGCGCAGGTCCGGGTCCGCGGAGACCTCCTCGGCCTGCGAGACGGGCAGCTTGTCGATGACGTCGAACTCGCCGCTGCGCAGACCGTTGAGCCGCGCCGAGGGATCTTCCACGAAGCGCACCTCCGCGCGGTCGAGCTCGGCCTTCGACCCGCGGTACTCGTCGAACCGGCGGAGCTCCACCGATTTCGCGCCGTGCACGGAGGTGATCTCGAAGGGGCCGGTGCCCACGCCGGCACCGACGTCGACCCCGTCGTTGCCCTGGAAGGCCGCGGGGGCGAGGATCGCCGCGTTCGGCCCGCCCAGGCGCAGGGGCAGGATCGGGTCGGGGACCTCGGTGCGCACGACGAGGGTGCGCGGTCCGGCGGCTTCGGCGCCGCTGACGATGCCGCGCATCGTGCGGGGAGGCGTGCTGGCGTGCGCGACGTTGTTCAGCGACCGCGCCGCGGCCTGGGCGGTGAGCGGTTCACCGGAGTGGAAGCGCACTCCCCCGGCGAGCGTGAAGCGCCACTCCCGCTCGCCGCTGCGCTGCCAGGATTCCGCCAGCTCGGGGTGCGCTCGACCGCGCAGGTCGACCTCGGTGAGCGATTCCGTCACGCCCAGCTGCGTGAGCAGGATCGCGTCGTCCGAGGCGGGGGACCACCCGGAGCGCGGCGGGATGCCGATGGCCGCGTGCAGCGCGTTGCCCTCGCCGCCGGCACCGGTGAACCCGCATCCGGCCAGCAGGGCCGTGACGAGCGCCAGCGCCGGCAGCCCGACCCGGCGTCGCAGGCAGTGCAACTGCCACCTCCTTGCAATAACTCGACCCGGGGATTCTGGCACAACACGAGCGGTGCGCGGACGCGAACGCGTGCGTGATCACAGCGGGCGGGAGCGGACGGCCCAATCGGCTGGGCCGGGCGCGGCGCCGGCTCCTCCTCCCCGGCGACGCGGGATCGCGGGTGCGCGGAAATTCGCGCAAAAACGATCACAACGAGCGGCGTGATCAGTACTCTGCGGCACCACCGTCACGAGGAGGTGCCGTGTCGAACGACGCGCAAGCCATTCCCAGCGCTCAGCTACTCTCGTGGCTCGAACCGCACTGGCAGCGCACCAAGCGCCGCGGACCGATCCCGGACCAGCCGATCATCCACCTCGTCGATCCGGACGTCGGCAGCGGTCACCTCGAAACCCTCGTCAACCAAGGTCTCGAGCGCGAGGGCGTTCCGTACGCGCGGCTGGCCGGGAGCGAGGAAGTCGACCGCTGCCCCGGAAGTGGTACGGCCCAACTCCGGCGCGCACTCAACGCGGCCGCACGGCAACTGCACACTGCGCCGTCCTCGACGCGCATCGGCAAACTGCGGTTCCCCCGCTTCCGCTTCCTCAACTACCTGCTGCAGCAGAACGAAGAAGCCACCAAGGTCGCCTCCGCTCCGGACGAGCAGATCAGAGGCCTGCTGTCGCACTACGTGTTCAGGCGCCGCCAACGAGACCCGGAGAACGACCTGGCATCCGCGGCGGGAAAGGACGAAGTCCGCCGCGGAGCGGCGTTGACGACGCTCGGCCAGCGACACCCGATCGCCTTCTGGCTCGGCTACGTGCTGCTGCTCGTGCTCGCCTACACGGGCTGGCGATCCCTGCACCGCGTCCCCCGCTGGATCATGCACCAGCACTACCTCGCCCCGCGCTCGTCCGGCGATCTGCACAGCTTCACGCGGCGATTGATCGCCACCCCCTCCCAGCACGAAGATGCCACCCAGGTCCGCAAGTTCCTCGTCCACGCGTTCCTCGAGGACCTCGCGGAGAACTACGCGCGAGGGTGGAAGTGGTGGAAGTGGCTGCCGAAGGACTGCTACCCTCTCCTGCTCATCGACGAGCCCCGTCCGCATTCGGTCGGATCCCTGCTCATCCGCCTCGTCAATGATGTCCGCAACGAGACCGGAGCCGCCGACCCGCTGCTGGTGATCGCGGCCGGCACCGAACCTCTCGAGCAACCGGAATCCGCCGGGGAACGAACCCCCGGCACGCTCGAAGCGTGGCAGGCGAAGCTGACGGAAGTGCGGCGCCGCCGGTCGCCCCTGGCCTGGTACTTAACGCTGCGGGTGGCGAGCAACGACGACGCGGGGACGCCGGCCGCCTCGGCCCGGCGGAACCGCGTGCTGCGCCGCTCCCGGCTGCTCCGCAAGGTCCCCGCGCTGTCGCTGGTCCCCCTCCTCGTCTCAGGCGTGATCACCGTACTCGGATTCACGCAGCAGCACTGCGGGCAGTGGTGGCCGTGGTTCGACGACACCGACGTGCGCGTGCTCGACGGCGAATGCGTCGGCTACTCCGGGGGAGAGCACGTGTTCACCGACGCCGACTCCGAGAAACCGGACCTGGTCGACGACCTCGCGCGGGCCCAGCGCCGCATATTCGACAACAACGCGAAGGTGAACGAACGGGCGGCGAACACCGACATGCCCACCTACACCGTGGTCTACCTCGGCATCTTCACCGCCGACCCCGGTCAGGCCTCCTCCCTCGCGGGCACCGCCGAGGAGCTGCGGGGACTCGCGGCCGCGCAGCAGCAGATGCTCGAGTACGGCAGCGCCGTGCGCATCCACCTCGCCAACGGGGGCTCCACCATGGGGAACGCCGGTGAGGCCGCCGATGACATCGTCGAGCGAGCCGAGCAGGACCCCTCCCTCGTCGCCGTCGCCGGCATGGGCGGCAGCTGGGGCAACACCCGGACCGCCATCCACCGCCTCGGCCGCGCGGGGCTGCCGATGATCGGGACGACCACCTCCGCGGAGGCGCTCGCGCAGAACAGCGAGCTGTTCCACCAGATCCCACCGGGGAACCGGCGCGAGGCCGAGGTCGTCGCGCACTACCTCAGCGGGAAACCGGACGCGCCGGAGCACGTCCAGATCTACCACAGCGCCGCCGACGCGGATCCGTCCAACCTGGACCTCTACAGCGAGGACCTCGCGGTCAAGACGAAGCAGGCGCTCGAGCGCCGCGGCATCCGCGCCACGCTCGTCGACGAGAAGCCCATCGTGCAGAGCAACATCGACTGCAACGCCGCGTTGTTCTACGCCGACCGGTCGGCGGGGCTCGACCACTTCCTGTACTCCGTGCAGAACGCGTGCGAAGCGGACTCGTTCCCGCACCTGCTCGCCAGCGACGACACCTCGAAGTACGTCCTCGGCGAAGAGCTTTCGAAGTACCGCGAGATCACGCTCGACTACGTCTCGTTCGTCGGCCCGCCCACGCCCAACGGCGCCGACGGGCCGCAGGTGGACTCCGCGGAGCAGCGGGCCTACCTCGCCTACGACGCGGTCTACCTCGTCCACCACGCGGTGAACACCGTCCTGGCCGGGCAGAACCCCGGTAGCAACGGCACGGGCGCCCCCACCGAACCCATCGGTCCGGCGACGGTGTGGCGCGGCCTGGCGGAAGTGGACCTGAACAACGTGCTCTACGGCAGCAGCGGCGATCTCGCCTACTGGCAGCCGAGCGGTTCCGGCGGCGGTGTCCACCGGCAGATCCCGGTGGACGGCACCATCGCCATCCGCCGCATCACCGCGCAGGAGCACGGCACCGCGCAGCCGCAGGACCTCCTCGTCTGCCGATTGGTCGGCGCCGACCCCGACTGCCCGACCGCCCTGGGACGGTGATCAGCGCTCCCGGCGAACGCCGCGGCGCCTGCGTCGAGTCCACCTCGCCACCACCCCGGCGCTGCGAGGTCGAAGCGCCGGGGCGGTGGCAGCGCTGCCGCGGAAGCGGTCGGGCCGCGGCCGTGCTCAGCCGGGGACGGTGCGCTGGGCCGGTTCCGCACCGGTGGGCTCCGCCGGTTCCCAGACCTGGACGCCGCGCACCTCGGGCAGGCGGTCGCGGGTGAACACCGGATCGAGACCCTGCCTGCGCTGCTGCACGTAGTCGTCGAGCAGCTTGAACAGGACCCCGCTCAGCGGGGCGATCGCGGCGAGGTTGACCAGCGCCATCACGCCCATCGAGGTGTCGATGAGGCTCCAGACGAGTTCCGCCGAGCCGATGCCGCCGAGGAAGACCGCGAGCATCACCGTCACCCGGAATCCGGTGAGCACGCGCTTGCTCCGGGTCAGGAAGCCGACGTTGGCCTCACCGTAGTAGTAGTTGCCGAGCACCGTGGTGAACGCCACGAGGAACAGGATCCCCGCCAGCAGGTGCACCGCCCAGCCGCCCAGGGCGGTCTCCAGGCTCGCCTGCGTCATCGCGGCACCGCTGTGGTCGCCGTAGGTCGGGTCGCCGAGCAGGATGATCATCGCGGTGACCGAGCAGACCAGCAGGGTGTCGATGTAGACGCCGAGGCTCTGCACCAGCCCCTGCTTGACCGGGTGGCTCACCGATGCCGAAGCGCCCGCGTTCGGAGCGGAGCCGAGGCCGGCCTCGTTGGAGAACATGCCGCGCCGCACGCCCTCGACGAGCGCCGCGCCGATCCCGCCGGAGACGACCTCGCGGAAACCGAAGGCATTGGCGAAGATCTGCTCGAACACGCCCGGAACGTGTTCGATGTTGAGCGCCACGATGACCAGCCCGAGCAGGATGTAGATCAGCGCCATGAACGGCACGAGGAGTTGCGCCACGTGCGCGATGCGCCGCACACCGCCGAAGATCACCAGGCCCACGAGCGCGGCCAGCACCACCGCCAGGACCGGGCTCAGCCAACCGACGTCGAGACCGGTGTCGGTGAAGGACGTTCCCACCGCCTCCACGATGGTGTTGCTCTGCAGGGCGTTGTTGATGAGCCCGAAGGTGATCGTGATGACCACGGCGAACAGCACGGCCATCCACCGCGACCGCAGCCCGTGCAGAATGTAGTACGCGGGTCCACCGCGGTATCCCGTGCTGATGCGCTCCTTGTACAGCTGGGCCAGTGTGGACTCGACGAAACTCGTGGCGCCGACGAGCATGCCCATCAGCCACATCCAGAACACGGCACCGGGCCCGCCGATGGCGATCGCCGTGGCCACGCCCGCGATGTTGCCGGTGCCGATGCGCGCGGCCGCCGAGATGGCGAAGGCCTGGAACGAGGAAACCGCCTTCCCGCCGTCTTCCGCCGTTTCGGCCGAGCCGAACACGGAGCGGACCATCTCGGGAATCATCCGGAACTGCACTCCGCGGGAACGCACCGTGAAGTACAGGCTCAGCAGCGCCAGGACCGGAATGATGAGGTAGAGCCAGAAGGCGTCGTTGAACGCCGTGATCGCCCTTTGGAGCGTTTCCACCGAAGATCTCCTCCCTGCACGGACGCGGCGCTCGTGGCACCACGCGTGTCGGGCGTCGTGCGCCGCGGGGTCTCCGCGGCGGTTCGACAGCGGCCAGTCGGCCAGCACCGGCCGACGCCGCGAACGGCACGTGGCGACCGGCGGCCGAATTGGCTCACCACCGTAACCCGTCAGAGCGATGATTCGAAGGGTGATTCCGAAATTTCCGCGACACAGCGGTGAATGCGCCGGGCATCAGCTCTTCGGAGGCCCGTTTCCCGGCCGCGGCCACCGCGCCGGACGCGAGAACGCCCGCGGGTTCGCGGATCCGCAGCGCCGATCACGAGAACCCCTGCGGATCCGGGCTTTCCCGATCCGAATCGAACGCAGCGGAGTAGAACGGTCACATGCCGCGTCGAACTGCGCCGCCGGAGTGCACACGTCTGCACGCACCGTGTTCGCAGCTCGTCCCGAGGCGGCAGCGTCGATGTACCACCTGGGCAACGGGACCCGCGCACGACGATCCGACGAAGCCCTACTGGCCGAGGACCGGGCGCAGGAACCTGCCGGTGTGGCTCTCCTCCACCTCGGCCACGTCCTCCGGAGTGCCCTCGGCGACGACGCTCCCACCGGCAGCACCGCCCTCGGGGCCGAGGTCGAGGATCCAGTCGGCCGTTTTGAGGATGTCGAGGTTGTGCTCGATGACGATGACCGTGTTGCCCTTCTCCACGAGGCCGTGCACGACACCGAGCAACTTGCGGATGTCCTCGAAGTGCAACCCGGTGGTGGGTTCGTCCAGGATGTACACGGTCTGGCCGGTCGAGCGCTTCTGCAGTTCGCTGGCGAGCTTGACGCGCTGGGCCTCACCGCCGGAGAGGGTGGGGGCGGGCTGCCCCAGCCGCACGTACCCCAGCCCCACGTCCACGAGGGTCTGCAGGTACCGGTGCACGGCGGTGATCGGCTCGAAGAACTCAGCGGCCTCCTCGATCGGCATGTCCAGCACTTCCGCGATGGACTTGCCCTTGTAGTGCACCTCGAGGGTCTCCCGGTTGTACCGGGCCCCCTTGCACACCTCGCAGGGCACGAACACGTCGGGCAGGAAGTTCATCTCGATCTTGAGCGTGCCCTCGCCCGCGCACGCCTCGCACCGGCCGCCCTTGACGTTGAAGGAGAACCGGCCCGGCTGGTACCCGCGGACCTTGGCCTCCGTGGTCGCCGCGAACAGCTTCCGGATGCGGTCGAACACGCCGGTGTAGGTGGCCGGGTTGGACCGCGGGGTGCGCCCGATCGGCGACTGGTCCACCTGCACCAGCTTGTCGACGTGCTCCAGCCCCCTGATCCGCGTGTGCCGCCCGGGGACCTGGCGAGCCCCGTTGAGCTTGTTGGCCAGCGCCGCGGCCATCACGTCGTTGACCAGTGTGGACTTGCCCGAGCCGGAGACGCCGGTCACACCGATGAACGTGCCCAGGGGGAAGGAGACGTCGAGCTTGCGGAGGTTGTTCTCCCGCGCGCCCACCACGGTGAGCTGCTTCTTCTTGTCCCGCGGCCGGCGCAGCTCAGGAACGGGGATCTCCTTGCGCCGCGTCAGGTAGTCGGCCGTCAGCGAGCCCTCCTCGTCCAGGAGCTCCTTGACGGGGCCGCTGTGGACCACCTGGCCACCGTGCTCGCCCGCACCCGGGCCGATGTCGACGACCCAGTCGGCGCTGCGGACGGTGTCCTCGTCGTGCTCGACGACGATGAGCGTGTTGCCCAGGTCCCGCAGCCGGGACAGGGTTTCGAGCAGCCGGTGGTTGTCGCGCTGGTGCAGCCCGATCGAGGGCTCGTCGAGCACGTAGAGCACCCCGACCAGTCCCGAACCGATCTGCGTGGCCAACCGGATGCGCTGGGCCTCACCGCCGGAGAGCGTGCCCGCGGCGCGGTCCAGGGTCAGGTAGTCCAGGCCGACGTCGAGCAGGAACCCCAGGCGCGCCTGCATCTCCTTGAGCACCCGGCCGGCGATCATCTGCTCGCGCTCGCCCAGCACCATCCCGCGCAGGAACCGGGAGCACTCCTGCACGCTCAGGTTGGCCACCTGCGCGATCGACAGCTGCCCGTACTCGGCCCCCTCCAGCGTCACCGCGAGGATCTCGGGCTTGAGCCGGGCGCCGTCGCAGGAGGGGCAGGGCACGTCGCGCATGTAGCCCTCCCACTTCTCCCGCGCGTAGTCCGACTCGGTCTGCTCGAGCCGCCGCTCCAGGAACGGGATCACGCCTTCGAACGAGGCGTAGTACGAGCGCGTGCGGCCGTAGCGGTTGCGGTAGCGCACGTGCACCTGCTCGTTGCTGCCGTGCAGCACCGCCTTCTTGGCCTTCGTGGGCAGCTGCCGCCACGGCGCGTCCATCCGGAAGCCGATCGCCTCCGACAGCCCCTTGAGCAGCCGGGTGAAGTACTCGGCGGGAGGGCCGCTGGCCCACGGCGCGACCGCGCCCTCCTCCAGGGAGAGGTCCTCGTCGGGCACGACCAGCTCCGGGTCCACCTCCTTGCGGAAGCCCAGGCCGGCGCAGTCCGGGCACGCGCCGTACGGGGAGTTGAACGAGAACGAGCGGGGTTCCAGCTCGTCCACCCCGAGCTCGTGGCCGTTCGGGCAGGCGAGGTGCTCGGAGAACCGGCGCTCGCGCGCCGCGTCGCCCTCGTCGGCGTCGACGAACTCGAGCACGACCAGACCGTCGGCCAGGCGCAGCGCCGTCTCGACCGAGTCGGTCATGCGCTGCTTCGCCCCTGCCTTGACGGTGAGCCGGTCGACGACCACCGCGATGTCGTGCTTCTCCTGCTTCTTCAGCTTCGGCGGTTCGTCGAGCGAGTGGATCTGCCCGTCGACGCGCACGCGCGCGTACCCGCCGGTGCGCAGCTGCTCGAACAGGTCGACGTACTCGCCCTTGCGTCCGCGCACCACCGGCGCCAGCACCTGGAAGCGGGTGCGCTCCGGCATGTCGAGCACCTGGTCGACGATCTGCTGCGGTGTCTGCTTGCTGATCACCTCGCCGCAGGTGGGGCAGTGCGGCGTGCCGGCGCGGGCGAAGAGCAGGCGCAGGTAGTCGTAGACCTCGGTGATCGTGCCCACCGTCGACCGGGGGTTGTGGCTGGTCGACTTCTGGTCGATCGACACGGCCGGGGACAGTCCCTCGATGAACTCCACGTCGGGCTTGTCCATCTGGCCGAGGAACTGCCGCGCGTAGGCGGACAGCGATTCGACGTAGCGGCGCTGCCCCTCGGCGAAGATCGTGTCGAACGCCAGGCTGGACTTTCCGGACCCGGACAGCCCGGTGAACACGATCAGGCTGTCCCGGGGCAGATCGACGTCGACCCCGCGCAGGTTGTGTTCCCGAGCGCCGCGGACAACAAGGCGGTCAGCCACTGTGATCCTTTCGCCGAAATCCTGTCGTTGGCGAGCCGCGCGGCCGGGGCCGCACCGCACCGGCCACCTGCCGGCGGTCAGCCGGTCCCGCAGCGAACCGGACGGCCGTCGTCGCCTGCGCGAACCATGCCCCGCGCGAACCATGCTAGGGGGCGCCCCCGACAGTCCCCGCTGTCGGCCCGCCCGCGAGCGGACGGGGGGGACGGAGGCCCCGCGCGCGTGCCAGGCCCGACGATACGCTTCCGCGCAGCGGAGCCGACACGCACCGTGACGCGCCCCGCGCGCAGCACCACCCCGCCCGAATCCCGCCGGTGTGAACCGGACCTCACGGCCGGATAGGCTCTGGGCGTGCAGGTTCGAGAGGATTACGACGGACACGTGCAGCCGGGCGGAGACCCGGCTCGCCACCAGCTCACCGACCTGAGCATCACCAAGATCTCGGTCGGGCCGATGGACAACAACGCCTACCTGCTGGTGTGCCGCAACACCGGCGACGCCCTGCTGATCGACGCGGCCAACGACTCGGAGCGGCTGGTCGACCTGCTCGGGCACGACGACGAGCGACCGCGGCTGCGCACGATCGCCACCACGCACCAGCACGGCGATCACTGGCAGGCGCTGCCCGCGGTGTCCGGGCAGACGGGCTCCTACACGGCGGCCCACCCGGACGACGCCGCGGGGCTGCCGGTCCCGCCGGACCACCTGGTGGAGCACGGGGACGTGCTCAGCGTGGGCGACTGCCAGCTGGAGGTCATCCACCTCCGCGGGCACACGCCGGGGTCGATCGCGCTGCTGTACCGGGATCCGCACGGCCACCCGCACCTGTTCACCGGCGATTCCCTGTTCCCCGGCGGGGTCGGCAAGACCACCTCGCCGGAGAACTTCGCGTCGCTGCTCGGCGACGTGCAGGACCGCGTCTTCGCGGTCCTGCCGGACGAGACGTGGTTCTACCCGGGCCACGGCGACGACTCCACCCTCGGGGCCGAGCGCCCCAAACTGCCCGAGTGGCGCGAACGAGGCTGGTGACGCCCCCGCCGGCACGCGTCCGGCAGCGGTGGCCGCTGCCGGGCGCGTGATGCCGCGGAAGATCGCGCCGCGCAGCAGCGGCCGGCGGCGCAACTCCTCCCCGCGCTCATGCGTCACACGAACGTGTCACCGTTGCGGTATCGGGGGCACGAGAGCATGACGCGCGAGGGAGTGAGTCGATGAGGATCAGGAAGAGCTCCGCCCTGGGGCTGAGCGCGCTCGTCGCGGGTGGCCTGCTCGGCGGTGCCGTGACCGCGCAGGCCACCGGCGGCAGCCCGAGCCCCTGCGAGCCCTCCGCCCGGGCCTGCGTCGACCTGGCCACGCAGCAGGCGTGGTTGCAGCAGGACGGCAGCACCACCTACGGCCCCGTGCCGCTGACCTCCGGCAAACCCGGCGCGGAGACCCCGCCCGGGACGTTCCGGGTGCAGTGGAAGGACGCCGACCACCACAGCGGCGAGTTCGACGCCCCGATGCCGAACTCGGTGTTCTTCACCACGACCGGCATCGCGTTCCACGAGGGCAGCCTGCAGGAGCGGTCGAACGGCTGCCTCCACCTGTCCACCACCGCTTCCCAGCGGTTCTTCGACGGGCTGCAACCCGGCGACGAGGTCCAGGTCCTCCCGCAGGACCGCCTCTGACCAGCCGCCGAATCCCGGGGTGCGGACGTTCCCGGGGAACCTCCGCACCCCGGGACTTCGTCACGGGGTGACGCCGGTGAACACGGTCACCCGCTCCTCGGTGAGATCGGTCATGGCCGCGTGCACGCCCTCGCGGCCGGTCCCCGACTCCTTGACCCCGCCGTAGGGCATCTGGTCGGCGCGGAAGCTCGGCACGTCGCCCACGATCACCCCGCCGACCTCCAATTCCGCCGAAGCGCGGAAGGCCAGGTTCAGGTCGTTGGTGAACACCCCGGCCTGCAGGCCGTAGCGGGAGTCGTTGACCCGCTCGAAGGCCTCGTCCGGCGAGTCCACCGGGCTGACCACGAGCACCGGGCCGAACACCTCCTCGCAGGACACGCGGGCGTTCTCGGGCACGTCGACGAGCACCGTCGGCGCATGGGTCGCCCCGGTGCGCTCGCCCCCGGTGACCACGCGCGCCCCGGAGTCCACCGCCTCGGCCACCCACTGCTCGACCCGAGCGGCGGCCTCCTCGTTGATCAGCGGACCCACCCGGGTCGCCTCGTCGACCGGATCACCCGTGCCGAGCTGCTCGACCTTGCCGGCGATCCGGGACAGCAGCTCGTCGTACGCGGAGCGCTCGGCGTAGACGCGCTGCACGCCGATGCAGGACTGCCCCGCCTGGTACATCGCGAAGGTGGCGATGCGGTCGGCGGCGCGGTCGAGGTCGGGGCAGTCGGCCGCGACGATCGCGGCCGCGTTGCCACCCAGCTCCAGCGTGACGTGCTTGCGCGGGGCCGCGTCCCGGATCGACCAGCCGACCGGCCCGGAACCGGTGAACGACACGACCGGCAGCCGCGGGTCGGCGACGAGTTCCGGCGCCTTGGCGTCGGTGGTGGTCAGCACCGACCACGCCCCCGCGGGCAGATCGGTCTCGGCGAGGATCTCGCCGAGCAGCAGCGATGACAGCGGCGTCTTCGGAGCCGGCTTCAGCACCATCGGTGCGCCGACGGCCAGCGCGGGCGCGACCTTGTGCGCCACGAGGTTCAGCGGGAAGTTGAACGGCGCGATGCCCAGCACGGGACCGCGCGGCACCCGCCGCACCCAGGCCATGCGGCCGTCCGCCGACGCGTCGGTGTCCAGCCGCTGCACCTCGCCCGACCAGCGGCGGGCCTCCTCCGCCGCCCAGCGGAACGTCGACGCGGCGCGCCCGACCTCGGCGCGGGACCAGCTGATCGGCTTGCCGTTCTCCGCGGTGATCAGCTGCGCGAACTCCTCGGCCCGCTCCGCGATCCGGCGGTGCACGTGGTCCAGCGCGGACGCGCGGACGCGCGCCGGGAGGGCGGCGAACTCGTGCCGCACCCCCTCCGCCGCGGCCACTGCCTTGTCCACGTCGGTGTCGTCGGCGTAGCAGACGGCGGCCACGAGCGATCCGTCGTAGGGATGGCGCACCTCGAACGACGCGTCGGTGGTCACCCGCTCCCCGGCGACCCAGTATCCGGTGACCGGTGGCATCGGTTCCTCCTGTCTCACGGTGTCGTGCCGACCGTATGCGCTCACCACCGCACCTCGGCATCGCCGATCCGGACAGCGCTCCCGGCGCGATTGGACAGATCGGCACGCGGTGCGGGGTCAGTCCAAGCTGTGCATCACGTGCTTGACCCGGGTGTAGTCGTCGAAGCCGTACTGGGAGAGGTCCTTGCCGTAGCCGGAGTGCTTGAACCCGCCGTGCGGCATCTCCGCCACCAGCACCATGTGCGTGTTCACCCACACGCACCCGAAGTCCAGCGCGGCCGTCGCGCGCTGCGCCCGCGCGTGGTCGCGGGTCCACACGCTGGAGGCGAGCGCGTAGTCGACCCCGTTGGCCATCCGCAGGGCCTCGCCCTCGGTGCGGAAGCGCTGCAGCGTGAGCACCGGACCGAAGATCTCCTCCTGCACCGCCTCGTCGTCCTGGTTCACCCCGTCGACGAGGGTCGGTGCGAAGAAGCAGCCCTCCTCGCCCACGCGGTGCCCGCCCGCGAGGACCCGCGCGTGCGCGGGAAGCCGCTGGACCACCTCCTGCACGCGCCGCAGCTGCCCCTCGTTGTTCAGCGGTCCGCACGCGGCGTCCACATCGGAGGGCGGTCCGCACCGGCGCTCGCGCACCCGCTCGGCCAGCATCGCCGTGAACCGCTCGGCGACCGAGTCGGCCACCAGCACCCGGGTGGCCGCGGTGCAGTCCTGCCCGGCGTTGAACGTCCCCGCGTCGGCGATCCCGTCCGCGGCCGCCTGCAGGTCCGCGTCCTCGAACACCACGGCCGGCGCCTTGCCGCCCAGTTCCAGGTGGACGCGCTTCAGGTCGGTGGCCGCGGCTTCGGCCACCTGGCGCCCGGCCCGCGTGGAACCGGTGATCGCCACCATCCGCGAGGCCGGGTGGGTCGTCACGAGCCGACCGGTCTCCCGGTCGCCGCAGACCACGTTGAGCACGCCCGGACCGAGCGCGTCGGCGGCCAGCTCACCGAGCAGCGCGGCGCTGACCGGGGTCGTGTCGGCGGGTTTGAGCACCACGGTGTTGCCCGCAGCGATGGCGGGGGCGATCTTCCACACCGCCATCATGAGCGGGTAGTTCCACGGGGCCACCTGCCCGATCACGCCGACCGGCTCGCGACGCACGTACGAGGTGTGCCCCGGGGCGTACTCGGCGGCCGCCGCGCCCTCGAGCGTCCGCGCCGCCCCGGCGAAGAACCGGATCTGGTCGACGGAGGCCTCGACCTCCTCGCTGCGCGCGACGGCGACCGGTTTGCCGGTGTTCTCCACCTCGGCGGCGACGAACTCCTCGGTGCGGCGTTCCAGCTCGTCGGCCAGCCGCAGCAGGGCGCGCTGCCGGTGCGCCGGCGTCGTCGCGCTCCACTGCTCGAACGCCCGCCCGGCCGCGCGGTAGGCGGCGTCCACGTCCGCCGCGGCGGAGACCGGTGCGCTCGCGAAGGTCTTTCCGGTGCAGGGGTCGACCAGTTCGCCGGTGGCGCCGCTTTCGGCGTCCACCCGTTCCCCGTCGATGATGTTGCGGACGTGGCGCATCAGTGGCCTCCGGGAAGGATGCTCAGCATGTCGTAGATGACGTGCGCGGCGGCGATTCCGGTGATCTCGGCGTGGTCGTAGGCCGGGGCCACTTCCACGAGGTCGGCTCCCACCACGTTCAGGTCGGACACCCCGCGCACGATCTCCAGCAGTTCCCGGCTGGACAGCCCACCGGCCTCCGGAGTTCCGGTGCCGGGCGCGAACGCCGGGTCGAGCACGTCGATGTCGATCGACAGGTAGATCGGCCGGGTGCCGAGCCGGGTGCGGATGCGGTCGATGATCGTGTCCACCGGCGTGCGGGCGAACTCGCGGCTGTGCACCGCGGCGAAGCCGAGGCGTTCGCTCTCGTCGAGGTCCAGCTTGGAGTACAGCGGTCCGCGCAGGCCGACGTGCATCGAGTGCTCGAAGTCGACCAGTCCCTCCTCGGAGGCCCGGCGGAACGGGGTGCCGTGCGTGTACGGCGCGCCGAAGTAGGTGTCCCAGGTGTCGAGGTGGGCGTCGAAGTGCAGCACGGCGACCGGACCGTGCCGCTCGTGCTGCACCCGCAGCAGCGGCAGCGCGATCGTGTGGTCCCCGCCGACGGTCACGAGCGTGCGCCGCGTGCCGGACAGCTCCCGCGCGGTGGACTCGATCGTGCCGATGGCCTCGGTGATGTCGAACGGGTTCACCCCGAAGTCGCCGGCGTCGGCGACCTGGCGCCGGGCGAACGGCTCGTCGCCGGTGGCCGGGTTGTACGGCCGCAGCAACCGGGAGCTCTGCCGCACGTGGTTGGGGCCGAAGCGGGCCCCGGGGCGGTAGCTGACCCCGGTGTCGAACGGCACGCCCCACAGCAGCAGGTCGGCGTCGGGCACCTCGGCGTACCGGGGCAGCCGGGCGAACGTCGTGTCACCCCCGTAGCGCGGGATGCGCGTGGAATCGACCGGTCCGATCGGGTCGTTCATGTGCTCCTCCACCTAGAAAACGGTCTCCAACCTGGAAAGCGGTCCCAGCGGTGCGCGGGTTCACGGAGCGCTGCGGATCTCCTCGGCCGCGCGCTTGCCGGACTCGATCGCGCCGTCGATGAAGGCGCGCCAGCGGCGGGCGGTGTGCGAGCCGCCGAAGTGCACCCGCCCCTCCGGCTCTCCCACGGCGGTTTCGTACGCGGCGAACTGCCCCGCGCGGAAAGTGGCCCAGGTCCCCTTCGAGTACGGGTCGTGGACCCAGTCGTGCGCCCGCGCGTCGAGCACCTCCGCCTCCGGGGCGAACTCCCGCACGGCGCGCTGCACGTCGGCGAGGTCCGCGGGATCGACGCGGTCGTGCTCCGGGGCGAAGCACACCAGCACCACACCGCTGCCGGTGGTCTTCATCGCGCCGACGTAGTCGAAGGACGTGCCCCACCCGAATCCGCTGATGTCCTCGGGGACGTTGCGGGCCAGCGCCCAGACCTTCTGCCCCTGCCCCGCGTGGTTCTCCCGCGAGATCGCGCTCTTCTCCGGCGACAGCGCGGGGACGAACTCGATGTCCTGCCACACGCCGACCGGCGTGGTGACCAGGGCGCGCTCGGCGCGCACGCTGCCCTCCCGGGAAGTGACCACCACACCGGTGCCATCGGACTCGACGCGCTGGACCGGGGTGGACAGGCGGAGCGCGGCGCGGCTGTCGTCCAGGATCGCCCGCGCCAGCGACGCGGTCCCGTCGACGAACGTGTACCCGAGCACGCTGGCCTGGACCATGCCCCACAGGGACGCGTCCATGGACGCGCACCAGCGGATGACGTCCAGCGCCGAACCGGTGCGCTCGCTGGCGTTGGCGCAACCGCAGAACCACGAGATCATCAGTTCCCTGGCGTTGCCGGTCAGCCCGGCCTCGGTGGCCCACTGCTCGATCGGCACGTCCAGGTCGGCGAGGTCCTGTTCGGACAGCGGCCGCAGCGGGTCGATGCGGCCGGCGGCCTCGACCAGCGCGGAGACGGCGCGCTCCAGCGCCGGGTACTCCTCGGCCCGCACGGGCAGCAGGGTGTCCAGCACCTCCCCGCGGTCCGACCACGTCATCCGCGCCGGGAGCTCGCTGTCCTCGACGGCGATCCCGTAGCGGCGCGCTTCCTGCCACACGTGGGTCTGCTGCGGCACGATCCAGGTACCGCCCATCTCCAGCCCGGCGCCGTCGAGCTCCGCGGGCTTGTACCACGTGGAGCCGCCGATGCGATCGCGCGCTTCCAGGACCAGCACGCTGTGACCGGACTCGCCGAGCTCCCGCGCTGCCGTCAACCCGGAGAACCCCGCTCCGATGACGACGACGTCGTAGTGTTCCATGTTCTCCTGACTCCTCATGTGCTCTCGCCCGCTCTCCCGGCGGACGAGGATGTGTGTGACTACCGATGTCGGGGTCCTGGAGCGGGGCGGCGCTGGAGGTTCCCCACCCGACCACGACGCCGGCCGATCCGCGGCCCCCTAAACGTGCGCGGTCTGCCGAACCGGCCGGGCGGACTGCTGCTCCCGCGGGGGCCGGGGGTGCGGTCGGCCGAGGGTGAGCGCTCCGAACGCCGCCGCGGTGACGGTGGCGGCGACGAGGAAGCTCACGTCGATGCCGCCGGTCAGCCGCAGCAGCGGACCCGTGTACAGGGCGGTGTCCACGGACAGCAGGCCCGCCGCGGAGCCGATCGCCCAGGCGAGCACGGCGCGGGGGTTCCAGCCGGCCGCGTACCAGTAGAGCCCGCCGGTGGCACGTCGGTTGTACACCTGCAGCGACTCGGAATCGTAGTCGCCCCGGCAGCGCGCGAACCCGAACAGCGTGACCACGGCCCACGGGGTGCCGACAGCGGTGAGCAGCAGCACGAACGCGGTCACCGCGTTCTGCGCGTCCCAGACGAAGTAGCCGAGGAACACCAGGACCGTCGACAGCGCGGACACCAACGTCGTGGCCACGACGCGGGACAGCGGGGGAACGATCGCGTCCAGGTCCAGCCCCATGCTGTAGATGAGCACCCCGGCGTTGCCGACGGTCCCGAACAACCCGCTGAGCAGCAGCGGCGGCAGGAACCACAGGGGCGCGGCAGCGACCAGCGGACCGACGTAGTCACCGGCGGCGCCGGAGGCGAACGCGGTGAACGTGCCGAACAGCTGCGGAGTCAGCAGTCCCAGGGCCATTCCGAGGCACAGGCTGCCGCAAACCCGCGCGGAGGAGTAGCGGCGCGGCGACACGTACCGGCTGTAATCGCCGAGCAGCGTGATGAACGCCATCGGCCCGCTCAGCCCCGCGGCCACTGCGGACAGCGCCCAGGTGCGCCAGAACGTCCCCAGCAGGTACCCGTCGGTGACCGGACCGGTCTGGAACTTCCCCGCGTAGGCGAGCAGCCCGAGCAGCATGAGCACCACGGTCCCCGCGGCGACCCACTTGCTCATCCGGGTCAGCAGCTGGTAGCCGAAGATCGCCGCGAGCACCGACAGCACGGCCAGCACCGAGTACACCGCGCCGAAGGCGATCCCGTCGTCCGGCAGGCCGAGGATCCTGTGCAGCGGCCCGACCACGGCCGCACCCCCCGTCCACACGGTCAGCGCGGCGTAGCCGAGCGACAGCAGCAGACCGATGACCGAACCGACGAGCCGTCCCCGCACGCCGAACGTCGCTCCACTGCTCGTCGACAGGTTCGTCCCGGTGTGCAGCGAGATCAACCCCAGCGGGGCGACGAGCACGATGCCCAGCACCGTGCCGCAGAGCATGGACCCGACGGCCGCCCAGAACCCCAGGCCGAACGAGGCGGGCAACCACCCGAAGATCACCACGCCCAGGCACATGTTGGACCCGAGCAGGATCCCGACGATGTCCCGCGGACGCCCCGTGCGGTCGCCCTCCGGAATCGTGTCCACACCGTGCGTTTCGATGCCGACGCGTTCGGCCGACGCCGTGCGTTCTGCCATGCGGTGGTTCCTGTTCCTGACGGGTGCGCGTGCTGCTGGGCCGCGCGCCGAGCGGCGCCCCGCCATCGTGCGGTGCGTCACTCCCGGGGATCCACGCACGGATCGGACGAAAAACACGAGTGATGTTGGAGGATCGCACAACCAGCAGATCCCGGCCCCGCGCTCCGCCCTCAGCTCCGCCGCAGGGCGCGCAGCGCCAGGTACAGGTCCACGCGGTCGGAGGTGCGGGCCACCGAGCGCCCCGTGAGCTCCTCCACCCTGCTGATGCGGTGCCGCAGCGTGTTGATGTGCACGTGCAGCCGCTGCGCCGCCTCCTGCCACCGCCCGCCCTCGTCGAGGAACACGCGCAGGGAAGCGAGAAGGTCACCGCCCCGCCGCTCGTCGTTCTCGAGCACCGGCCCCAGCAGCGCGCGGGCCGTGGCCCCCAGCAGGTCCGGGTCCTGCGCCTCCAGCAGCATCGCCGGGCTGCTCAGCTGGTCGTGCGTCATCCAACCGGCCGCGGACCGCGACGACGCGGCCTCGGCGGCACGGCTCGCCTGCAGCAGGCTGATGCGCAGTTCCTCGGCGGTGGCCGGCTTGCCCACCCCGAGGTGCACCACCGCCGGGTCGAACTCCGCGTGCGCGGAGCGGGCCAGCTCGGCCGCGGTGCCCCGGACCCGGGCGAAGGCCACCACCTCCTCGCCCCGCTGCACGGCGATGCCGTCGGTGCCGAGGAACTCGCCGAGGCGCGCCGAGTGCGCCGCGGGCTCCTCCGTGCGGACCACGAGCGCGGCCAGCGGCCCCTCGGCGGGAAGCCCCAGCGAACTCAGGCGGGTGCGCACCGTCTCCGCCCCGGCCGCACCGCTGGCCACCCATTCGAACAGCTCCCACGCGTAGCGCAGTTCGGTCGCCCGGACGGCGCGGCTGCGTTCGATCTCCAGGGCGATGAACGGCATCGCCTGCACGACGGCCGCGTGCTCGACGACGTCCAGCTCCTCCACCGGACGCGGCAGCAGCAGCTCGGCATCGGCCAGGCCTTCCCCGATCAGCGGCAGCGGATGCCGCGACTGCGGCTGGGTTCCGGTGACGAGACCGCCCGCGGCGCGCACCGCCACCGGAGCACCGAGCTTGCCGGTCAACGTGTCCAGCACCGCCTCCACGCCGCGCCGCACCCGCAGCGCGGCGACGATCTCGTCCTGCTGGGCCAGGTGCCTGCGCAACGGGCGTTCCCACTCGGCGCGCTTGGCGCTGACGAACGTTTCGGCGATGTGCAGGAACGGCACGCTCACCGGCACCACGAAGCAGGTCAGACCGTGCCGGCGGGCGGCTTCGACGAACTCCTCGGGCACGACCGGTTCCGGGGGCACCAGGCCGAAGCCGACGGCCGCGACGTCGGCGGCGGCGAGGTCGGCGAGGAACTCCGCGGCCGTCAGACCGGTGGTGCGCCACACCCCCGCGGTCAACACCACCTCACCGCCGCGGAGGAACCGGCTCGGGACGTCGATCTCGATGGTGTGCACCCACCGGATGGGGCGCTCGACGTTGCCGCGCACGCGCACGTCGAGGGCGAGTTCTGGGTCGTCGAGCAGCTCTGCGACGAGCACCGGCGCCTCCTCAGCGGTCCGAGCGGTCGAGGATCTGGAGGGCGAACCAGAGTTCGGCACGCGCACCGGGCTGGTCCAGGTCGCGGCCGAGCAGCCGGCCCGCCTTCCGCACCCGGTTGCGCAGAGTGTGCCGGTGGACGCCGAGCCGGCTCGCCGCCGGGTCCCACTGACCGTGGTGCTGCAGCCACGCGCGCAGCGCGGTCAGCAGCACCTCGTCACCGCGCAGCGGGCCGAGCAGCGACTCGGCGAAGCCCCGCGCCGCGGGCGCGGGCAGCAGGTCGAGCACCCCGCTTCCGGACAGCTCGCCGAAGTGGACCGCGCTTCCCTCGCCTGCCGCGCGGTGGGCGTGCTCGGCCTGCCGCAGCCCCTCCTCCAGGGCCGTGTAGTCGCAGGGCTCCGACACGCCGGCAGCGCCCTCGGGCCGCTCGGTCAGCCAGTCGAGCGCGGGACCCGCGGCGACGAGGCCGGTGACGGTATCGCCGCGGGCGGCGAGGAAGCCCGCGCCCACCGGCCGCTCGGCCTCCCACCGGGTGAGGAGGCCCGCCGGCCGGGGGTCGCTGACCACGACCACGTGGAACGGTTCGCCGGGGAGCTGCTCGCCCAGCCGGGTCAGCACGTCGGCCACCGGTCGGCCGCGCAGCAGCAGTTCCAGGGCCGTCGAGCACAGCCGGGCGCGGGCCTCGTCGAACGCGGCGGCCTGCTCGACCGCGAGCGTCAGCAGCGAGGCCGCCGAGTTGATCACGTGCTGATCGGTCGTGCTGAACGGCTCCGCCCGACCGACCGCCAGGTAGCCGCGCCCCTGCCGCCCGAGCACCTGCATGCTCACCTCGTCGCCGCCGAGGTCGAATCCCGTGGCGGCCGGTCCCTGCTTGCGGCGCAGGTCGGCCACCGCGCCGTGCAGGTGCTCCGCGCGGGCGTGCGCGGCGCTCGGCGCGGCGTGCACGGCGCCGGCCCGCTCGTCGAGCAGCAGCACCCAGGCGTCGAGCAGCTCGGCGAGCTTCCGCACCAGCGCAGCCTGTCCGTGCTGCCGGCCCGCGGCGTGGGCGAGTTCCTGCTGGGCCTGGCTGGTCCAGCGCAGACCGGCGTACTCCGCGGCGGCGACCGCGCGGGACACGGCTTTGCTGATGGCGATGAACGGGGTGCGGCGCGGCACCTCCACCAGGGGGAGGCCGCTGCGGGCGGCGGCGTCGACGAGTCCGCCGGGGACGGTGCGGTGGATGATGCCCACGCCGAAGCCGAGCGCGGCGATGCCCGCGTCGACGAGGCGGTCCACGAACGCCGCGGGATCCTCCAGCCGCATCCCCGTGGTCAGCAGCAGCTCCCCGCCCTCCAGGAAGGGGGTGGGATCGGGCAGTTCGCTGGTGTGCACCCAGGTCACCGCGGTGTCCAAGGCCTGCGCCCCGGTGCGGATCGTGAGGCCCAGCGCGGGGTCCGCGACGAGGTTCCGCAGCGTCGACGACATGCGCCCCCCTGCCACTTTGGCGATGATTCCCATCGAAAATAACCACAGCGGCACCTGTCGTTCACCAGCACCGGGGGTGACGCTGGGCGAACCAGGTGACAAGGAGGATTCCAGTGACGAGCGCGAAGTCCCAGACGCGGAAACTGCGCACCGAGGTCCCCGGACCGCGGTCGCGCGAGCTGCAGCAGCGCCGTTCGGCCGCGGTCGCGGGCGGAGTGTCCAGCATCCTGCCGGTCTACGTCGAGGACGCGGAGGACGGGCTGCTGCACGACGTCGACGGCAACACGCTCATCGACCTCGGCTCCGGCATCGCGGTCACCAACGTGGGCAGCGCGGCACCCGAGGTGGTCGAGTCGGTGCAGCAGCAGGCGGCGGCGTTCACGCACACCTGCTTCATGGTGACCCCGTACGAGAACTACGTGCGGGTCTGCGAGGAGCTCGCCGCGGTCACGCCCGGTGAGCACGACAAGCGCAGCGCGCTGTTCAACTCCGGTGCCGAGGCGGTGGAGAACGCGGTCAAGATCGCCCGCCAGGCCACGGGCAGGCAGGCCGTCGTCGCGTTCGACCACGCCTACCACGGCCGCACCAACCTCACCATGGCGCTGACCGCGAAGTCCGTGCCGTACAAGCACGGGTTCGGCCCGTTCGCCCCCGAGGTGCACCGGGTGCCGATGTCGTACCCGGCGCGGGACGGCCGCGACGGTGCGGAGATCGCCGCCGAGTGCCTCGACCGCGTCAACACGCAGCTCGGCGCCGACGAGGTGGCCGCCGTGCTCATCGAGCCCATCCAGGGCGAAGGCGGTTTCATCGAGCCCGCGCCGGGGTTCCTGCCCGCGATCGCGCAGTGGTGCCGCGACAACGGCGCGCTGTTCATCGCCGACGAGATCCAGACCGGGTTCTGCCGCACCGGTTCCTGGTTCGCCTGCGAGCACGAGGACGTCGTGCCGGACCTGATCACCACGGCCAAGGGCATCGCGGGCGGGATGCCGCTGGCCGCGGTCACCGGCCGCGCGGAGGTCATGGACGCCTCGCCCGCCAGCAGTCTCGGGGGGACCTACGGCGGCAACCCGGTGGCCTGCGCCGGTGCGCTCGGCGCGATCGAGACCATGCGGCAGCGGGACCTGTCCGGTGCCGCGCGCTCGATCGGTGAGCTCGCCGGTCAGCGGCTGCGCTCCCTGGCCGCGGACACCGAGGCGATCTTCGACGTGCGCGGCCGCGGGGCCATGATCGGCATCGAGTTCGTCCGACCCGGAACGACGCAGCCGAACCCCGAGCTGACCAAGCGCATCGCCGCCACCTGCCACGAACAGGGGGTCGTGGTGCTCACCTGCGGCACCTACGGCAACGTCATCCGGCTGCTGCCACCGCTGGTCATCCCCGAGGAGCTGCTCTCCGAGGGGCTGGACGTGCTCGAGAAGGCCGTCCGCGAGCACACCGCCTGAGAGAGTCCGCGGATTGGCCGGTGTAGCGGGTCGGGTGGGGAACCCCGTCGGGTCGGTCTGCGCGCGTGGGGCAGAAGCGGCTGCGCCGCTTGCCTGACGGGCCGCTGCGGCCAAGCACACGACTGCCACCTCCGCGCTGGACCGGCTGTTCCGCCGCTCGCCGCGGACCGCCGCCAGCGCGGCCGACGGCGGTCCGCCGACGGGTTCGCGCACGAGGAACGCGCAGCTCAGCCCGCCGAGCGCGGCGAACCGGGATCTCCCCCGGCCGGATCAGCCGACCGGGCGACTCACAGGTCGAGCCGGGGCCGGATGGCGCCGCCGGCAGCCCGGGACAGCGCGCTCAGGAGCTCGTCGACGGGCACCTCCTGGGCGCGCACCTGGGCGTGGGCGACGCGGAGGTTCACCGCGTGCCGTTCCGCGTCGTGCCAGCCGGGCCAGCCGTCGCGTGCCTGCTGCTCCAGCTCCGCGAAGTCCGGGGTGGTCTCGTCGGCCACGTCGAGCAGCCACCGCAGGTAGGCGCGCATGTCGGCGAGCAGGGTCGCGGGGTCCTCCGGGATCGGCCCGTGCCCGGGAACGAGGCACGTGGCGCCGAAGCCCTCCAGCCACTCCAGCGCCCGCAGCCAGCCCGGCACGGAGGCGAACGCGGCCAGCGGTGTCACACCGTTGAACAGCAGGTCCCCGGCGTAGACGACGCCCTCGCCCGGCACCGCCACGACGAGGTCGCCATCGGTGTGCGCCTGCTGCGGGACGGGTTCGAGGCGGGCGGTCACCCCGCCCAGGTCCCGTTCGACGGGCCCGTCGAGGTGTTCGATCACCTCGGGCGGGTCGATCGCGCCCCAGTTGTCGTAGTCGACGAGCATCGGGAAGGTGTGCGGCCCCGCGCCGACCTCCGCGGCCGCGGGCGGCGTGGCCACGACCGCGCCGCCGTCGGCGGCGACGAGTCCGGCGCCGTTCGCGTGGTCGCCGTGCGCGTGCGTGAGCGCTGCGGTCAGCGGGAGCCCGCCGCCGTCGGCGCGGAGCGCGGCGAGCAGCCGCCGCGAGCGCGCCTCGGTGGCGCAGGTGTCCACGAGCAACGTCCGGTCCTCGCCCCGGACCCACCCCGCGTTGTTGAGGAACCACCCCCCGGGCAGCTGCAGGTAGGCGGTGCAGCGCGCGGACACGGGCACGGCGGAGGGAGCGGCGGGCTCAGCGGCCACGGGACCATCCTCTCCTCGCGGGGACTGCGGACGGCCCCAGGATGCACGATCCGATCACGCCGCCGCCACGGCCTCACCCGCACCGCAGGCGGTGCAGCGCGATGCCGGCGGCCACCGAGACGTTCAGCGAGTCCTTCGTGCCGAACTGGGGGATTTCGAGCAGCACGTCGCAACTGCTGCGCAGTTTGTCCGGAATACCGGAGGTCTCCTCGCCGAGCAGCAGCGCCACCCGCTGCGGCGGTGCGTACTCGTCGAGCGCCACCGCGCGGTCGTCGCGTTCGAGCCCGGCGATGGTGAACCCCGCCGCCCGCAGCTCGGTCAGCAGCGCGGGGATGCCCGGGTGGAACCGGCACGGCACGACCTGCTCCGCACCGAGCGCCGATTTGTGGATCTTGTGCGTGAGCTTGTGGATCAGCCCGGGGGTCCGCGTGTCGTCGTCCTGCTCCGGGTACGGGGTGTAACCGGTGCAGTACACTGTGGACAGGGAGAAGACGTCGGCGGTCCGCAGCAGCGCTCCGACGTTGTGGGCCGAGCGCATGTTGTGCGCGATCGCCACGATCTCCCGCGGCGACGGCGGTTCCGCGGCCCTCCCCGCGGGAACCTGCTGCGTCCCGGAAACCTGCGGGACCGGTTCCGACACCTGCGACCACCTTCACCATCACCGACCGCACGAGCAACACCTCGGCGGCACCACGAGCACCGAGCCGCACGAGCACCCGCGCGCCACTGCTGCCATGTTACCCGCCGCACCCCGCTGCCCAGGAACGCAGGGGCACGCGGGCTGGTTCGTGCGAGCGCGCGCCGCTGCGGCGGCCTGCGGAGGGGCGGCCCTGCAGCGGCGCGCGCAGGGGGGCATAGCATTGCTCCCGCCTCGCGGCCGACCGATCTGCGGCCGCGCCCAGGCGAAGGGCCGCCATCGTTTCCGGGAGAGCTCGTGCACACGGAGAAGTCGGGGCTGAGCCGGGGGTTGAACGCGCGTCACATCCGGTTCATCGCGCTCGGTTCGGCCATCGGGACGGGGTTGTTCTACGGCTCGTCCGAAGCCATCGGGCAGGCCGGGCCGTCGGTGCTGCTGGCCTACCTCATCGGCGGGCTGGCGGTGTTCTTCGTCCTCCGCTCGCTCGGTGAGATGGCGGTGCGGGATCCCGTCCCGGGCTCGTTCGGGGAGTACGCCGCGCGCTACCTCGGCCGCTGGGCCGGGTTCATCACCGGCTGGACCTACACCTTCGAGATGATCATCGTGTGCCTGGCGGACGTGACCGCGCTCGGCGTGTACATGGGCTTCTGGTTCCCCGACGTGCCGCGCTGGATCTGGGTCCTGGCGGCGCTGGGCGTCATCGCCGCGGTCAACCTGCTCAGCGTGGCGGTCTTCGGGGAAGTCGAGTTCTGGTTCTCGCTGATCAAGGTGCTCGCGATCATCGCCATGATCATCGGCGGGGCGGCGATCCTCGTCTTCGGGCTGCCCGCCGGAAGCGGCGAGGTCGGGGTGAGCAACCTCTGGGAGCACGGCGGGTTCTTCCCCACCGGCGCGGAGGGCTTCGTCGCCTGCTTCGCCGTGGTCATGTTCGCCTTCGGCGGCACCGAGATCATCGGCATCACGGCCGGCGAGGCCGACGACCCGCGGCGGACGATCCCCCGCGCGGTGAACACCGTGCCGGTGCGGATCCTGCTGTTCTACGTGCTCGCGCTCGGCGTGATCATGGCGATCGTCCCGTGGAACGCGATCGGTTCCGGTGGCAGCCCGTTCGTGCAGATCTTCGACGGCATCGGCCTGGCCTCGGCCGCGGCCGTGCTCAACGTCGTCGTCATCACCGCGGCGCTGTCGGCGATCAACAGCGACGTCTTCGGCGCCGGCCGCATGCTCTACGGCATGGCCCAGCGCGGGCAGGCGCCCGCGGCGGTGCTCCGGGTCTCGCGCAACGGCGTCCCGTGGGTGACCACCGTGCTCATGACGGGCGCCCTGCTGGTCGGGGTGGTGCTGAACTACCTCATCCCGGAGCGGGCGTTCACGATCATCGCGTCGCTGGCCACGTTCGCCACCGTGTGGGTGTGGTTGATGATCCTGCTGGCGCAACTGGTCTCCCGCCGAAGGACGAGCGGCGAGCAGCTGCGCTTCCCCGTGCCGCTGTGGCCGTACGGGCAGGTCGCGACCACGGTCTTCATCGGGTTCGTCATCGTGCTGCTGGGCTTCTCGGCGGACACGCGCATCGCGCTGGGCACCGGAGTGGTGTGGCTGGTGCTGCTGAGCGCGGCCTACCTGCTGCGGTTCCGCGGGCGGGCCGCAGCGGAGATCCCATCGGCCAGTGTGGACGCCGGCGAGGAACGCTCGCCGCACCGGGCCGACTGACCGCGCTCCGGGGTCGAAAACGCCCACGCATCACCGAGAGTGCCGATCCGCTCCGGTCCGCGTGACCGCAGCGGTCCGCTCCCGCCGTGCACCGCGGCGATGTGCCAGGTCGTCTGTGCACGCGTGGAGCGAGCCTCTACGATGCGCGGGGATCTGTGACGACTCGCGGAGCTCCTCCGGCCGGGAGGGAGCTCCGGGAACGGTTCGGGTACGGAAAGGTGACGATGTCTGCCAACACCATTGGTTTCGCGCTCCTGCTGCTGGGGGTGCTGCTGCTCGCGGCGAAGCTGATCCGGACGCGGTGGCGTTTGGCGCAGCGGCTGTACCTGCCGACGTCGATCATCGGCGGGGGCATCGCACTGATCCTCGGGCCCGACATCTTCGGCAACATCGCCGCCGTCCTCGGCTACGACGGCTTCACCGAAGGCGGGTTGTTCGGCTCGCAGATCCTCGACGTGTGGTCCGAGCTGCCGGGGCTGCTCATCTCGGTGGTCTTCGCCGGGCTCTTCATCGGCAAGCGATTGCCGAAGGGGCGCGAAGCCGGCCGCATGGCGGGGCCGCAGGTGGCGCTCGGGCTGACGCTGGCCTCGGGCCAGTACGTCATCGGTCTCCTGCTCGCCGTGCTGGTGCTCGCACCGCTCTTCGGACTGCCGCCGCTGACGGGTGCGCTCATCGAGATCGGTTTCGAGGGCGGCCACGGCACCGCCGGGGGGCTCGGCAACACGTTCGCCGAGGTCGGGTTCCCGGAGGGGCAGGACCTCGCGCTCGGACTGGCCACGATCGGTCTGCTCAGCGGCATCGTCCTGGGCATCGTGCTGGTCAACTGGGGCGCGCGCTCCGGTCGCCTGGCCGAGCGCAACGCGGGCGGCACGCCCTCGCTCAACGAGCAGCGCGGGCTGGTGGACCGGGAGCAGCGGCGCCCCGCCGCCACGCTGACGATGCACCCCTCCTCGATCGAGCCGCTGACGCTGCACTTCGGCCTCATCGCGCTGGCCATCCTCATCGGCCAGCTGCTGCTGTGGGGCCTGCAGGCGCTGGAGAGCTGGTTGTGGATCGACACCATCGAGATCTTCGGTTACGTACCGCTGTTCCCGCTGGCCATGCTGGGCGGCATCGTGCTGCAGATGATCATCGGCCGGGTGGACAAGAACGAGATCGTCGATCGGGCCATGATCGAGCGCATCCAGGGCTTCGGCCTGGACGTGCTCATCATCGCCGCGATGGGCACGCTGTCGCTGGAGGTGCTCGCGAGCCACATCGAAGCGGTGCTCCTGCTGGCCGTCGGCGGCATCGCGTGGGGCGTGCTCGTGTTCCTGTTCCTCGCGCCGCGCATGCTGCCGGACTACTGGTTCGAGCGGGCGCTCGGTGACTTCGGCCAGTCGATGGGCGTGACCCCCACCGGGCTGATCCTCATGCGCATCGCCGATCCGGAGCTGCGCACCCCGGCGTACCCGGCGTTCGGCTACAAGCAGCTGATCCTGGAGCCGTTCTTCGGCGGCGGCCTGGTGACGGCGGCGGCGATTCCGCTGGTCGTCCAGTTCGGTGCGGTTCCGATGCTCCTCGTGATGCTCGCGCTGCTGGTGCTGTCCATCGGCAGCGGTCTGCTGTACTTCGGACGGCGCCCGAGCACCGCGAGCGCTCCCGAGGCTTCCACGAGCACGGAGTCCTGACGGCGGGATTCCCGGCCGAACCGGCGGGCGCGGGCACGATCGACGTGCCCGCGCCCGCCGCTTTTCGTGCGCGGGCACCGCCCACCTCCGCTCCCCTCCCCGGTGCGTCCCGACCGGGGCGCACCGCTTGCCGCCTGATCACCCATTAACTTATTATCTTCACATGTACGAAGATAAGAAGGCTTGCACATTCGGGGTGCGCAGCGAGTACGTCGACCTGGCCGTCGAAGTGTTCACACTGCTCGCGGACGCGACGCGCGTGCGCATCATCCTCGCGCTGCGCGAGGCGGAACTCTCGGTCAACGAGATCGCCGAGAGCGTCGGCAAGTCGCCGACCGCGGTTTCCCAGCACCTGGCCAAGCTGCGCTGGGGCCGGATCGTGCGCACGCGGCAGGACGGCACGCGGATGTACTACAGCCTCGCCGACGACCACGCGCGGCAGCTGGTCACCGAAGCCGTGCGCCAGGCCGAGCACGCGTTGGACGCGGAAACCGCGCACCAGCGCGCCGGCGTGAGCGAGGACCACGTCCAGCAGCGCAACCGGCACGACGGCCAGGGAGGCGACCGGTGACCGGAACCCTCCCCCGGGATGCGGCGCAGCAAGCACGTGACCGGGCGAAACCCGCCTCGCTGCTGACCACCGGGGCGCGCCTGCCGGAAGCGCGGTGGGCCGCCGCGGCGCTGCTGCTGTTCGCCGCCGGGTGGGCCCTCCAGCTCGCCGACGGCCCGCCCGCCGTGTGGTGGACGCTGCACCTGGCCTGCTACGCCAGCGGTGGCTGGCAACCCGCGCTGTCCGGGCTGCGCGCGCTGCGGGAGAAGACCCTCGACGTCGACCTGCTCATGATCGTCGCCGCCATCGCGGCAGCTTCGATCGGGCAGGTCTTCGACGGCGCCCTGCTCATCGTCATCTTCGCGACCTCGGGTGCGCTGGAGGCCATCGTCACCCGGCGCACCGCGGACTCGGTGAACTCGCTGCTCGACCTCGCCCCGGAGCACGCGGTGCTCGTCGACGACCAGGGCCGCGAACAGGTCGTCGACACCGAGCGGCTGCGCGCCGGCGACGTCATCCGCACCCGCCCCGGCGAGCGCATCGGCGCCGACGGCACCGTCCTCGACGGGACGAGCGAGGTCGACCAGCAGGCCGTCACCGGCGAGTCCGTGCCCGTGGTGCGCGGCGCGGGCGACGCGGTGCTGTCCGGCACGGTCAACGGCACCGGGACGCTGCTCGTCCGCGTGGCCAAACCCGCGTCCGAATCGGTGATCGCGCGCATCGTCGCGCTCGTGGAGCAGGCCTCGGAGACGAAGGCGCGGCGCCAGCTGTTCATCGACAAGATCGAGCAGCGCTACTCGCTCGGCGTCGTCGTCGCCACGCTGCTGGTGTTCACGGTTCCGCTGGTGTTCACCGCCGAACCCTTCGCCGAGGCGCTGCTGCGGGCGATCACCTTCATGATCGTCGCCTCCCCGTGCGCGGTGGTGCTGTCCACGATGCCGCCGCTGCTGGCCTCCATCGCCAACGCGGGCCGCCACGGCGTGCTCGTCAAGTCCGCCACAGCGCTGGAGGACGTCGGACGCACCGACACGGTCGCCTTCGACAAGACGGGCACGCTCACCGAGGGCCACCCGGAGGTCAGCGACGTCCACCCGGCCGACGGGTGCTCCGCGGAGGAGCTGCTGCGCCTGGCGGCCGCCGCCGAACGGCACAGCGAACACCCGCTGGGCAGCGCTGTCGTGGACGCGGCCGAAGCGCGCGGGCTGGCCGTGCCCGAACCGGTGGGCTTCCGCGCCCTGCCGGGCCGCGGCGTCACCGCCGAGGTCGAGGGCCGCAGCGTCACCGTGCAGCGCGGCGAGCAGGACCCCGCGGTGGTCGGCACCGTCGTGGCCGTCGAGCGCGACGGGCGGCGCGCCGGCACGATCCGCCTGACCGACCGGATCCGCGCCGACGCCGCCGGGGCGGTGCGCGCCACCGGGGAGCTCACCGGCAACCCCACGCACCTGCTGACCGGGGACAACGAGCGCACCGCCCAGCAGGTCGCCGCGAGCACGGGTGTCGACGTGGTCCACGCCGACCTGCTGCCCGAGGACAAGAGCAACGCGGTCTCCGCGCTCGAGGACGAGGGGCGTCGGGTGATGCTCGTCGGCGACGGGATCAACGACGCCCCCGCGCTCGCCGGCGCCACCGCCGGCGTGGCCATGGGCCGGCACGGCTCCGACCTCGCGGTGGACACCGCCCAGGTCATCGTCGTCGGCGACGAACTCCGCGTGCTGCCGAACGTCATCGCGCTGTCCCGCCGGGCCCGCCGCTACGTCGTGGCCAACCTGGTCCTCGCCGGCACGGTCATCGCCGTGCTCGTGACCTGGGACCTCGTCCACACGCTGCCGCTGCCGCTGGCCGTGGCCGGCCACGAGGGCTCCACGGTGCTGGTGGCCCTCAACGGTGCCCGCCTGTTGCGCAAGCGCGCCTGGAGCGCGTGACGGGCCCGCACCGCGGGCGCGTGCGCGGCGGAGGACGCGCCTTCCGCCGCGCACGCGCCCAGGCGCACCGGTGGCCGCACGGCGGGGTCCGCTGCGGGCGGAACCGCGCCGCGCGGGCGGTGCTGCCTCAGCCCATCCCGGTGGCGATGGAACCGCTGCCGCCGACGGGACCGAACAGCGACTCCGAGCGCAGAGCCGCGTAGCCGGGCTTGATCACCTCGTTGATGAGCGCGAGCCGCTGGTCGAAGGGCAGGAACGAGGACTTCATCGCGTTGACGGTGAACCACTGCAGGTCGTCCAGCGTGTAGTCGAACAGCTCGGCCAGCTCGATGAACTCGCGGCTCATCGACGTCTGGCTCATCAGCCGGTTGTCCGTGTTCACCGTGACCCGGAAGTGCAGCCGCCGCAGCAGGCCGATCGGGTGCTCCTCCAGCGACGGCACCGTTCCGGTGTGCACATTGGACCGCGGGCACATCTCCAGCGGGATGCGGCGGTCGCGCACGAACGAGGCCAGCTGGCCGAGCTTCGCGGTGCCGTCCTCGTCCAGCGAGATGTCGTCGACGATGCGCACGCCGTGGCCGAGCCGGGCGGCGCCGCAGTACTGGATGGCCTCCCAGATGGACGGAAGTCCGAACCCCTCCCCCGCGTGGATGGTGAAGTGGAAGTTCTCCCGCCGCAGGTACTCGAAGGCGTCGAGCGACTCCGTCGGCGGGTGCCCGGCCTCCGGCCCGGCGATGTCGAACCCGACGACCCCGGCGTCGCGGTAGCGCACGGCGAGCTCGGCGATCTCCCGCGAACGGGACTCCTGCCGCATGGCGCACAGCAGCAGTCCCACGCGGATGCGGTTGCCGGCCTCGGCGGCCCGCCCGGTGCCTGCGCGGAACCCGTCGAGGATGGCCTCGACGACCTCGTCCGGGGCCATACCGCCCTGCGTGCTCAGCTCCGGGGCGTAGCGGATCTCGGCGTAGACGACGCCGTCCGAGGCGAGGTCCTCGACGCACTCCGCCGCCACGCGCTGCAGCGCCTCGGGCGTTTGCAGCACGCCCACGGTGTGGGTGAAGCGCTCGAGGTACTCCTCCAGGGAACCGGCCGTGGTCGCGCCGGCGAACCACTGGTCGATGCCCGAGTGGTCGGTCGTCGGCAGGTCCCGGTAGCCGGTCCGCTCGGCGAGCTCGACGACGGTGCTCGGGCGCAGACCACCGTCGAGGTGGTCGTGCAGCAGCACCTTGGGAGCCCGCTGGATCTGGTCCGCGCTGGGACGTGTCTTCATCTCCTGCAACGTCGCACGTCTCCTCAGTGTTGTCGATCTCTTCCGTTCTTCTCCGCGGGCAGGTCCGGCCGGATGAACAGCGCGCTCACCACGGCCAGGACTCCGAATCCCGCGGCGGTGGCGATCGCCGCGTGGAACGCCGCGGGGGTGGCCCCGCCGAGCGTCCCCACCGCGCTCGTCGACGCGGCGATCCCCAGTGCTGCACCGACCCCGAAGCACGCCCCGTTGAGCCCGGGCAGCGAACCGGGTTTGTCGGCCGGTGCCAGTTCCACGGCCAACCCGCTCAGCGCGGTCAGGCCGTACCCCGTGTACGTGACCCCCAGCACGGCGAGCGCGATGGCGACCGCGGTGATCGATCCGGAGCCGAGCACCAGCGCCACCAGCGCCGCGGCCGTGCCGACGCATCCGATCAGCACCGAGCGGTGCCAACCGATGCGCGGGGCGAAGTGGCCCGCGAGCGGTGCGACCACGAGTCCGATCATCGACGCGGGCGCCAGCAGCAGCAGCGCCGATCCCGCGGCGGACATCCCGAAACCCGCCGGCGGGGGTGTCTGGGCGATCAGCGGCACGGCGAAGTTGAGCAGGCCGAACACTCCCGCGAGCAGGAACGTCGTCGTCAGCAGCACCGGCCACCCGCGCCGCGAGGCGACCACGGAGGCGTCGATGATCGCGTTCGGCGCCGTCCGCTGGGTGCGGAAGAAGACGCCGAGGAGCAGCACCCCTGCCAGCAGCAACCCCAGCGTCGCCGGGGAGGACCAGCCCCACGCCCCGCTCTGGTTGAGCCCCAGGACGACTCCGGCCAGTCCCAGCCCCAGCAGGGACATGCCGCGCCAGTCCGGAGCGCGCCGGGTCGGCACCGAGCAGTCCGGGGCCGCGCGGTGGACGACCAGCAGCGCCACGAGGCTGAGCAACGCGGTGACCGCGAAGATCCCCCGGAACCCGACCAGGTCGGCCACCGAACCCCCGATGACGGCGTCGCACCCGGCGATCCCGCCGTTGATGGCGGTCACCAGTCCGAGTGCGCGTCCGAATCGGTGCGGTGGGTACATCTCGTGCATGATCAGGTAGACGAGGGCGAACGAGGCCGCCGACACGCCCTGCAGGACGCGCCCGGCGATGTAGACGTGGATCGTCGGAGCGGCGGCGGCCAGGACGTCGCCGATGATGAGGATCCCCAGGGTCATCAGCAGCAGCCGGCGCCGGCCCCACCGGTCGCTGGCCCTGGCGATGCAGACCTGCCCGACGGCCGCGAACAGGAAGAACAGCGTTTGCGAGAGGCCGACGAGCTCGCTGGTGGTGCGCAGTCGCGCGATCACGTCGGGCAGTGCCGGGGTCAGCATCGTGGCGTTGACCTGGTAGCCGGCCACGGCCAGCACCATGGCGGGCAGGAAGGTGCGGCCGCCGGTTGCGGCGGGCCGCGTGCGGAGGGTCGTCACGGAGGACCTCCACTCGACGCAGGACGGGCTCGGGGAGCGCCTGGGTGAGGCGTCGGCAGTCGTCCACCTCGGATCGAGGCGAAACAACCTGTCAGACAAGCTCGATGGGTTGGCCGCACTGTTTACCGCACGGGCACCGCCGGGTCAAGCGGAAAACCGAGCGGGATTACCGCGAAAAGCTCCGCGATGCACCGTTGACGAAGCCCCGCGCGAGCCCTAACTTGTCTGACAGCATTCGAGCCGCGCGACATGGAAAGGGGAACCGTGCCACGGCAGGGACCCAAACGCAGGCCCTCGGTCGAGCTGTACGAGCGGGTCGTTGACGCGATCCGCGACGGCACCTACCCACCCGGGTCGACGCTGCCCTCCGAACCCGCGCTGGCGACCGAGTTCGGCGTGAGCCGACCGGCCCTGCGCGAGGCGCTGATCCTGCTGCAGGAGGACGGGGTGATCACGGTCCGCCGCGGCGTGGGCCGCACCGTCACCGGCAACCGCCCCCGCCGCGGCTTCGAACGCCTCACCCCGATCGAGCTCCAGTTCACCGGCAGCGCGGGGGTGCGCCCCCTCGCGCGGGCGTTCGAGGAGCCGACCGACCTGGTCCTGCAGCACCTCCCCGCCCCCGCCAACGGCGAGATCCGCTTCTGGGAGAGCGTCGTCGCCGTGGACGGCGCGCCCGCGTGCCTCGTGCAGGAGTGGACCCTGCCGGACGAAGTCCTCGCCGGCGTGCACCCTGAGCTGCCGGAGGAGCTCCACCGCGGGGCCGAGGAGTCGCGCTCCATGCTCGCCGCGTTCACCGCCGAGCACCTCGAGCTCACCCTGCACGCCGCCAGCGATGTCACCGCGACCGTGCTGGGGCGGCAGCGCGGCGCCGCGTTCGAACGCCCCGCCGACACCCCGGTCGTCCTCGTCACCCAGGTCGTGCGCGCGGAGACCGGTCCGGTGCTCATCGCCAAGTACGTCCTCCCCAGCGGAGCACCGCCGCTCTCGCTGTTCCAGACCCCCTGACCACCCGTCCCCGCCCGGCGGCGCGCACCCTGCCGGGCGGGGCGCACCAGGAGGAACGACGCAGTGAACCCGCGCACCACTCTGCTCGTCGACTGCGACACCGGCATCGACGACGCCCTGGCCCTGCTCTACCTCGCCCTCGACCCGGAGACCGAGATCCGGGCGGTGAGCACCGTTTCCGGCAACGTCGACGCGGAAACCGCCGCGCGGAACACCTTCCGCGTGCTGCGCCTCGTCGGCCGCGACGACGTACCGGTCGCGGTGGGGGCGCAGCGCACGCTGCGCGGCGGCCGGTGCACCCACGTCCCGCACATCCACGGCCACGACGGGCTGGGCGACGCCGGTACCCCGGGCGGGGCCGCGTCCGCCGCGCCCGCGCCGGCCGCCGGGACCGGCCCGGAGCAGATCGTCCGCCTCGCCCGGCAGCAGCCGCGCCAGCTGCACCTGCTGGCCCTGGGACCGCTGACGAACCTCGCCCTCGCGCTGCTGCTCGAACCGCGCCTGCCGGAGCTCCTGTCCGGGATCACGGTCATGGGCGGAGCGCTGCACCACCCGGGGAACGCGACACCGGTGGCCGAGGCGAACGTGCACAACGACCCCGAGGCCGCCCGGCTCGTGCTGCGCGCCGGCTGGGACTGCACCCTCGTGCCCCTCGACGTCACCACCACCGAGGTGCTCACCGCCGAATCCCACGCCCAGCTCGCGAACGCCGCCTCGCCCGTGGGCTCCTTCGCAGGAGCGATCCTGCGGCGGTACCTGGACTTCTACGAGCACCGCTCCGGGACCCGGCAGGCCGCCTGCCACGACGCGCTGGCCGCCGCGATCGCGGTTGGCGACCTCGCGGAGGCCACCACCGCCCGGCTGGCCGTCGACGTGGACACCGGCGACGGCCCGGCGCGCGGCACCACCGTGGCCCGCCCGCCGGAATCGGGCACCGGCGATCCGAGCGTGCGCGTCGTCCGGGAAACCCCCGGTGATTTCGCCGAACGCCTGCGCGACCGGCTCCGCGCGGCCAGCCCGCCGGAGTTCCCCGACCGCGCGGCCTGACCCGACCCCGCACCCGCCCCGTCCGGAGGAAGGACCCCGATGCCCGCCAACGAACCCCTCTCCGCGCGATGCGTCCCCGCGCTGCAGCCCCGCCCCGAACCGGACATCGCCGTCGTCGGATCGCTCAACATCGACCTGACCGCGCGCGTGCACCGCCACCCCGCACCTGGCGAGACGGTGCGCGGAAGCGGGCTCACCGCGACGCCGGGGGGCAAGGGGGCGAACCAGGCGGTCGCCGCGGCGCGGCTGGGCGCCGCGGTGGCGATGCTCGGCCGCGTCGGCGACGACCACCACGCGGAGGCGCTGCTCGGCAGCCTCCGCGACAACCGGGTGGACACCGCGCACGTCGTCCGCGACCCGCACGCCCCGACCGGGACCGCCGTGGTCACCGTCGACCAGGCCGGGGAGAACAGCATCGTCCTCGACGCGGGTGCGAACGCGCGCACCCGCCCCGAAGACGTCCGGCGCGCCGCGTCCCTGCTCGCCGCGGCGAAGGTCGTCTCGCTCGTCCCCGAGATCCCCGGGGAGACCGTCTGCGCCGCGGCGCGGCAGGCCCACCGGGCCGGTGTGCGGGTGGTGCTCAACCTCTCGCCGGTGACGCAACTGCCCGCCGACGTGCTGCGGACCTGCGATCCGCTCGTCGTCAACGAGCAGGAGGCGCGCGAGCTGGCAAGCGGCGCGGACGCGCCGGGCGAGGCGGTGGAGGACCTCGCGCGGAGCGTGCTGCGCCTGGGAGCCCGCTCCGCCGTGGTCACCCGCGGCGCCCGCGGCGCGACAGTGGCCACTGCGGACACCGGTGCCGTGGAGCACGTCCCCGCGGTCGCGGTCGAACCGCACGACACCACCGGGGCCGGGGACGCCTTCGCCGCGGCGCTCGCCTGGCGGCTCGGCGAGCGCGACAGCCTCCCGACGGCCGCGCGCTGGGCTGCCCACGTCAGCGCGCTGGCGGTGCGGCGCCCGGGAGCCCAGCCCTCCTATCCCACGCTCGACGCGGTCACCGCCGCCCGCGCCGGGTGACACCGCGCCCTTCCCGAGTTGCACGACCGACCCACTGGAGCGAGAACATGCCGCACGGACAGCGCAGCAACACCGGCGGGCTGCTCCGCACCGCCGGCGGGATCGCCCTCGCCGCGGCGCTCGTCGCGGGAGCCCCGGCCGCGGGAGCGGCCTTCGACTCCGCCTCCGAAACCGAGTCCGCGTCCGAACCCCCGCGGGCGGAGATGCCGAACCTGACCACCGTCAAGGACTCCATCACCGAGTACCACGACTCCGGGCAGTGGCACGACGACATCGCCGAGCGGTCCGCGCAGGCCCGCGAGCACCTCGAGCGCGCGCTGCGCGGTGGGGTGGACGACCCGGCGATCGTGCTCGACATCGACGACACGAGCGTGAGCACGTACCCGTACCAGCGCGACCACGACTACGGCTACGTCGACGAGGCCTTCGACGAGTACGTCCACGGAGGAGCGTTCCCCGCGAACCCGCCCGTGCGGCGACTGGCCCGCTTCGCCGCGGAGCGCGGCGTGGCCGTCTTCTTCGTCACCGGCCGGGACGAGAGCCCGCGCATGCGGCACGACACCCTGCACCACCTCCGCGAGCAGGGATATCCCGACCCGGCGGGCCTGTACCTGCAGCCCCCCGAGGACGACCGCCCGTCGGTCGTGCCGTACAAGTCGGGCGCGCGCGCCGACATCGAGAGCCGCGGCTACGACATAGTCGTCAACGTCGGCGACCAGCGCAGCGATCTGCGCGGCGGGCACGCGCGGGAGGCGGTGAAGCTGCCGAACCCGGTCTACCGGATCGACTGAGCCGGTGCTGCCCGCACGCGCCCCGCCCCGTCCGCTCGGGCGCTCGCTCCCCCGCCCGCTGGGTCCAGCGGGCGGGGGAGCGAGCGCCCAGTGCTGCGGTCAGCGGACGGTGAAGCCGCCGTCGGCGCGCAGTTCCGCGCCGTTGACCATCGCGGCCTCCTGCGAGGCGAGGTAGGCCACGGCCGCCGCGATCTCGTGGGGCTCGGCGAACCGCCCGGCCGGGATCTCCCTGCGGTGCGCCTCGCCCTTGGGGTTGTCCCAGGCCGCGCGTCCGAGCTCGGTGAGCACGACGGTCGGGGACACGGCGTTGACCGTGATGCCGGAACCGCCCCACTCCAGCGCGAGCGTGCGCGTCATCCCGAGGAGGCCGGCCTTGGAGGCGCAGTAGGCCACGTGCTCGTCCAGGCCGACGTCGGCGGCCTGGGAGGCCAGGTTGATGATGCGCCCGCCCCCGCTGCCGAGCATGCCGCGCCCGACCGCCTGGCACATGAGGAAGCTGCCGGTGAGGTTGACCTCCAGCGTCCGCCGCCAGTCGGCGGGGTCGATCTCGGCGGCGGGCGCCAGCAGCGCGACACCGGCCGAGTTGACGAGCACGTCGATCCGACCGTGCTGCTCGGTCACCTCCCGCACGCACGCGTCGACCGATTCCTCGTCCGTGACGTCCACCCGGTGGGTGGAGGCGCACTCGTCGGGCAGCTCCGCCAGCCGGTCGGCTCCGGCGACCGCGGCGCCCTGCTGCTTCAGGGCCCGCACCACCTCGGCCCCGATGCCCGAGGCGGCGCCGGTCACGAGCGCCACTCGTCCGGTCAGTTCGAACACGGTTCGCACACTCCTCGTTCTGCTCGGATGGGGATCAGGCCGGCGCGCTCACCGCGCGGGTGCGGGCGGACTTGTCGTCCTCGGGGACGCGGAGGAAGTGCACCATGACGAACGCCGCCGCGTAGAGCAGGACGAAGGCCCAGACGACCGCGGTGTTGCCGAGGCCGAGCATGTAGACGGCGGTGACGACCGCGGAGCCGAGGAAGGCCGAACCACCGGCCGCCGTGGTGTACATGGCCATGGCCGCGCCTTTGAACTGCGGTGCCAGCGCGGGCATGATCGCGCCCATCGGGACGAACCCGGCCAGCAGGCAGCCGAACACGCAGCCGGCGACGACGGCGAGCCAGAAGCCCCACACCGACCCGGCCGGGACCCAGTGCGGCACGTACCACCAGGCCAGCAGCCCCACCGCGGAGCCGAACACGCCGAACCACTGCACGGTCAGCCGCCAGCCCCACCGGTCGCCGATCGCGCCGAAGACCGCGTTGACGAGGATGTTCGTGGCGTACACCAGCACGGTCATGGTCAGCCAGCGGCTCTGGCCCCACTGCAGCTGATCCGCGATGACCGTGGGCAGGATGATGAACATGCCGTACTGGGGCGCGGTGTTGATCCAGCGCACGAGGAAGCCCATGAAGATCTTGGGCTGGCGGTAGCTCAGGCGCACGCCCTCGGTGATCACCTGCATCGCGGGCACGCCCCGCGGGGCCAGGCGCCGGTCCCCGTGCGGCTCGGTCACGGCGAACTGCGCGAGCAGGAACCCGAGGAGCACCAGCACCGAGGAGGCGATCATCGCACCGGTCTCACCACCGGTACCACCGCCGAAGGCCGGGATCGCGCCGAGCGCGAACAGCGAGCCGAGGGTGGGCAGACCACCGGTGAACATGACGTAGAACCAGCCGACCGCTGCGCCCTTGCGCTCGGTCGGTGCCACCACGTTGACCCACACGAGGAAGGCGAACGCGAACAGCGGGTAGCCGAAGCCGCGCAGGAAGTAGGTCAGAAAGACCAGGGGCAGGCTGCCGACGGACAGGCTGATCAGGAACAGCACCTCGAAGCCCAGCCACACGGCCGCGCCGAGCTGCATCACGCGCCGCGGGCCCCACAGGTCGGCCAGCGCGCCGGACAGGTAGCTGCCCACGAACACGGACACGCCGTACATCGAGATGATCGTGCTGACGGTGGCGGTAGTGCTGCCGAGCACGCTCTCGATGTGCGGCGAGATGAAGTTCGACTCGGTCCCGTTGCCGGTCATGAAGATCAGCACGGCGAGGAACCCCCAGCGCAGGGAGTGGGGGATGCCGATCCGGTCGAGCCCGGTCTCGGTGCGTCGATTGGCTGCGTCGGTACTCATCACGGCGATTCCGGTTTCACTCGTCGGGCGGGAGGACGGTCCACCGAAGCGAACACTTAACTTTCTCCAGTTTAAGTATCACGTCTATGTTGTGACTTTGTGTGCGAAGCAGCTTGTCTCGTCACACGCGCTTTGTCAAAGCCCTCCGGCAGGACTCACCTTCCGGGATTCCGTGACCTGCGAAAACACAGTGATCCGCACCCGCCCCCTCGGTTCCGAATCGCTCCAGCGCCGCGATCGCACCCCCGGTGTGGGAACTTCGGTGGACACGGCGCGCTTCCCGCTGAGCACGAGCACCACAAGGTGCAAGTTCGATTGAACAGGATCGTTGTTAAAACGACACAGGCGCGCCGCGCGGCGCGGCCCCGGTGGTGCGGAGCCCGCGCCGCGCGGCGCGCCCGGACGGATCGGACTGCCTCGTGGCGGTCAGTCCTCGATCTGCGACATCACGTGCTTGACGCGCGTGTAGTCCTCCAACCCGTACAGCGAGAGGTCCTTGCCGTAACCGGAATGCTTGAACCCGCCGTGCGGCATCTCGCCGACCAGCGGGATGTGGGTGTTGATCCACACGCACCCGAAGTCGAGCTCGCGGGACATCCGCAGCGCGCGGCCGTGGTCGGTCGTCCACACCGAGGAGGCCAGCCCGTACTCGACGTCGTTGGCCATCGCCACGGCCTCCTCCTCGGTGGTGAAGCGCTGCACGGTCAGCACCGGCCCGAAGACCTCGGTCTGCACCGCCTCGTCGCGCTGCTCGAGCCCGGAGACGACGGTCGGGGCGTAGAAGTAGCCGCGCTCGCCCACCCGGAAGCCGCCGGTGTGCACCGTGGCGTGCCCCGGGAGCCGGTCGACGAGCCCGGTGACGTGGGCGAGCTGGTCGGCGTTGTTCAGCGGGCCGTAGAACGGCTCCGCGGCCTCCGGACCGGTCTCGGTCGCCCGGGCCTGCTCGGTCAGCGCCTCCACGAGCGCGTCGTGGATGCCGGGACCGGCCAGCACGCGCGTGGCCGCCGTGCAGTCCTGGCCGGCGTTGAACAGCGCCGCCTCGGCGATGCCCCGGGCGGTCCGCTCCACGTCCGCGTCGTCGAAGACGACCACCGGCGCCTTGCCGCCGAGCTCGAGGTGCACGCGCTTGACGTCGTCCACCGCCGCTTCCGCGACGTTCTTGCCCGCCCGCACGCTGCCGGTGACCGAGACCATGTCCGGCTCGGGGTGCGCGACGAGCTCGCGCCCCGTGTCGCGCCCGCCGCAGACCACGTTGAACGCCCCGGCCGGGAGGTGCTCGGCCATGAGCTCGGCCAGGTACAGCGTCGAGGCCGGCGTGGTCTCGGCCGGCTTCAGCACCACCGTGTTGCCCGCGGCCAGGGCCGGCGCGAACTTCCACACGGCCATCAGGATCGGGTAGTTCCACGGCGTGATCTGCGCGCACACGCCGACCGGCTCGCGGCGGAGCCACGAGGTCAGCCCCGGCAGGTACTCCGCCGCGGCCCGGCCCTCGAGCGTGCGTGCCGCGCCGGCGAAGAACCTGGTCTGCTCCAGGATCATCGGCAGTTCCTCGGCGTGCGCCACAGCGCTGGGCTTGCCGGTGTTGGCGCACTCCACGCGCAGCAGCTCGTCGGCGTTGCGCTCGATGTCACCGGCGATGCCCAGCAGCGCCCGCTGCCGCTGGGCCGGTGTGCGCCTGCTCCAGTCCGCGAAGGCGGTGCGCGCCTCCTTCATCGCGGCGTCCACATCGGACCGGTCGGACACGGCGACGTGGCCGTGCACCTCCTCGGTGGCCGGATCGATGACCGGCTGCGTGCGGCCGTCCGCCGGGTCGACGAACGCACCGCCGATGAAGTTGCGGAAGATGCGGGGTTCCTGCACGGTTCGTGCACCTCCTGGGATGCGGCGGTGATGAGCGGGTCCCGCCACCGGCGCAGATCGCCGGTGGCGGTGGTTCGGTCCGGTCAGAGCTGCTTCCACGCTCCGGTCAGCACGGTGCGCAGGATCTGCTCGATCTCGTCGAAGTGCTCCTGCTCGCAGACCAGCGGCGGCGCCAGCTGCACGACGGGCTCGCCGCGGTCGTCGGCGCGGCAGTACAGGCCGTTGGCGAACAGCTCCTTGGAGACGTGCTCGCGCAGCACGCGCTCGGACTCCTCGGCGGTGAACGTCTCGCCCGTGTGCTGGTCCTTGACGAGCTCGACCCCGTAGAAGTACCCGGCGCCGCGCACGTCACCGACGATCGGCAGATCGCGCAATTTATCCAATGTGGACTTGAACGCGCTCTCGTTGGCGCGCACGTGCGCGTACAGGTCCCACTGCTCCATCAGCTCGAGGTTGGCCATCGCCACCGCGCACGACATGGGGTGCCCGCCGTAGGTGGACCCGTGCGCGAACATCGTCGTGCCGTGCTGGAACGGTTCCGCCACGCGGTCGCCGACGAGCAGTGCGCCCAGCGGGGCGTAACCGGAGGTCATCCCCTTGGCGGTGGTGAGCATGTCCGGCTGGTAGCCGTAGCGCTGCGCGCCGAACTCGTGCCCGAGGCGGCCGAAGGCGCCGATCACCTCGTCGGAGACGAGCAGCACGTCGTAGCGGTCGCAGATCTCGCGCACGCGCTCGAAGTACCCGGGCGGAGGTGGGAAGCACCCGCCGGTGTTCTGCACCGGCTCGAGGAACACGGCCGCGACGGTGTCGGGGCCTTCCATCTCGATCGCCTGCGCGATCTGGTCGGCGGCCCAGCGCCCGAACTCCGCGTAGTCGTCGCCGTGCTCGGGCGCGCGGTAGAAGTTCGTGTTGGGCACGCGCAGCACGCTCGGCACGAGCGGTTCGAAGTCCTGCTTCGCACCGGGCAGCCCGGTGATCGACAGGGCGCCGGCCGAGGTCCCGTGGTACGCGAGCGAGCGGCTGACGACCTTGTGCTTGGTCGGTTTCCCGGTGACCTTGAAGTACTGCTTGGCGAGCTTCCAGGCGGTCTCCACCGCTTCCCCGCCGGAGACGGTGAAGAAGACGCGGTCGAGGTCTCCCGGCGCGCTTCCGGCGAGGCGCTCGGCGAGCCGGATGGCGCTGGGGTGCGCGTGCGACCAGAGCGGGAAGTACGACAGCTCCGCGAGCTGCTCGGCGGCGGCGCGGGCCAGCTCGTCCCGTCCGTGCCCCACCTGCACGGCGAACAGTCCGGCGAGCCCGTCCAGGTACCGCTTGCCCTGGTCGTCGAACACGTAGGGGCCGTCACCGGAGGTGATCACGGGGACGCGCTCGCCCTGCTCGCTGTGCACGGCGTGCCGGGTGAAGTGCATCCACAGGTGCTCCCGCGCGGCGTCATCGAGCGGGGCCGCGGTGCCTGCGGTCTCAGAGGGGGCCATCGGTGTCCTCGCACTCGTTCAACGACGTTGGCAATACGTGTATCGCACAGTTCATCGCTATATGCAAGCGTATCCGTGGCTATAACCATTCAACACAACGAAAAACGTTCCCTCTGCCGTTGACGACGACGGCCCTCCGGGGGGTTAATGCCCCCTCGGGGTCCCGGCGCCGGGGTGCAGCAGGCGCCCGCCGGGACGTCATCCGCCCGACCCCGCCACGAGGGAGTGCTTGCTCATGACGACGACCGGGAGCACGCTGCAACGAACACTGGGGATGTGGGCGATCGTCGCCCTCGGCCTCGGGTACATGACGCCGACCGTCGTGTTCGACACCTTCGGCATCGTCTCCGACCGCACGCACGGCACCGTGCCGACCTCGTACCTCATCGCCCTGGTCGTCATGCTCTTCACGGCGATCAGCTACGGCAAGATGGTGCGGATCTTCCCCAGCGCGGGATCGGCGTACACCTACACGCGCAAGACCATGCACCCGGTCGTGGGCTTCCTCGTCGGCTGGGCGGCGCTCCTCGACTACCTGCTGCTGCCGATGGTCAACGCGCTGATCATCCGGCAGTACCTGGAGTCGGTGTTCCCGGGAGTGCCCGCCTGGGTGTGGGTGCTGGCCTTCGTCGGCTGCGTGACCGCGGTCAACGCGTGGAGCATGCGGTCGACCTCGCGGCTGAACACCGCGCTGTTCCTGTTCGCCGTCAGCATGGTGGCGGCCTTCCTCGTGCTGATCTCGGTGCAGCTGGCAGGGGGGCCCGGCCAGGGGACCGCGGCCACCCTCGACCCGCTGTGGAACGAGGGCACGCACCTCGCCGCGCTGCTCGCCGGATCGACGATCGTGGCCTTCTCCTTCATCGGCTTCGACGCCGTGACGATGTACACCGAGGAAGCGCGCGACGAACGCACCGTGCCGCGGGCGATCCTGCTGACCGTGCTCATCGGCGGGGTGCTGTACTTCGTCTGCTCGTGGTTCACGCAGGCCGCCTTCCCCACCAACGCGCCGTTCGCCCAGCCGGACAACACGACGCCGGAGCTCGGGATGCTGGTCGGCGGCCCCGTGTTCCAGGCGCTGTTCCTCGCCGGCGCGTTCGGCGCCACCGCGGCCTCCGGCCTCGCCTCGCACGCCAGCGTGTCCCGGCTGCTGCACGTCATGGGGCGCAACGGCGTGCTGCCGGCGAAGCGGATGTTCGCCCACGTCCACCCGCGCACGCGCACCCCCGCGTACACGGTGGTCTTCGTGGGCGTGGTGAGCCTGCTGGCGATCGCACCGAGCCTGGAGCTCATCGCCTCGGTGATCAACTTCGGCGCGCTGATCGCCTTCACCTTCGTCAACCTGGCCGTGCTGGCGCACTACGTCGTGCGCGAGCGGCGCGTGCACAGCGCACCCGAGGTGCTGCGGTACGTGGTCATGCCGCTGGTCGGAGCCGCCCTGACCGGCGTGCTCTGGTACTTCCTCTCCGCCGACGCGCTGGTCGCGGGCCTGGTGTGGACGGCGCTCGGGTTCGGCTACGTGCTCGTGCTCACGCGCGGCTTCCGGCGGCCGCTCGACGACCTCGAGCTCGTGCCGGAGCAGGAGGCGGCCCCGGACGCCGACTCAGCCGAGGATCCCGATCAGCGGGTTCCCCACTGATAGGTCTGCTTGTACAGCTTCAGGTACGGCAGGGTTTCCGCGTCCCGGACACCGCTGATGGCGCGCACCTGGCGCGAGACGACCTCGAGGAGGTGCTCGTCGTCCTCGCAGACCGCCTCGCAGAGGAGGTCGTAGCGGCCCGCGCAGAGGACGACGTAGCTCATCTCCTCCATCTGCGCGACCTCCTCGGCGACCGGTTCGATCGGGCCATCCACCTTGATGCCGACCATGGCCTGGCGGAACATGCCGACGTGCATCGGATCGGTCACCGCGACGATCTGGATCACGCCGGCCTGGGTCAGCCGCGTGACGCGCTGGCGCACGGCCGCCTCGGACAGCCCCACCGCCTTGCCGATGGCCCCGTACGGCCTGCGCCCGTCCTCCTGCAACTGCTCGATGATGCGCTTGGACACCTCGTCCAGGGCACCGTGCCCGGCGTTGTCGACGTACTCGTACCTGCGCTGCACATGCAGCATGATCCAGGTCGCGCGCGCCCGCCCGCAAACCGGTCGTGGTGCAACACACGCGGCGCCGCGCACTATCAAGTCCTAATGTATGGACAAATGTTGACAGCGGCTGCGCGCACGGCGTAGACAGAGACCGCCCCCTGGACGGGGCCGGTCGACCGGCACGGACAAGTCCCAGCCGCGAGGAGCGAGACGGAACATGAAGACAATCCAGCACTGGATCGACGGCGCCGCCGCCGAGGGGACGTCGGGCCGGTACGCCGACGTCACCGACCCGGCGACCGGACAGCGCACGGGTCGGGTCGCACTCGCCGATGCGTCCGACGTGGACACTGCTGTGTCCTCCGCCGCCAAGGCGTTCCCGGACTGGGCGAGCACGTCGCTGGCCAAGCGCACCGAGATCCTGTTCGCCTACCGCGAGGCCCTGCACCGCCACCGCGACGAGATCGCCGCGCTCATCACCGCCGAGCACGGCAAGGTGCACTCCGACGCGCTCGGCGAAGTCGCCCGCGGCCTCGAGATCGTCGAGTTCGCCTGCGGAATCGGCCACCTGCTCAAGGGCGAGACCTCCACCCAGGTCGCCACGCGCGTCGACGTCGAATCGCTACGCCAACCGGTGGGCGTGGTCGCCGGGATCACCCCGTTCAACTTCCCCGCCATGGTGCCGCTGTGGATGTTCCCCATCGCGCTGGCCTGCGGAAACACGGTCGTGCTCAAGCCCAGCGAGAAGGACCCCGCGGCCACCACCCGGCTCGTCGAGCTCGCCACCGAGGCCGGCGTGCCCGACGGCGTGCTCAACCTCGTCCAGGGGGACAAGCCCGCCGTGGACCGGCTGCTGGAGCACCCCGACATCGACGCGGTCAGCTTCGTCGGCTCCACGCCGGTGGCCCGCGCGGTGCACAGCACCGCCACCGAGCACGGCAAACGGGTGCAGGCCCTGGGCGGCGCGAAGAACCACATGCTCGTGCTGCCCGACGCCGACCTCGACCAGGCAGCCGACGCGGCCGTCTCCGCGGCCTACGGCTCGGCCGGGGAACGGTGCATGGCGGTCTCGGTCGTCGTCGCCGTCGACCCGGTCGGCGATGATCTCGTCGAGCGGATCGCCGAGCGCGCCCGCGGGCTCACCATCGGCCCCGGCACCGACCCGAACAGCGACATGGGCCCGCTGATCACCGCCGAGCACCGCGACCGCGTCGCCTCCTACGTACCGCAGGCGCGCGAGCAGGGCGCCGACGTCGTCGTCGACGGCACCGAACTGCGGGTTCCCGGCCACGACGACGGCAACTTCCTCGGCGTGAGCCTGCTGGACAAGGTCACCCCCGAGATGACCGCCTACCGCGACGAGATCTTCGGGCCGGTGCTCTGCGTCGTCCGCGTGCGCTCCTACGAGGAGGCGCTGCAGCTGATGAACTCCTCGCCCTGGGGCAACGGCACCGCGATCTTCACCCGGGACGGCGGCGCGGCGCGGCGGTTCAAGCTCGAGGTGCGCGCCGGAATGGTCGGCGTCAACGTGCCGATCCCGGTGCCCGTGGGCTACCACTCCTTCGGCGGGTGGAAGGACTCGCTGTTCGGCGAGCACCACATCTACGGCACCGACGGCGTGCACTTCTACACCCGCGGGAAGGCCGTCACCACACGCTGGCCCGACCCCGGCGAGGGCGGCGTCGACCTCGGATTCCCCAACAACTCCTGATGTTCAGCAACCCCTGACGCGGCACGGCGGCGTGCGGTGCCCGGGGCCGGCACCGGTTCCCGGGGCACCGCTCACGTCGGCCGTGCGTAGTCGGTGGCCGCGGCCCAGTCCACGATGACCGCGTCCTCGTCCCCGAGGACCCACGCGTCGTGACCCTGGGGCAGGTAGCTGACCTGCCCGGGACCGACGTCGAACTCCTCGCCGGAGGACATCCGCACGCGCACGGTCCCGGACACGTGGTACTGGAAGTGCGGCGCTTCGCACCAGTCCGTGCCGGCGAGCGGACGCACGTCCCGGCTCCACCGCCACCCCGGGTGCAGCACCATCCGCCCTACCGTGCCCACGTCCAAGTGGAGCACCTCGACCCGTCCGTGCGTGATCTCGCGGACCTCGTCAGGCGAGCCGAACGAACCGAGTTCCGCGGCTCGGGCCTCTCGAGCTGTCATGATGACTCCTTCGGGTTGCCGAGGCCCCGAGAGTGCGCGCCTCGCGCGCCGCGAACCAGGGACTTTCGCCTCGCAGAGCGCAGCGCGGCCGTGCGCGTCCCCGCTCACCCGCGCTCGCGCAGCAGCCCTTCGGCGAAGGACCTCAGGTCCTCCACCATGCGCGCGACGCGGTCCTCGTCGAACTCGGCGAAGGCCCGCTCGTGCAGTCCGGTGAGCAGGTCGCGGCACTGCTCGACCACTTCCTCGCCCCGGCGGGTGAGGTGGTGCGACAGCCGACGGCCGTCCGTCGAGCGCCGTTCGAGCAACCCGTCCCGCTCCAGGGACGCGGCCATCGCGCTGATCCCCTGCGGCGTCTGCGCGGTGAGATCGGCCAGCGCCGCGCCGGAGGCCCCCGGGTGCAGCTGCAGGCTCGCGAGCACCGTGAACGCCGCCAGCGACGTGCCCGCCGAGCTCAGCAGGTCATCGGCCACCCGGGCGTAGATCTGCGACACCAGGCGGAGCCGCAGCGGGATGTGCCCCGCACCGGCCAGGTCCGACTGCGCCAGCAGCTTGTCGAAATCCTCCAGTCGGAGAGGCCCTTTCCGCTCGGCCATGTGCACATGCTATCGGTGTCCTCGCCCGATCGCGGTCTTGCCAGCGCACCGCATCTCCGCATATCAAGTGCTTGATACGTGGAGGAGGATGATGCGCGCATGTTGGCCAGTACCGAGCGGATCCGCACCACGCAGGCCGGCAGCCTTCCCCGGCCCGACGAACTCATCGAGCTCAACCGCGCCCGCGCCGGCGGAGAGGTCGACCACGACCGCTTCCGCAGCGGTGTCGACCAGGCCGTCGCGGACCTCGTGCAGCGCCAGCGCGGGACCGGCATCGACGTGGTCGGCGACGGCGAGTTCGGGAAGTCCATGAGCACGCGCGTCGACTACGGTGCCTGGTGGTCCTACTCGTTCCAGCGGCTCGGCGGACTGGAGCTGACCGATCAGGGGGTTGACGACATCAGCCACGACCCCGCCAAGTCCACCGGACTCACGCTGTCGCGCTTCGCCGACCGCCGCGACCGGGCGCGCTTCGCCGAGGCCTACGCCGACCCGTCCGCCGGGATCACCACCGGAGGTTCGGGAGCGATGCGCTTCCCCGTCTGCCGCGGACCGCTGCACTACGCGGGGCACGACGCCATCCGGGCGGACATCGCCGCGTTCAAGCGCGCGCTGGAGCGCGCGGGCTTGGAAGAGGGCTTCATGACCGCCATCGCCCCCGGCAGCTGCGCCCGCATCGGCAACGAGCACTACGCCACCGACGAGGAGTTCCTCCACGCCTGCGCCGAGGCGATGCGCGAGGAGTACCAGGAGATCATCGACGCCGGTCTCATCCTGCAGCTCGACGACCCGGGCCTGGCCGAGAGCTGGGACCAGATCAACCCGGCCCCCGCCGTCGAGGACTACCGGCGGTGGGCGATGCGGCGGGTCGAAGCGCTCAACCACGCCCTCCGCGGCCTGCCGCAGGACCGCATCCGCTTCCACCTGTGCTGGGGCAGCTGGCACGGTCCGCACACCACGGACCTGCCGATGCGCGAGATTATCGACGTGCTGCTGCAGGTCGACGCGGGCGCGTACTCCTTCGAAGCGGGCAACGTCCGCCACGAGCACGAGTGGAAGGTCTGGCGGGACGTCACGCTGCCCGAGGACAAGCTGATCCTGCCGGGCGTGGTCAGCCACGCCACCAACGTCGTCGAGCACCCCGAGCTCGTGGCCGACCGGATCGTGCGCTTCGCCGAATGCGTCGGGCGGGAACGCGTGCTCGCCTCCACCGACTGCGGGCTCGGCGGACGGGTCCACCCGCAGATCGCCTGGGCCAAGCTCGAAGCCCTCGCCGAAGGCGCGGCCCTGGCCACGCAGCGGCTGTGGCCGTGACGAGCTGCGCGGTGCCGCGCCGCTCGATGCGGCGGCGCGGCACCGCGCAGCTCGTCGACGGGGTGCGGGCGTCGTTGATGCCGGGCACCGCTCCGGACGAGCGCAGCGACCCGCCGCCGCTGCCCGCGCCCCCGGAGCCGCCGTGAGCACGGGCCGCGAAGCTCGCGGTCCCGCCTCGCGGACGGGGCCGCCGGATCACCGCGCCGGGCCGATCCGCTGCAGCACATCCGCTGTCCGGGACCACCGGCCCCAGGCGACGACGGCCGCGAGCAGCCCGAGCACCAGCGGCAGGAACAACGTCCCGCCGAGCGCGGGCACGACCAGGTGCGTGATGACCGCGCCGAGCATCACCAGCACCAGACCGAGCCCGGCCAGCCCCGCCAGCGCGGGAATCACCAGGCCGACCGCGCCGAGCAGTTCCAGGCTCCCGGTCAGGTACCGGAACCAGTGCCCCACTCCGATCCGGTCGAACATGTCCACGGCCGAAGCCGTGCCGACGAGCTTCGGCACCGCCGCGTTGCCCACGAAGTACAGGGCCAGCAGCACCTGCAGCACCCACAGGGCGATCTCGCCGATCCGCCCGCGACCGCCCAACGCCTCCGTTCCGCGCGCGTGCATCGCGATCCCCTCCCCGCCAGGCCTCACGACCGGTCGCCCGACACGTCCCATCGTCCCACCGATGGGGGCGGGAACCAGCCTCGCGGCCGGGACGGGGAGCACGCGCGCTCCAACGGGTCGGGCCCGCCGGAGCGCGCAGCGGGCGGTCTCACCCGTTCGGCAGGATGGAGACCTTCACCGACTCGCCCGAGGTGTCGGCCACCAGGTCGAGCGCCTTCTGGAACTCGTCCAGCGGGAACTGGTGGGTGCAGATCTCGTCGACGGGAAGCGCGCCCTGCTCGAGCATCCGGATCGCGGCGGGCCAGCAGTACGGCCCCAGGTGCGCGCCGAGCACGTTCAGCTCCTTGTCGTCGGAGATGATCGACCAGTCGACGGTGACGTCCGAGCCGAACACCGAGTACTCGACGTAGGTGCCGAGTTTGCGCAGCAGGTTCAGCCCCTGTCCGACGGCGGCGACGGCACCGGTCCCCTCCAGGTAGACGTCGGCGCCGTAGCCGTCGGTGAGCCGGCCGACCTCGGCGGTGACGTCCTGCTTCGCAGGGTTGAGCACCACGTCCGCTCCGCAGCGGCGTCCCAGTTCGAGCTTGTTGTCATCGAGGTCGAGGGCCACCAGCGTCATCGGGTTCTTCTGCCGCGCCCCGGTGATCAGCCCCAGCCCGATCGGCCCGCAGCCGGCGACCACGACGACGTCGCCGAAGGAGATGTTCGCGCGCTCGACCGCGTGCAACGCGCAGGACAGCGGCTCGGCGTAGGCCGCGTGGTGCGGGGCGAGCTCGTGCGAGACCCGGTGCGCCCGCGCCTTCGGCGGAACGATCACGTACTCGGCCATGGCCCCGTGGTAGTTGCGGAAGCCGAACATGTCGTGCGGTCCGCACATCCAGTACTGCCCGCGCGCGCAGTAGCGGCACTGCTCGCAGGGGACGATCTGCTCGCACGCGACGCGGTCCCCGAGGGAGACGCCGTGGCGCCGCAGGTCGGCCTCCGCGCCCGAGACGACCACGCCGACGAACTCGTGCCCGGGAGTGATGCCGCTCTGCGCGTACGCGGAGCGGTTCTCGTCGCCCCAGAACTTCGCGGCGCCGTGGTAGCACTTCAGGTCGCTGGCGCACACGCCCACGGCCTCGACCCGCAGCAGCAGCTCCCCTTCCCCGGGAGCGGGGACGTCGACTTCCTCGAGCCGGTAGTCACCGGGGCCGTGCATGACCACGCTGCGCATCCGCTCGGGCACCGAAGAGGACATGGTTAACTCCAATTCCGTTAACTATCACTACTGCAATGTGAATATTAGCGTGTCGCCCTTCCGGGCTCGTGTCAAAGCCCCGCAGCCCGGAGCCGGTGGCCTGCGAGTCGCGCAAGCCCTACGCGCACCGCTGCGCACACTTGCCGGCCACGTCGTGACCGGCTACCGACCCCACGACCACCGGTGGCACAAGGGCCTGCAGATGACCGCCAGCCACGTGTCCGGGCAGAACTTCTGGGGCGGCTGCACTGGCGCGGACCGCGCGAGTTCACCTGTGACGCCGTGCTCGGACCCGGCGGCCTCGGTGGGGAGGCCATGCTCGGCCGGCAGGCACCGTGGCTGGCCTTCGTCGGCGAGCACGACGCCGTGGACGCGCACTCCGCCCTCGTCTTCGCGCACGCGTCGAACGCGCCCTCACCGCGCACCCCTGGTAGCCCTCGACCGGGCACGAGCGGCGGCGACTGCGCCGAGCAGGCGGGAAGGATCGGTCCGCACCCGCGGACCCCCGCACCGACCGCGTCCGCCTCGGAGGCGGTCGCGCTCAGCCGCGCTGCGGGGTGCTGTCGCGCAGGACGACCTGCCCGCTGAACCGCCGCAGGCGCCGCTGCCGGCGGTCGGCGTCCACGAGCATGTCGAAGGCCGCCTCCCCGAGCTTCTCCAGCGGAATGCGCACGGTGCTCAGGCCGGGTGTGATGTCGCGGAGGGTGGCGATGTCGTCGAACCCGGCCACTGCCAGGTCGTGCACCCCGAGACCGTGCTCGCGGCAGGCCGCCATGGCCCCGACGGCCATGATGTCGTTGACCGCGAAGGCGCACTCCGCGCCGCGCTCACGGCGCAGCAGCTCGACGGCGGCCTCGTGGCCCCCGTCGCGGGTGAACTCGCCGTGCACCACGTCCGCGGCGGAGAGCCCGATGCCCGCGCGGCGCAGCCCGTCGCGGAAACCGGCCAGCCGGTCCCGCGCCGTGAGCAGGTTCTGCGGCCCGGCCAGGACGGCGAACCGGCGGTAGCCGAGCTCGGTCAAGCGGGTGGCCAGCTCGCGCGCGCCGGCGCGGTTCTCGAGCACCACCGTGTCGCAGGACAACCGGTTCTGGCTGACCGCGACGACGCGGCCGCCTGCGGCGTCGAACGCGTCGATCTCGGTCCGCAGCGCCTCCTCGGGCTCGCTCTCGGTGGTGCGGCTGCCGACCAGGATCACGCCGCGCGCCCGCTGGTGCCGCAACGCCGCCACGTACTCCGCCTCCCGCTCGGGGCGCTGGGAAGTGCTGGACAGCGTCACCATCAAGCCGTGCGGCTCCGCGCGGCGGATCACACCGGCGGCGATCGTCGAGAAGTACGGGTCGGCGATGTCCGGAACCACGAGGCCGACGACGTTGGTCCTGCCCCGCGCCACGGCCTGCGCCGGGGCGCTCGGCGAGTAGTTCAGCCGCTCCGCCACCGCCTGCACGCGATCACGCAGGTCGTCACCGACCGCGCGGTCGCTGCCGTTGAGGACGCGGGAGGCCGTCGCCAACGACACGCCGGCCTCGCGCGCGACATCGGCGAGGGTCAACCGACCTGCGTTCGAGGACATCGATCTCCTTTCCCCGGGGTGATGGTACCCGGTTCCGGGAAAGCTCTTTCCCGCGCGGTGCCGCCGCAGCGGGGCAGCCGCCGCACCACCACGTCCCATCCGGTACCGATCCCCTCCACCGCCGCGCACGCCGCTGGGGACGACCGCACGCGTGGAGGGCGTGCACGCGCTCACCGCCGCACAGCCGGCCAGCTGGTCGGCGCGTGCTCGTCGCGGCAGGAGGTATCGCCCTGCGCGGCGCGCCGACCCGCGGCGGTCCGGGTCCCGGCCGCACCGGGGTCATCCCACGACCGCGCCGCCGGCCATGTGCAACCGCCGGTGGGTCCAGCGCCGGCGCAGCCAGCGGTCGTGCGAGGCGACGACGATCGCGCCGGGAGCAGTCCCGAGCGCCTCTTCGAGCTCCTCGACGAGGCTCAGCAACAGGTGGTTCGTCGGTTCGTCCAGCAGCAGCACGTGCGGCGGCGCGATCAGCAGGCGGGCCAGGGCCAGCCGACGCCGCTGGCCGGTGGACAACCGGCCGACGGGCCGGTCGAGGTCCCGCGGTGCCAGCAGGCCCAGTTCGACCAGCGGCGGGCCGTTCCCGCCACCACCCTCGTCGCACAGCTGCCGCGGTGTGCGGTTCCCGTCGCCGAATTCGACGTCCTGGTCCAGCATCCCGACCCGGACGCCCCGCGCGCGGTGCACCGCTCCCGCGTCGGGTGCGAGGCGGCCTGCGAGCACACCCAGCAATGTGGACTTGCCCGCGCCGTTGGCCCCGGTGACCATGATCCGCCCGCGTGCGGGGAGATCCAGCTCGTCCACGCGCAACCGGTCGGCGAAGCGGACTCCGCGCAGCGCCAGCGGGAGGTCGCAGGCCGGTTCGCGGGTCAGCGTTCCCGCGAAGGACAGCGGGACCGGTGGTTTGCGCACCTGGGTGCGGGTCAGTTTCGCGAGCCTGCGCTCGGCATCGCGCACCCGGCGGGAGACCTGCTGCTGCACGCGGTCGCCCCGGCGCCCGTAGGCCATCTTGTTCTTGTCGCGCATCTCGCGGTTGTGGCTGACGTCGCGCGCGGTGACCGCGAGCGCTCGCCGCTGCTGCGCGATCTCGTCCTGCTCCGCGCGGTACTGCTGCTCCCACCGGAGGCGCTCGCGGCGCTTCTCGACCAGGTAGTCGCTGTAGGACCCGCCGTAGCGGGTCGCGCCGTCGCGGGACGGGTCGAGGTCGAGGACGTCGGTGCACACCTCGTCGAGGAACACGCGGTCGTGCGAGGCCACGACCACGGCCCCGGGCAGGTCCGCGAGCTGGTGCTCGAGGAATCCGATCGCGGCGTCGTCGAGGTGGTTCGTCGGTTCGTCCAGCACCAGGGCGCGCGGCTGCCGGATGAGCAGCGCCGCCAGCGCCAACCGCGAGCGCTCCCCGCCGGAGAGCGCGGCGAGGCGCCGGCCGGGGTCCGCCGACGCGAGTCCGAGTCCTCCGAGGACGCGTTCTGCGCGGCGGTCCGCATCCCACAGCTCGTGGTCCTGCGCCCAGTCCACGAGCTCGCCGTACTCGGCGAGCGCCGCGGTGTCCTCGGGCGATTCCCGCATCCGTTCGGTGAGGACGTCCATGCGACGCTGCGTCCCGCGGATCTCGGCGAGCGCGTCGTCGACGACGTCCTGCACCGCCGCCTCCTGCGGGAAGGGCAGCTCCTGCCGGAGGAAACCGCAGTCCTGCGGGCGCAGCACCGCACCGGTGTCCTCGTCCTCGACTCCGGCCAGCACGCGCAGCAGCGTCGACTTGCCGACGCCGTTCTCCCCGACCACGCCGATGCGGCGGCCGGCGGGGGCGGACACGGTGACCCCGGTGAGCACGCGGCGGTCCCCGTAGTGCTTGACGACGTCACGGGCGTGCAGGAAAGCGGCATCGGACACGAGGATCTCCCGGAATTCCGGTGGCGGAGGCAGCGGGGAAGCCGGATGCGCGTGCGGACGCGTCCTGCCGATACCGGAGTGGGAACCGGTGGAGCTCGGCGGCGGAACTCGCCGCGGGCGGACGGTCGCCGGCGCGATCTCAGGAGATCATGTTCCGAGGCTATGCACGTCCCCAGCGACCGTCAAACCGATTTTCCGCCGTGCGCACCGGACGTCCCGGTGCGCACGGATCCACGTGCGCGGCGGTTCCGCGCGCCGCCACGGCTGCTCGTCGCGCGGCGCGATCCCCCGGAGGTGGCGCCGTCCGCGCCGGGAACGGGTGGCTTCGAAGCAGGCGCCGGCCGGCGCTACGGTGCTCGCACGGACGAACCGGATTTCCTGCGGCGCACCCGGTGGTCCTACGACGCGGGTGCGGACGCGTACGCGTCGTGGATCCGCGGGGAACTGGCGGCCAAGCCCGTGGACCGCGCCGTGCTCGGCGGGTTCGCCGAGCTCGTCCGCACCGCCGGTACCGGTCCGGTCGCCGACGTCGGCTGCGGGACCGGCCGCATCACCGCGCACCTGAGCGGTCTCGGTCTCGAGGTGTTCGGCGTGGACCTGTCGCCGCGCATGCTCGCTGCGGCGAGGCGGGAGCACCCCGGGCTGCGCTTCTCCGAGGGGTCGATGCTCGGCCTGGACATCGGCGACGCGGCGCTCGGCGGTCTCGTCGCCTGGTACTCGGTCATCCACCTCCCGGAGGAGCACCGGCCGGTCGCCTTCGCCGAGTTCGCCCGGGTGCTGGCCCCCGGCGGCCACCTGCAGCTGGCCTTCCAGGTCGGTGACGAGGTCGAGCACCGCACCGACGTGGGCGGCACCCCCGTCTCGCTCGACTTCCACCGGTTGCGGCCGGAGGGGCTCACCGGCCTGCTCGAACGGGCGGGGCTGGACGTGCGCGCCCGCCTGGTGCGCGAGCCGGACGAGAGCGGCGACTACAGCGAGGGGACTCCGCAGGGCTTCCTGCTCGCCCGCAAACCGCTCGCCCCCGCGCAGGGCTGATCGAGCGGTCCCGCGACGCGTCCGGGCGCCTTCGGGCATCGGCTGCCAACCGCACCCCGCCCGCGGAGCGGCTATCGCAGGTGCACCGGGGTTGCTCGCTGGTCACCTGACCATCCGGGCAGGTGCGCGCACCGCCCCGGAGGGGTTACGCCCGGGTGGCGCACCGATTACCGTCGTGCTATGCCGTGCGTCACTCACGCGAGGTGGCGCGGCCACGAGTACCGAGGGAGCTGCCGTGGAGCGTTACGTGGTGGAACGAACCGTGCCCGGGGCCGGGGACCTCTCCGGGGGAGAGTTGCGCGAGCTCTCGGCGAAGTCGAACGAGGTCCTCGCCGGGATGGGCGATGAGGTGCGCTGGATCGAATCCTACGTGACCCCCGACAAGCTCTACTGCGTCTACGAGGCGACCGACCCGGAACGCATCGAGGAACACGCGCGTCGAGGCGGGTTCCCCTGCGACCGGGTGAGTCCCGTGCGCACCGTGATCGATCCGGGGACCGCGTCCTGAGCGCGTGCTGCACCCAAGCCGCGTACGCATCTCGGAGGCAGCCGATGACAGGACTTCGCCCGGGCGTGGGCACCGGTGATGCCGGGACCGTCCCGGAGCAGCTGAGCGAAGCCCCGCCCACCGGCACCGCGCCGGAAGCCGAACAGCCGCCAGCGGGGAATCCGACGGCAGAGCAACCGGCAGCGGGTCAGCTCGCCAAGTTCCACGCCCCCGAGATCGTGTTCGGGCCCGAAGCCCTGTCCGAACTCGGGCACAGCGCGGGCCGCCTCGGCGCGCGCCGCCCGTTCCTGGTCACCGACCCGGGCGTGGTCGAAGCCGGGTGGGTCCGCGAGGCCTGCGCGCACCTGCGCTCGGTCGGCCTGCACCCCGTCGTGTTCAGCGAGCTCACCCCGAACCCCAAGGACCACGAGGTCCAGGCCGCCTACGCCGAGTACGTCGAAACCGGCAGCGACGTGATCGTCGCGGTGGGCGGCGGTTCGTGCGTGGACGCCGCCAAGGGCGTCGCCATCCTCTCCGGCAACGGCGGCCACGTCCTCGACTACGAAGGCGTGGACGAAGTCGTCAAACCGATCCCACCGCTGGTCATGGTGCCCTCGACCTCGGGGACGGGTGCCGACGTCTCGCAGTTCTGCGTGGTCACCGACACCGCTCGGTCGACCAAGGTGACCATCATCAGTCGCACCCTCGTCCCGGAGATCTCGATCGTCGACCCGCGGCTGCTGACCACGATGCCGGAGTGGCTCAACGCCGCCACCGGGCTCGACGCGCTCACCCATGCCGTCGAGTCGTACGTCTCCCGCGCGCACAACCCCCTCACCGACCACCACGCGCTGCACGCCGTCGGCCTGGTCACCGGGAACCTGCTGCACACCCTGATCGCCCCGCACCAGATGCCGGCCCGCACGGCGATGGCCCAGGGCTCGCTGGAGGCGGGCATGGCCTTCACCAACGCGATCCTCGGCGCCACCCACGCGATGAGCCACCAGGTGGGCGGGTTGCTCGACGCCCCGCACGGGGTGATCAACGCGATCCTGCTGCCGCACGTGATCCGGTTCAACGCCGCGGAGGACCCCGAGCGCTACCGCCCCCTGGCCGGCGCCGCGGGCATCGACGCCGACCGCGCGCCCGCCGACGAAGCGGCCGACATGCTCGCCGACCGGGTGCGCGAACTCGCCGACTCCGTCGGCGTGCCGCGGGGGCTGGTCCGGCTCGGCGTCGGCGAGCACAACGTCGAGCACCTCGCACGCACGACGCTGCGCGACGCGTGCCTGACCACCAACCCGCGCCCCATGGACCAGCACCAGGTCGAGGCGCTGTTCCGCGCTGCCATGTGAGGTCGGCATGGACGACGTCGCCCGCTCTGACGACCCGGCCACGCTCGGCGAGCTGACCGGAGTGCGCTCCAGCAAGCACTCGTTCTACCCCGAGTACCGCCGTTCCAACGAACGCCTCACGCGCACCGTGCAGGCGCTCGACGAGATATCGCAGGCGCTCGTGCGGTCGGCGGAAGGGCCGCGCGCCTTGGTCGAGGCGGTCGTCACCGCCGCCGCGGAGCACCTGCAGGCCCGGTGGCTGCTGTTGGCGATCTCGGGCGGGCGACTGGCCGGGATGCGCCCGGGGCAGCTGTTGTACCACCACGGCCGGCTCATCGACCGCGAACAGGACCTCCCCGGTGAGGTGCGCGAGCACCTGGCGACGGTGCGGGACGCCCCGCGGGAGCTCGAGTCCTGCTCGATCGCCACCGGACTCGTGCGGGCGCCGATGATGCTCGAGGAGGAACCGGTCGGCGGGATCGTCGCGCTCGCGGGGCCGCAGGTGCAGCTCGCCGACACGGACCTGGCGATCATCCGCGTGCTGGCGAACCAGGCCGCGGTGGCGCTGTACAACGCGCACCTGTTCCAGACCGCGGCGCACCTGCGCGGCAGGGCCGACCAGCTCACCGCGGAGGCCTCGCGGCAGGCCGAGCACCTCGTGCAGCGCCAGGCCGAGCTCGAGGACGTCCAGCAGCGGCTGACCGCCGCGATCCAGCGGCAGGTGATCGACGAGGAACGCCACCGCATCGCGCGCGAACTGCACGACAGCGTCACCCAGGCCGTGCTCAGCGCGGGCATGATCGTCGAGGTGTGCCGTTCGGAGCTGGAGGGCGTGCCGGGCCCGGCCGGCGACGTGGCCCACCGGCTGGCGCCGGCCAAGGAACTCACCCAGCAGGCGGTCTCGCAGCTGCGCTCGGCGATCTACGCCCTGCACAACGCCAGCGACGAGGCCCCCGGTTCGCTTCCGGTGCTGCTGGAGCGGCTCTCGCACGTGCACCTGCCCACCGAGGTCGAGGTGTCGGTGCGGGTGGCGGGTGAGCCGGTGGCGCTGCCGCCCGCGGTCGAGCACTCGATGCTGCGGTTAACCGGTGAGGCGCTGTTCAACACGGCCACGCACGCCAACGCCGCGCGCGCGGTGGTGGATCTGCACTACTCCGACGAGCGGGTGGTGCTGTCGGTCGCCGACGACGGCACCGGCGACCCGGAGGCGCTGCAGCGGGCCCTCCTCACCGGCGGGAACGAGCGCGCCGGGCACCACTGCGGTCTGGCGAACATGGCGGGCAGGGCCGAGGAAATGGGCGGGGAACTGAGCATCCGGCGCGCGGATCTCGGCGGCGTGCTGGTGCACCTGGCGGTGCCGCTGCCCCTGGCTTGGAGGGATTGGCGATGACTGAAGCCGCCACGCGCGGAAGTGCCGCCCCGGCTGCGCAGCACGGCAGCGGCGAGGTGCGGATCATGCTGGTCGACGACCACGCGATCGTCCGCCAGGGGCTGCGCGCCGTGCTGGAACGCGAGCACGACCTCGCGGTGGTCTGCGAGGCCTCCAGCGCGGAGGAGGCGCTCGCGTTCGTCCCCCGCTGCGAACCCGAGGTCGTGCTGCTGGACCTGAAGCTCTCCTACGGGGACTCCACCGAGGGGCTGCAGCTGTGCGAGGAGATCACCAGCGCGCACAGCGGCATCGGCGTGCTCGTGTTCACCACGTTCCTGGAGGACGACCTCGTGGTGGAGGCGCTGCGCCGGGGCGCGCGGGGGTACGTTGTCAAGGACGTGGACACCACCGAGCTGGTGCGCTCGATCCGGGCCGTGGCGCGCGAGGAGTGCGCGTTCGACTCGCGGTCCGCGGCGGCGATGGCGCACTCGATCAGCAACCAGGAAGAGGAACCGGAACTGACCACCCGCGAACTGCGGGTGCTGGAGCTTCTCGCCCGCGGGTTGAGCAACCGGGAGATCGGCGGCCAGCTCTACATCTCCGAGACGACGGTGAAGTTCCACGTGCGCAACGTGATGCGCAAGCTGTGCGTGTCCAGCAGGGCCGAAGCCGTCTACTCCGCGAGCAAGGCGGGGCTGATCTAACAGCTCAACCCCTGTCGATCACCAGCCAGCCGCCGTGGTGCTGGTGCACCTCGAACGGTTCGCCGGTCCAGCGGCCGAGCTCCTCCAGCGCGTACGGGTCGAACGTGCGCACGTGGCCGTAGGCCGCGGTCGGTTCCTGTTCGAAGGGGACGGCGACGACGACGCGGCGCCGGGCCAGGCGCCGCGCCTCGGCGAGCACGGCGGCCCCGTGCTCCGGTTCGAGGTGTTCCAGCAGGTGCACGGCCAGCACGGTGTCCACCGCGCCGTCCGGCAGCGGCACGCGCGCCGCGTCGCAGACCAGGGTTCCCATCGGCACGCCCCGGTGCCGCGTCATGCGCCGCAGCAGGTCGATGGAACCCTGATCGATGTCGGAGGCGATGACCTCGGTGCCGCCCCGTTCGGCCAGCAGCACGGGGAGGAAGCCGAAGCACGCCCCCAAGTCCAGCACGCGCCCGCCCGGCACGAGTTCGAGGCAGCGCCGGTAGACCGGGACGATCTCCGCGATGGAGGAGCTCTCCTCGCCCGGCGCGCTCGACCACAGCTGCCGGATGCGTTCGAGGGTGTTGTCGTAGAACAGCGACCACCCCCGCACCGGATCGTCCACAGTGGTCTTGACGACCCCGGTGAACACGCGCTCGAACACCTCGGCGCCGTTGAGCCACCCCGGGACGAACAGCTCCTCCACGAGCAGCCCGGCGAGTTCGTTGTCGAGCCGCTCCGGCGCTACCCGATGGCCGATGCGCAGCCGGTCCCCGTTGCGGCGCAGGCAGAAGTGCCGCGTGCTGGCCACGGTGCGCTGCTCGGTTCCGCCCATGAGCTCGGCCCGGGTGACCTCGATGAGCCCGTCGGAGTACCGCCCGGGGGTCGACGCGTCGAAGGCGTCGATCGGCCCACCGGTGCGCAGCGGCACGCTCATCGCCCGGTCACCTCCTCGGCCATCCGCTCCGCGGTGCGGCGCAGCCCGGTCAGGTCCCGCACCACCTGCACGCGGTCGCAGTTCTCGGCGTAGTGCGGCAGGTCGCACCCGCCCAGGGCCCACGAGTGGCGGGGTTCCGGGGTGAGCCAGATGAGCTCGCGGCACGCCCGCGAGATCTCCTCCAACGCAGGGAGGTTCGGCGGCCGGCCGTTGTTGCGGCCATCGCCGAGGACGACGACCGTGGTGCTGCGGTCGAGCGCCCCGCGGTACTCCTCGAGGAAGTCGCCGAACACCTTCCCGCAGTCGGAGTCGGCGTCCACGTCGAGGGTGCGCCCGTCGAAGATCAACCCGAGCGCGTGCTCGCTGGGACGGGTGCTGAACAGCGAGGTGACCTCGGCGACTTCGGCGACGAAGGCGAAGCTGCGCACCTTCCGGAACCGGTTCTGCAACCCGTGCACCAGGTGGAGGGTGAACCGGGCGGTGGCGCGCACCGACAGGCTCACGTCGGCGAGCACGACCAGCCGCGGTTTGTCCTCGGTGCGGCGCACCGCGATCGGGCGAAACGGAACCCCGTCGAAGCGCATGTTGCGACGCATGGTCCGGGCCGAGTCGACGCGCCCGCGGGAGGAGATCACGCGACGGCTGGTGAGCCCGCCGCGCAGGCTCTGCGCCAGCTGGTTCAGCGAGTCCTCGAGCTCCTCCCGCTCGCTGCGGTCGATCCGGTCCAGCACCGCGGGGTCACCGGCCTCCTCGGCGTCGTGCCCGGCGGCGAGCAACCGCGCGATGTGCTGCTCGAGCGCCTCCGGCAGGTGCTGCAGCAGTCCGGACAACCGGCGGCGCAGCGCGGCGGCGTCGTCGGCGTCGCCGTCGTCCTCCGCCGCGGTCGGATCGGAAAGCGGCGACAGCCAGCCCAGCAGGGCGTCCTGCTGCTCGTCGGTCAGATCGGCGTCGATGCGCTGCGCGTTGGCCGAGGACAGCTCCCCCGGCGGCGGGGTGCCGCCCATGCGGTCGGTTTCCAGCTGCACGTGGTCGCTGTTGTCGATGCCGGCCACGTCGTCCTGGGAGAGCATGAGCTCGTCGGAGGAGTCGGAGCTCATGCTGATCGGGTTCAGTTCCGGGTGCGGGCTGTAGCGCTCGATGAGGTCGTCCTCGTCGAACAGGTCGCCGACTTCGGCGTCCGGGCTTTCCATGTCCGCGCGCGGCGGGCGCTGCTCGACGTCGCCGAGGGTGAAATCCTCCAACGCCGCGCCCGCCGCCGGTTCGTCCTCCGCCGCGGGTTCATCGGCGGCGGCGACGGGATCTGCGGCGAAGAGGGCGGCGAACAGCTCGTCGAACACCGGGTCGTCGCGCTGGTCCTTGATCAGCGCACTGCGCAACGCCTCCCGGAACAGCGCGCGCTCCTCCAACACCCCCGGCGCGCACAGGCCGCGCAGCGCGTCGAGCACTTCGGACACCGAAAGGCGCACACCGCGCATCCGCAGCAGACGGGCGAAGCGCACCACTGTGGACTCCACGACCCCTCCTTCAGGCGTTGCCGCGGCGGCGGAACTTGGAGGTGAACGACCGCTCCCCCTGGCCGGCGCTCACCCGGGGCGGGGTGGAGCGTTCGCCGTTGCCGGTCCGGCCGCGTTCCCCGTGCGCGTCCGGTTCCCCGTAGATGCCGGGGCCGTGCCGGCCGGGCTCGTCCTTGGCGCTGCGCACCGCCCGGCCCTCCCGGTCGGCCGGGCCCCCGGCCCCCGGGGTGCCGGCGGTGCCGGGGACCTCCCCCTCGACGAGCGCGTCCAGCTGTTCGCGGGCGCGGGCGAGGTCCTTGTCGTACTTGAGCACCACCGACAGCGTGGATTCCAGCTCCTCGGTGCCGAGTTCGGCGATGCCCAGCACGGCTAGCGTGCGGGCCCAGTCGACCGCCTCCGCGATGCTCGGCGGTTTGCGCAGGTCCAACTCGCGCAGTCCGCGCACGACCTGCACCAGGTGCGCGGCCAGCGCGTCGCCGACCCCGGTGCTCTTGGAGCGGAGGATCTCCAGCTCCCGGCCGGCGTCCGGGTAGTCGAGGAACAGGTGCAGGCAGCGGCGTTTCAGCGCCGCGGACAACTCCCGGGTGTTGTTCGAGGTCAGCACCACGTGCGGCGGGTGCTGCGCGATGAAGGTGCCGATCTCGGGGACCGATACCTGCCCTTCGGACAGGATTTCCAGCAGCACCGCCTCCAGGGCCTCGTCGGCGCGGTCGATCTCGTCGACGAGCAGCACCACCGGCGTTTCCGAGCGGATCGCCTCCAGCAGCGGCCGCGCGGACAGGAAGCGCTCGGAGAAGAACACGTCCTCGTGCGCGCCGATCTCCTCGACCGCTCCGGCGATGTCGGTGGAGCTCTCGACGATCTCGCCGATCTTCTCCCGCAACATCTGGGTGTAGAGCATCTGCTTGCCGTAGTCCCACTCGTACAGGGCCCGGCTCTCGTCCTGCCCCTCGTAGCACTGCAGCCGCACCATGCGCCGCCCGGTGGCCTCGGCCAGGGCCCGGGCGAGTTCGGTCTTGCCGACGCCGGCCGGTCCTTCCAGCAGCACGGGCTTTTCCAACCGGGTCTGCAGGTACACGGTGGTGGCCAACCTGCGGTCGGCCAGGTAGCCGACCTCGGCCAGGGCGCTGGCGGTGTGCTCGACGGAGTCGAAGCTCTGCGTAGGGCTCAAGGCCTCGCCTTTCCACGTGGTTTCCGGTGCGGCGCCACCGGCGCCCGCCGCGGTGGGCGGGCGCCGGTGGCGGGTGGCCTCAGGTCAGCAGGTCGTCGAGATCACCGTTGAACGCGTGCTCCACGACCGGGCGCACGGTCTCGAAGGTGGTCTCCTTCGGGTTCCCGGGCGTGCAGGCGTCCCCGAGGATGTGCTGCGACACGCGGTCCACGTCGTCCTTGTCGCCCTTGATGGCGATGCGCTTCTCGTAGAACTTCGTCGGACCCTGCCCCAGGCGGTTCTTCTCGTGGGTGTCCCGGGTGATGTCGGTGAACTTCTCCGTGATGCCCACGTCGCGCAGCAGCCGGACCGCTGCGGCCACGGCGGCGTCGGCGGCCTTCACGTCGTTCATCCCGGTGGTGTCCACGCCGAGCGCCTCGGCCAGCTCGGCGTACTGCTTGTAGGCCACGGGCAGGTTCCAAGCCCACACGCGCGGCAGCGCGATCGCGTTGTTCAACCCGTGGTGGGTGTCGTAGAAGGCGCTGACCGCGTGCGAGATCGAGTGGACCACGCCGAGACCGCCGGAGTTGAACGCCTGCCCCGCGATGTACTGGGCGTACATCATGCCTTCGCGAGCGGCCAGGTTCTGCCCGTTCCACGTGGCGGTGCGCAGGTGCTGCCCCACGAGTTCGGCGGCGTGGCGCGCCTGCCCCATGGAGGGGGTGAAGTCGAGCCGGGCGACGTAGGGCTCGGAGGCGTGCGCGAGCACGTCGAAACCGCACTGCGCGGTGAAGTGGGTGGGCAGGTCGTAGTACAGCACCGGGTCGTCGATGGCCAGGGTGGTCACAGAGTGGTCGTCGAAGGCGACGTACTTGTGCGGGTTCTCCGGGTCGGTGGTGGTGTCGGTGATGACGTAGGCCCACGAGGTTTCCGAACCGGTGCCCGCCGTGGTGGACACGGCGATGTGCGGCGGGTTCTTGGCGTTCTCGCTCTTGTTGAAGCCCTCGAACTCGTTGACGTTGCGCCCGTCGTGGGCCACCGAGATCCGCGCGCCCTTGCACGCGTCGTGCGAGGACCCGCCGCCGATGGAGATGAATCCGTCGCAGGAGTTCTCCTGGTAGAGCTGCACCGAATCCATGACGTTGTAGTCCTTCGGATTCGACTCCACCTTGTCGTACAGGACCGGTTCGAGGCCGTGGTACTTCAGCGACTCGAAGATCTTGTGCACGATGCCGGTTCCGCGCAGTCCGGAGGTCATCACCAGCGGTCGGCGCATTCCGATGCCAAGGGCCTCCGGACCGATCATCTCGTGCGATCCCGGCCCGAGCAGCGCCCGGGGAACCGGGTGGAACTCCTTGAGCGGGAAGGGTTTGAACAGCTCTTCGACCTGCATTCGATTCTCCTCTCACCGCGCGCACCGCTGCACTCCCCGACGCGCGTTCGCTCGTGGTCTCCGCATTCGCGAGGTGACGCGGATCACCTGCACCGGGACGCTAGGGCGACCCGGAGCCGGCGCGGAAGGCTTCGCGGCCGGAACCGCCGCCTCGGCCAGGCAACCGCGACCGGGCGGTCCGGGGCGGCCCCGTGCGAACGGACGGGGGAACCACCTGCCCGCCGCGGGAAATGCCCGGCGCACCCGCGTTCCGCACGGCTTCACCGCCGCGCGGAGCAGTCGGTGTAGGACTGCTACCTGCCCGAATGGAGGGGGAAACCACGTCCGCTGGCACGGCGTCCACCTGCCGTCGCGCCGACTAACTTCGGCTCCGGTCGGTGCGGATCCGAGGACCGCACCACCCGCGATGGATCAGGAGGATGCGCGATGAGCGAGCAGAACGGTTCCGAGCAGCCGGCGGCCGAGGACGTCGCCGCTGAGGAGCTCCTCGTCGAGGAGGTTTCGATCGACGGGATGTGCGGGGTCTACTGATGTCGGCCGAGACCCGCTCCTCCGGGGCCGCCGCGGCCCCGGAGGAGTCCGCCCCGGTTTTCGACCCGGACCGCCCGTACCGGTTGAGTCCGAACGTGGCGCTGCGGCCCGAGCGCTTCGGCGCGCTGGCCTACCACTTCGGCACCCGCCAGCTCTCGTTCTTGAAGACGCCGCAGCTGGTCGAGATCGTGCGGGAGCTGACGCAGCACTCCTCGGTCCGGGCGGCGGTGACCCACCTGCCCGGGGCCGAGCAGGCGAGCTACCTGAAAGCCCTGGCCGCGCTGGCGCGCACGGGCATGATCGTGCCCGCGTGAGCGCGCCCCCGGCAGCCGAGGAGGCCGCTGCACCCCTCGGCGCCGGTCCCTCCCCGGCGCCGCCGGGGCCGACCCGATAGGAGGTCCGATGAACGCGCCGTTGAAGACCAGCACCGCCACCACCTCGCAAGCCCCACCGCTGGTGGAGCAGTTCAAGTACGGGCTGGACGCGCCGATCTGCCTGACCTGGGAGTGGACCTACGCCTGCAACCTGTCCTGCGCGCACTGCCTGTCCTCGTCCGGCAGGCGCGACCCGGACGAGCTGAGCACCGACGAGATCAAGGCCGTCATCGACGAGCTCGAGCGGATGCAGGTCTTCTACGTCAACATCGGCGGTGGCGAGCCGACCGTGCGCCAGGACTTCTGGGAACTGGTCTCCTACGCCGTGGACCACAACGTGGGCATCAAGTTCTCCACCAACGGTCACCGGATCGACGCCGAGCGCGCCCGGTGGCTGGCCGCGACCGACTACGTGGACGTGCAGATCTCGCTGGACGGAGCCACCCGCGAGGTCAACGACGCGGTGCGCGGGCCGGGTTCGTACGACGCGGCCGTGGCCGCCATGGCCAACCTGCACGCGGCCGGCATGCGCGGGTTCAAGATCTCGGTGGTGATGACCAGCCAGAACGTCGGCCAGCTCGACGAGTTCAAGCGCATCGCCGACGGCTTCGACGCGCAGCTGCGCATCACCCGGTTGCGCCCCTCGGGCCGGGGTGCGGACGTGTGGGACGAGCTGCACCCCAGCGCCGAGCAGCAGTACACCCTCTACCGGTGGCTGCTGGAGCACGGCGATGAGGTGCTCACCGGCGACTCGTTCTTCCACCTCAACGCGCTGGGCTCGGAACCGCTGCCGGGGTTGAACCTGTGCGGCGCGGGCCGGGTGGTGTGCCTGATCGACCCGGTCGGCGACGTCTACGCCTGCCCGTTCGCCATCCACGACGCCTTCCACGCCGGCAACGTCCGCGAGGCGGGATTCGGCCCCGTGTGGTGGGACTCCGAGCTGTTCCACGAGCTGCGCCGGCCGCAGACCGGTGGGGCGTGTCTGTCGTGCTCGGCCTACGACGCCTGCCAGGGTGGCTGCATGGCGGCGAAGTTCTTCACCGGGCTCGCGCTGGACGGGCCGGATCCCGAGTGCGTCAAGGGCCACGGCGAGGCCGCACTGGCCCAGGTCGACGCGGAGCAGGCGCCGCGGCCCGCGCAGGACCACTCCAGGCCCAGCGCGAAGCAGCAGCAGGTGATGTTGGGCCTGCCCGGCCTGCGCCGACCCGACCGCGCCTGCGACGAGAGCCCGCTGGCGGGCATGACCTGAGCGATCCGGGCCGCGCGCCCGCACAACTCCCAGCTGTCAGGAAAGGAAGATCCCCATGGGTAGCGGCTGGTTCGAAACCGTCGCCGAAGCGCAGCGCAGAGCGCGCAAACGGCTGCCGTGGTCGGTCTACGGAGCGCTCGTCGCCGGGTCGGAGAAGGGCGTGACGCTGGCGGACAACCAGGCGGCCTTCGCGCAACTGGGCTTCGCCCCGCACGTGGCGGGGCTGTGCCACGAGCGGGAACTGTCCACCGCGGTGATGGGTCAGCCGATCTCTCTGCCGGTGCTCATCTCCCCGACGGGGGTGCAGGCGGTGCACCCCGACGGAGAGGTGGCCGTGGCCCGCGCCGCGGCCAACCGCGGCACCGCCATGGGGCTGAGCGGGTTCGCCAGCAAACCCGTCGAGGAGGTCGTGCGGGCGAACCCGCAGACCTTCTTCCAGACCTACTGGGTGGGCAGCCGCGACGACATCGAACGGCGCATGCAACGCGCCCGCGACGCGGGTGCGGTGGGCCTCATCGCCACCACCGACTGGTCGTTCTCGCACGGCAGGGACTGGGGCAGCCCGGCGATCCCGGAGAAGATGAACCTGCGCACGATGGCCAAGTACGCCCCGCAGGCGCTGACGCATCCGCGCTGGTTCGCCGAGTTCGCCAAGCGGCGCCAGATCCCGGACCTGACCGTGCCGAACATGCGCGAGCAGGACGACGCCGACGCGCCGACGTTCTTCGGCGCCTACGGCAAGTGGATGTTCACGCCCCCGCCGAGCTGGGACGACATCCGCTGGATGGCCGAGCAGTGGGACGGGCCGTTCATGCTCAAGGGCCTCGGCCGCGTCGACGACGCCAAGCGCGCCGTCGACGCCGGGGTCACCGCCATCTCCGTGTCCAACCACGGCGGCAACAACCTCGACGGCACGCCGGCGGCCATCCGCACCCTGCCGCGCATCGCCGACGCCGTCGGCGACCAGGTGGAAGTGCTCCTCGACGGCGGTGTCCGCCGCGGCAGCGACGTGGCCAAGGCCCTCGCGCTGGGCGCCAAGGCCGTCATGATCGGCCGGGCCTACCTGTGGGGTCTGGCGGCCAACGGGCAACCCGGGGTGGAGAACGTCCTCGACATCCTCCGCGGCGGCCTCGACTCGGCACTGCTGGGCCTCGGCAAGGCCTCGGTGCACGACCTCGACCGCTCCGACGTCGTCGTCCCGTCCGGGTTCGAAAGCGGCTTCGGCGGCTCCGAAACCCTCGGGGCCGGGTGAGTCGCCGGTGCCCCCGCAGCCGGAGGAAGCACTCGCCGAGCACTCGTGGTGCGAGCTGGCCGACCGCGCCCCCACCGTGCTGCTCCCGCTCGGCGCGTGCGAGCAGCACGGCCCGCACCTGCCGCTGGACACCGACGCAGCGGTGGCCGCGGAGGTCGCCCGGCGCGGCGCGGCACTGGCGGCCGGTGCGGCGGACGTGCTCGTCGCGCCCGCCCAGCCCTACGGGGCCAGCGGCGAGCACGAGGGCTTCCCCGGAACCGTCTCCACCGGGCACGAGGCCTTGCAGCGGCTGCTCGTCGAGATCGGCCGGTCGCTGGGCCGGTGGGCGCCGCGGCTGCTCGTGGTCAACGCGCACGGCGGCAACCTCACCGGACTGACCCGCGCCGTCGCGCAGCTGCGGGCGAAAGGACGGGACGTGGCGTGGTGGCACTGCAGCGTTCCCGGCTCCGACGCGCACGCCGGGCGCACCGAGACCGCGCTCATGTCGGCGCTGCGTCCCGGGTCGGTCCGCGACGAGCACCGCAGCACCGGGCGCACCGAACCGGTCGCCGAGCTCATGCCGGCGCTTTCCCGGCACGGTGTGCTCGGGGTGAGCACGAGCGGCGTGCTCGGCGACCCGACGCGCGGAACGGCCGCGGAGGGGCGGGCCGCGGTGACCGGCATGGCCGAACGACTCGCCGCGGCACTCGTCCGGTGGTCCGTCGAGGACGGCGCGCTGAGCGAAACCGGGGTCCGGTAGTGCTTCGTTCGCCGCTGTCGGCGATCGTTCCCGCATGGTCTACGAGCTTCTTTTCGTTCCGGGGAGGAGAACGCGATGGCTGAACCGCGGGTGGCCGTGGTGACCGGGGCAGCGCGGGGCATCGGCGCGGCAGTGGTGCGCCGCCTGGCCGGCTCGGGGTGGCGGGTGATCGCGGTCGACCGCTGCGCCGACGATCCGGCGGTGCCCTACCCGCTGGCCACCCCCGAGCAGCTGGCGGCGCTCGCGGACGAGTTCCCCGAGCAAGTGGTGCAGGCCGCCGCCGACGTCCGGGAGACCGCTGCGCTGCGCGACGCCGTGGCCCTGGCCGAGGAGCGTTTCGGCGGCCTGGACGCGGCCGTGGGCGCGGCCGCGCTCATGGCCGGGGGCGAGCCGTTCTGGGAGGCCGACGAGTCCGAGTGGGACGTGCTGTTCTCCACCGGTGTGACCGGTGTGGCCAACCTCGCCCGCGCCGCGATCCCGGCGCTGCTGCGCCGCCCGGAACCGCGCACAGGCCGGTTCGTCGCCCTGGCCTCGGCAGCCGCCCACCGGGGACTGTGGCGACTGACGACCTACAACGCGGCGAAGCACGCGGTGGTCGGACTGGTGCGCGGGTTGGCGACCGATCTGCGCGGCACGGGCGTGTGCGCCACCGCCGTCTCCCCCGGCTCGACGCGCACCGACATGCTCGACGCCACGGCCGCGATCTACGACCTGTCCGACGCCGAGGAGTTCGCCGGCCACCAGCTCACCGAGCGGCTGCTCGACCCGGACGAGGTCGCCGCCGCGGTGGCCTTCCTGTGCTCGCCGGAGTCCTCGGCCATCACCGGAAGCGTCGTGCACGCGGACGGGGGGTTCACGGCTTGAGCACCGCTACCCCGCCGGACGGTCCTGCACCACCGGAAAGCGCGGCCCCGCCGGAAGGCGCGGTCCTGCGGTCGGACGCCTCGCTGCGCCGGTTCGCCGCCGACTCCGTGCTGCTCGGCGGTTCCCCGCTGCGGCTGCTGCGGCTCGGTTCCCGCGGAGCCGCCGTCGTCACCGGCTGGTTGAACGGCGAGCGGCTCGGAGCGGGCCGGGGTGAGCAACGCCTGGCCCGGCAGCTGATCGACGCGGGCCTGCTGCACCCCGAACCACCACCGGGCCGGTTCGCACCGAGCGATGTCACGCTGGTGGCGCCGGTGAAGGACGACCCGTCCGGGGTCCGCCGGCTGTGGCGGGCCACGGCCGAGCTCGGCGACCGGGTGCTCGTCGACGACGGTTCGGCCGCCCCGCTGCCCGAAGCGGCCGTGCGCCACGAGACCCCGCGCGGGCCGGCGGCCGCGCGCGATGCGGGGTGGCAGCGCGCCGGCACGGAGCTCGTCGCCTTCGTCGACGCCGACGTCCGGCCCGAGCCGGGCTGGCTCGAGCCGGTGCTGGCGCAGTTCGCCGACCCGGCGGTGGCCGCGGTCGCCCCGCGCGTGCGCAGCAGTTCCGGCCCGGGGGCGGTGGCCCGCTACGAGCGGAGCCGTTCCAGCCTCGACCTGGGGGAGCAGCCGGCCCCGGTGCGGCCGATGAGCCGGGTCAGCTACGTGCCCGGCGCCGCGCTGGTGGTGCGCCGCAGCGCCCTGGAGGAGGTCGGCGGCTTCGACGCGCGGCTGCGCTTCGGCGAGGACGTGGACCTGGTGTGGCGGCTGCTCGACAGCGGCCGCGCGGTGCGCTACGAGCCCCGCTCGGTGGTCCACCACGACCCGCGGGCGGGCCTGGCCGCGTGGCTGCGCCAGCGGTTCGACTACGGCACCTCGGCGGCACCGCTGTCGGCGCGCCACCCGGGACGGTTGACGTGCGCGAAGATGTCACGGTGGAGCGCGTTGTCGTGGACGTTGCTCGCCGCGGGACGCCCCTGTTCGGCGTTGGCCACCGCGGTGGTGACGGCTGCGCTGTTCCCCCGCAAGCTCCGCGGTCGCGGTCTGCCCGCCGCGCAGGCGCTGCGACTGGCCGGGTCGGGGCACCTCGGCGCGGGCCGGTTGCTGGCCGACGCCGCCCGCCGCACCTGGCTGCCCCCGCTGGCGGTGGCGGCGGTGTTCAGCCGGCGGGCGCGCCGGGCGCTGCTCGCCGCGCTGCTGCCGTGCCTGGTCGAGTCGGCGGGCCGCGGTTGGGACTGGGCCGTGCTGCGCGTGCTCGACGACGCCGCCTACGCGGCCGGCGTGTGGCGCGGCTGCCTGCGCGAGCGCACGCTCGACCCGCTGCGCCCGCAGTTCACCGAGGACTCGCTGCGCTGACTCGCCGAGCTCTCCGCCGCGCCACCGAGGGCCGGTGCTCGCCGGCGTCCCCGTCCCGGAGCCGTGCCGGCGGCGGCATCGCGCCGGCGGCGGCGTTGACGTGCCGCGCGCGCACCCGCATAGTACCGAGCCAAGATTCCGCGCCGCCTCCCCGGGAGATTCGGACGCGGTGCATATCGGCGAATCGATCGACGGCCAGCGGGAGTGGAGCCATGCCCGAGGAGCACGCCGAGCAGGTCGCTCATCCGAGAACCCTCCGGTTCACCACGCACGGCATCGCTCCGGCGAGCCGGGTGCACATGTGGGAGCACCACAACGCCCGAGCTCTCATACCCCTCGACATCCGCACGATCGACGAATCGCCGCTGCGCGCGGGAGATCAACGTGCACCTGCCGAACCTCAGCCTCGCGCAGGTCAACGGTTCACCCCAGATCGTGGAGCGCTCGGAGTCGTTCATCCGCGACAACCCCGCGGACGCGGTGGCGATCTTCTTCGCCACGCAGGGGGAGGCCTTCTTCTTCCACCGCGGCGGCAACGAATCCCTGAAACCGGGCGAGGCCATCATGTACGATGCGGACCTGCCCTACACCCGCGGATTCGCCCGTGGACTGGAAGAACTCGTCCTGACCGTTCCACGATCGGTCTACTGCGGACTCACCAGTGGTGGCGCGCCGCGCGAACCGGTGATCTTCCCGTTCGGAACCGGTGCTCAGCGCGCAGCGCACACCCTGGCGAAACTGGTGCGCCGCACGGTGGCGGCGCAACTGGACACCGCCGCGGCGCACGTCCCGGTGAGCGCGGAGGTGGAACGCTCCGCCCTGGACCTCCTCCGTCCGCTCGTCGTGGACCGCGAGGCGGGAGCCGGCCCGTGCTACGTGGCGGCGGCCAAGGACTACATCGAGCAGCACCTGGCCGACCCCGATCTGTCGGCTCAAGGGGTGGCCGCAGCGGTCGGCATCAGCCCGCGCCACCTCGCGCGCGCGTTCGCCGACGCGGGCCTGACGCTGCGCGACTACCTGCGCGACCGTCGCCTGGACCGCGTGGGAGTTGCTGACCTCCCCGGAAGGCGAGGGGCGTCCGCTCGGGGAAATCGCGCCGGCGCTCGGATTCTCCTCGCACAACTACTTCAGCCGCGCCTTCAAGAACCGCTTCGCCGTGACTCCGCGCGAAGCGCGCCGGCAGGACCGCTCCGGGGCCGCGCCGGACGCGGACACCGCACCGCGGCCGGTGCGGGTCGTGTGACCGCCGGCGTCACCACCTGCGTGTCCGAGGCAGCGCGCACCGCAGCGGAGGACCGGGCTCGAACACGCGCAGAATCGATCCAGGAGTTGCGCTCCCTTCGCACTCAGCCGCCGGGTCCTAGCACTCAGCGGACATCGCCGGCGTGACGCCTTCCACAGCGCGGCGAGTCGGGTCAGTCTTCGGACACCCGCAGACGGGTGGAGGGGCCCGCCCACCGCGCGGCCGGGCCCTCCGGCCCCCGACCGTCACTGGAGACGTCATGCACCTGGATCCGCGAGAACTCAGGAACTGCCTCGGCCACTTCACCAGCGGAGTCACCGTCGTCAGCTGCGAGGCCGACGGAAGCCCGCACGGTGCGACGGTCAACGCGTTCAGCGCGGTCTCCCTGGATCCACCGCTGGTGCTGGTGTCGCTCGACCGCCGCAGCAAGGCCTGCGGGTACTTGGAGAACCGCCCGTTCGCGGTGAACGTGCTCCGCGAGGAGCAGGACGCGGTGGCGCTGCACTTCGCGGGAAAGCCCGCGGACGAACCGGTCGAGTGGGTGCGTCCCGCTGATTCCGCGCCGTACCTGCGGGAATCGCTCGCACGCATCTCGTGCCGGCCGTGGCGGTGCTACGACGGCGGGGACCACGTCATCCACCTGGGCGAGGTCGAGACGTTCGAGTGCACCGGCGGCGATCCGCTCGTGTTCTACCTCGGCGCGTTCCGGCACCTGGGCGAGGTGTTCCAGGACGCACCGTGGCTCGAATCGGCCGACTGCCCCACGGGCCAGACCCGTTTCGTCCGGGCGTGAGCCCGGCACGGACACGGCGCACCCGCACCCGAAGAACGCGGAGACTCCGCAGCAGCGGGAAATCCGCAGCGAAGGAGCACGTGATGACCCAGCAGGAAGAGCGCACCAGCAATCCCGCCGTCGCCCCGCAGGCGCAGCAGCGGCCGATGACCGGCGACGAGTACGTCGAGAGCCTGCGCGACGGCCGGGAACTGTGGTTGTACGGGGAGAAGGTCGACGACGTCACCACGCACCCGGCCTTCCGCAACCCGGTGCGCATGACGGCGCGCCTCTACGACGCGCTGCACGACCCGGACGAGCAGGACGTGCTCACCCGGCCGACCGACACGGGCAGCAACGGGTTCACGCACCCGTTCTTCCGCGCCCCGCGCAGCGCCGAGGACATGGTCGCCGACCGGGACGCGATCGCCGAGTGGGCGCGCCTGTCGTACGGGTGGATGGGGCGCAGCCCGGACTACAAGGCGAGCTTCCTCGGCACGCTCGGGGCCAACGCCGACTTCTACGAACCGTTCTCCGACAACGCCCGCCGCTGGTACCGGGAGTCGCAGGAGAAGGTGCTGTACTGGAACCACGCGATCATCAACCCGCCGGTGGACCGCCACCGCGACCCGGAGGAGGTCAAGGACGTGTTCATGCACGTCCACGAGGAGCGCGACGACGGACTCGTCGTCTCCGGGGCGAAGGTCGTGGCGACCGGCTCGACGCTGACGCACTTCAACTTCCTCGGCCACTACGCCCTGCCGATCAAGGAGCGCGAGTTCGCGCTCGTGTGCACGGTGCCGATGAACGCGCCCGGGATGAAGCTGATCTGCCGCCACTCGTACTCCATGCAGTCCGACGTGATGGGCAGCCCGTTCGACAACCCGCTGTCCTCGCGCATGGACGAGAACGACACGATCTTCGTCCTGGACCGGGTCAAGATCCCCTGGGAGAACGTGTTCATCTACGGTGACACCGAAAAGGCCAGCACGTTCATGCCCAACTCCGGGTTCCTGCCCCGGTTCACGTTCCAGGGCGTGACGCGGTTGGCGGTCAAGCTCGACTTCATCGCGGGCCTGCTCATGAAGGGCGTCGAGGTCACCGGGACCAAGGACTTCCGCGGCATCCAGACCCGCGTCGGCGAGGTGCTCGCCTGGCGCAACATGTTCTGGGGACTGACCGACGCGATGGCCAGGACCCCGGAGGGGTGGAAGGACGGCACCGTGCTGCCGAACGCGGACTACGGCATGGCCTACCGCTGGTTCATGACGCAGGGGTACCCGCGCATCAAGGAGATCATCCAGAAGGACCTCGGCAGTTCGCTGATCTACCTCAACTCGCACGCGCGGGACTTCAAGCGGCCCGAGATCCGGTCCTACCTGGACAGGTACGTGCGCGGGTCGAACGGCTACGAGGCGGTGGACCGGGTGAAGCTCATGAAGCTGATCTGGGACTCGATCGGCAGCGAGTTCGGCAGCCGCCACGAGCTCTACGAGGTCAACTACTCCGGCAACCACGAGGGCGTGCGCGCCGAAATCCTGTACGCGCACCAGAACTCGGGCAAGGCCGATGAGATGAAGGGCTTCGCCGAGCGGTGCATGGCCGAGTACGACTTGGACGGTTGGACGGCACCGGACCTCTTCAACCCGGACGACGTGTCCGTGCACGGCCGCAGGTGAACCCGGGCGGGTCCCTCGGCCGGAACCGCGCCCCGCCCCGCAGCGCGCTCGGGTTCCGCGAGGACGACCGCGGAGCCCGAGCGCCTGGTCCGCAGACGGACCGGGCGCTCGACCGAGCCGGACCCGCACGGGCGGGGACTCCCACCCGCGCAGGGTGTTGTTGCGGTGGCGCACCGGGTCAGCAGCGAGTTCGATCCGCTCCACCCGCCGCACCAGCGCGGTGAGCACGGCTTCGGCTTCCAACCGCGCCCCGTGCTGACAGCCGCTCGGCGAACAGCACCTCGTCGCCGTCGCGCACCCCGAGCTGGACGTGGTGGCCACGACGGCGTGCACGTCCTCCAGGAACGGCATCGCCGCCTCGCGCAGACCCGACGTGGGCGAGGCGCGCGAGGCGACCTCCCACAACCGCACCCCGACGCGCACGGCGCGGTCGCCGTCGCGGCGCAACCAGCCGTGCCGGACGAGCTCGTCGACGAGGCGCGAGGCGGTGGCGACGCGCAGGTCCGCCCGCCGGGCGATCTCCGAGACCGCCAGGGCGGGCGCGTCGACGCCGAAGCGCTCGACGATGCGCACGATCCGCGCCACCACGAACTCCCCGGCCCGCGAGTTCAGCATGACCGGCAGCGTGCGAACCGTCCCGCCGGTTGTCGAGCCCGGCGGCGCCGAGCACCGCACCGCTCCGGTCGCGTGCTCACAGCTCCGCGAGCAGCGCGTGCAGGGCGGGGTTGTCGTTGTCCTCGCGCCAGGCCAGGTGCAGCTCCACCGGGTCCGGCGCGGGCAGGTCCACCTGCCGCAGCACGACCCCCTCGAACCGCAGCCGCGCCGCGGTGGACGGCACCAGGGACGTGCCCAGGCCGACCTCGACGAGGGCGAGGACGGTGTGCACCTGGCTGACGTGCTGCACGTACACCGGCCGCACCCCGGCCGCGGAGAAGACGCCGGCGAGCAGTTCGTGGAAGTAGCGCGCCTCGGACGGCGAGTAGCCGACGACCTCGGCGCCGTGGAACTCCTCGAGGCCGAGGGGTTCGCCGGCGTCCACCAGGGGGTGGCCCGCCGGCAGCGCGGCCAGCAGCGGCTCGCTGCGCAACCGGCGGGAGGCGAGTTCCGGCCGCGCCGGGGGGCGCACGAGCCCCAGGTCGAGCGCCCCGGAAGCGATCCGCTCGAACTGGTCGCGGGTGACGAGCTCCTGCAGCACCACCTCCACGTGCGGCAGCTGTTCGTGCGCCGTGCTCAGCAGCGGGCCGAGCACGCCGTAGGCCGAGGTCGCGGTGAAGCCCACGCGCACCGTGCCCTCCTGGCCGGCGGTCGTGCGGCGGGCCGACAGGGCGGCGTTGTCCGCCTCGTGCAGCAGCCGCCGCGCGTCCCGCAGGAACGCGCGCCCGGCGGGCGTGAGCCGCACCGTCCGGCCGCTGCGGTCGAACAGCCGCACCTGCAGTTCCTTCTCCAACTGCTGGACCTGGCGGCTCAGCGGCGGCTGCGTCATGCGCAGCCGCTGCGCCGCCCGGCCGACGTTCCCCTCTTCCGCGACGGCGACGAAACCGGCGAGCTGCGTGAGCGTGAACATTGATGCTCTCTCAGTATCGAAGAATGCCTTTTCGGAGTTGGACGCGCATTGATCGGCGACTCTACCGTCATCTCCAGTCAAAGCACGGATTCTGGAGGACGACGCACCGATGTCCCGCTTCACTCCGCCCGATCTCGCCCACCGGTTGGCCTCCGGTCTGCTGTCCTTCCCGGTGACCCACTTCCGCGCGGACCGCTCCTTCGACGAGCCCGCCTACCGCGAGAACATCGGCTGGCTCGGCTCGTTCGGCGCGTCCGGGTTGTTCGCCGCCGGCGGCACCGGCGAGTTCTTCTCGCTCACCCCCGCCGAGGTCGAGCAGGTCGTCACAGCCGCGGTGCAGGAGGCCCCGCAGGACGTGCCGATCGTCGCCCCCGCCGGTTACGGGACAGCGCTGGCCGCCGAGCTGGCCCGCGCGGCCGAACGAGCCGGCGCCGACGGCGTGCTGCTGTTCCCGCCCTACCTCACCGAGGCCGACCAGGAGGGACTGGCCGCCCACGTGCGCGCGGTCTGCGCGGCCACGGACCTCGGCGTCCTCGTCTACAACCGGGCGAACGCCACCTACACCGACACGACCGTCGCGCGGTTGGCCGAGGACTGCCCGAACCTCATCGGTTTCAAGGACGGGGTCGGCGACATCGAGCGGATGACCCGGCTGCACTCCCGCGTGGGCGAGCGGCTGACCTACGTCGGCGGGCTTCCCACCGCGGAAACGTTCGCCCTGCCCTACCAGGAGTTGGGCGTGACGACGTACTCCTCGGCGATGTTCAACTTCGTGCCGGAGTTCGCGCAGCGCTTCTACGCGGCCGTGCGCGCACGCGACCGGGAGGCCGTGCACCGCTACCTCGACGAGTTCGTCCTGCCCTACTGCGACATCCGCAACCGCCGGGCGGGGTACGCGGTCAGCATCGTCAAGGCCGGCATGACCGTCGTCGGGCGACCGGCCGGTCCGGTGCGCAGCCCGCTGGTGGACCTGGACGAGGACGAAAGCACCCGCCTGGCCGAACTCGTCGAACGCATTCCGAAGGAGTGATCATGCCCCAGCAGCACCCGACAGGCCACATGTTCCTCGCCGGGGAGGCCGTCTTCGGCGGCGGTGCGCGGATCCGCGCCACCGACCCCGACACCGGCGAGGAACTCGAGCCCGCCTTCGGCCACGGCGGCTCCGCCGAGGTGGAGCGCGCCTGCGCCGCCGCCGAGGAGGCCTTCGCCTCCTACCGCGCCGTCGACCGCACCACACGCGCGGCGTTGCTGGAGGGCATCGCCGACGGAATCGAGGCGCTCGGCGACGCGCTCGTCGAGCGCGCCCGCGCCGAAACCGGCCTGCCGACCGCCCGGTTGACCGGTGAGCGCTCCCGCACCACCGGCCAGCTGCGGATGTTCGCCGCGCTGCTGCGCGACGGCGGCGAACAGGTCCCGCGCCTCGACCCCGCCCGCCCCGACCGCCAACCGCCGCGCGCGGACATCCGGCAGCGGGCGGTGCCGCTCGGACCGGTGGCGGTGTTCGGCGCCAGCAACTTCCCGCTGGCGTTCTCCGTCGCGGGCGGTGACACCGCCGCGGCGCTCGCCGCCGGCTGCCCCGTCGTCGTCAAGGCGCACGACGCCCACCCCGGCACGTGCGAGCTCGTCGCGCGCGCCGCGACCGAGGCCGTGGCCGATCTGGACCTGCCCGCGGGCACGTTCTCGATGCTGTTCGGCTCGGGGCCGGAGCTGGGCGTGCGGCTGGTCGGCGACCGGCGGATCCGGGCGGTCGGCTTCACCGGTTCGCGCGCGGCCGGGACGGCCCTGCGCAACGCTGCCCAGCAGCGCCCGCAGCCGATCCCGGTGTACGCGGAGATGAGCAGCATCAACCCGGTGTGCCTGCTGCCGGGCGCGCTCGCCGAGCGGCCCGCCGAACTCGCGCGCGGCTTCGTCGGCTCGCTCACCTCGAGCGCGGGCCAGTTCTGCACCAACCCGGGGCTCGTGCTCGCGGTCGAAGATCCGCAGCTGCGGACGTTCCTGGACTCCGCGGCCGCCGAGGTCGCGGCCAGCGAACCGAGCACGATGCTCACGCCGGGGATCGCCCGCTCCTACGACGAGGGCGTGGCCGAGTTCGCCGACCGCGCGGACGTCGAGGTGCTCGCCCGCGGCCCGGAAACCGACCACCCGAACCGGTGCCGCCCGGCGCTGCTGGCCACCGACGCGGCGAGCTTCCTCGCCGACAGCGGCCTGCAGCGCGAGGTGTTCGGGGCGAGTTCGCTGGTGGTGCGGTGTCGCGACGCCGCTCAGCTGCGCGAGGTGGCCGGGAGCCTCGAGGGGCAGTTGACCGCCACCGTGCACGCCTCCCCCGCCGATCACGACGAGGCCGCGCGACTGCTGCCGGTCCTGGAGCTGCTCGCCGGTCGCGTCCTCTTCGGCGGCTGGCCGACCGGCGTCGAGGTCGGGCACGCGATGGTCCACGGTGGACCTTTTCCGGCCACATCGGACGCACGCACCACGTCGGTGGGCACCGCGGCCGTCGACCGGTTCCTGCGCCCCGTGGCGTACCAGGACGTGCCCGCCGACCTGCTGCCGGCGGCGGTCGCCGCCGACAACCCCGAAGGACTGCTGCGCCGCATCGACGGCGAACCGGGACGCCACTGAAGCACGCGGAGGAACCCATGGCACACGCACAGCGGTCCCCTGTGGTCACCGGGATGCGCGTCATCCCCGTGGCCGGGAGCGACAGCATGCTGCTCAACCTCAGCGGCGCGCACGCGCCGTTCTTCACCCGCAACCTGGTGGTGCTCACCGACGCGGAGGGGCGCACCGGTCTCGGCGAGGTCCCCGGCGGGGAGGCGATCCGCGCCACCCTCGAGGAAGTCGCCGAGCTCGTCGTCGGGGCACCGGTGGCCCGGCTGCGGTCAGTGCTCAGCGCGGTGCGTTCCCGCTTCGGCGGGCGCGACGCGGGAGGGCGCGGTCAGCAGACCTTCGACCTCCGCGTGGCGGTGCACACCGCGACCGCTGTCGAATCGGCGATGCTCGACCTGCTGGGGCAGCACCTCGACGTGCCCGTGGCCGAGCTGCTCGGCGACGGGCAGCAGCGCGTCGACGTCCCGGTGCTGGGCTACCTGTTCTACGTCGGCGACCGGACGCGCACCGACCTGGCCTACCGCGCCCCGGAGGACGAACCGGCCGGCGCGGACGACTGGATGCGGCTGCGGCACGCGGAAACCCTCACCGCGGACGGGGTGGTGCGGCTGGCCGAAGCGGCGCAGCGGCGCTACGGCTTCCGCGACTTCAAGCTCAAGGGCGGCGTGCTGCCGCCGCAGGACGAGGCCGCAGCGGTCACCGCGCTCGCCCGGCGCTTCCCCGACGCGCGGATCACGCTCGACCCGAACGGGGCGTGGCCGCTGGAGCAGGCCATCGAGCTCGGCCGCGAGCTTCCGGGCGTCCTCGCCTACGCCGAGGACCCGTGCGGCGCCGAGGACGGGTTCTCGGGGCGGGAGACGATGGCGGAGTTCCGCCGCGCCACCCGCCTGCCCACGGCGACGAACATGATCGCCACCGACTGGCGCGAGCTCGGGCACGCCGTGCGGGCCGACGCGGTGGACATCCCGCTGGCCGACCCGCACTTCTGGACGATGAGCGGTTCGGTGCGCGTGGCCCAGCTCTGCCACGAGTGGGGCCTGACGTGGGGATCGCACTCCAACAACCACTTCGACGTGTCGCTGGCCATGTTCACCCACGTGGCCGCCGCGGCGCCGGGGGAGATCACGGCGATCGACACGCACTGGATCTGGCAGGACGGTCAGCGGCTCACGCGGGAGCCGCTACGCATCGGCGACGGCCTGCTCCGGGTGCCGGACGCCCCCGGCCTCGGCGTGGCGCTCGACGAGGAGCGCGTGGCGGCCGCGCACGAGCTCTACCGGGCCGAGGGGCTCGGTTCCCGCGACGACGCCGCAGCGATGCGGTACCTGGTCCCCGACTGGACGTTCGACCCGAAGCGCCCGGCCCTCGAGCGGGGCTGACACCGCTGCGGCCGGGCGGGGCCCTCCTCGCCCGGCCGCGGCGCTCCCGATCCGGAGCGGCGGGGAGCGTCACCGCCGCGACCGGTCCGTCCACACCGCACAGGAGGCAACGATGCCTGCTCCAGGACCGACCAACGCGTCCCACGTCACCGACGTCCGGGTGACGCCCATCCTGATCTCGGACCCCCCGCTGCTCAACCTGCCCGGAGCGCACCAGCCGCTGACCCCCCGCACCGTCGTCGAAGTCGAGACCGCCTCGGGTCACGTGGGTCTCGGCGAAACGTACGGCGACCAGTACTACCTCTCCGCCGTCCGCGCCGTCGCCGCGCAGCTGCACGCCGCCGACGTCTCCCGCCCCAACGCCCTGCTCGCGCGCGTCGACGAAGCCCTGGACGGGCCCGGTCGCGACGAGAACGGCTCCGGCGGTGCCGAGGCGGGGGCTCCCGCCTCGGCGCTGCGCGGCAAGCACGACCTCCCCAAGCTCAAGGCCAGCGCGCACTCCGCGTTCGAAGTGGCCTTCCTGGACGCCTGGGGGAAGGCCCTCGGTGTTCCGGTGCACGCCCTGCTGGGCGGGAAGGTCCGCGACCGGGTGGACTACAGCGCCTACCTCTTCTACAAGTACGGCGCGCACCCGAACCGGGAACCGGACGCGTGGGGGAGTGCGCTGGACCCCGCGGGAATCGTGGCGCAGGCGCGCACGTTCGTGCAGCACTACGGGTTCTCGTCGATCAAGCTCAAGGGCGGCGTGTTCCCACCGGACGAGGAGATCGCCGCCATCCGCGCCCTCCGCGCCGCGTTTCCCGAACTGCCGCTGCGGCTCGACCCCAACGGCGCGTGGTCGGTGGACACGGCCGTGCGCGTCGCGCGCGAGCTCGACGGGACGCTCGAGTACCTGGAGGACCCGACGCCCGGCCCCGACGGCATGTCGCAGGTGCACGCGAGGACCGGCATGCCGCTGGCCACGAACATGTGCGTGACCGGGTTCGACGAGGTCCCGCAGGCGTTCGGCAGCGACGCCGTGCAGGTCGTGCTCGCCGACCACCACTACTGGGGCGGCCTGCGGCGCACGCAGGAACTCGCCGCCCTGTGCCGCACCTACGGCGTCGGCGTCTCGATGCACTCGAACACGCACCTGGGCATCAGCCTCGCCGCGATGACCCAGGTGGCCGCGACCGTGCCGAACCTGCACCACGCCTGCGACACGCACCGGCCGTGGCAGGACGAGGACGTCGTGGCCCGGCCGCACACCATCAGCGGCGGGGCCGTCGTCGTCAGCGATGAACCCGGACTCGGGGTGGAGCTCGACCGCACCGCCCTGGAGCGGCTGCACGCGCGCTGGGCCGGCAGCGAGGTCCGCGCGCGCGACGACGCCGCGGCGATGCGGGCCCACGACCCCTCCTGGACCGCTCCGCACCTGCCGCGCTGGTGACCGGCGTTCCGGGCGGCCGCCCGGAACGCCACCCTCCCCGCACCGCCGCGCACCTCCCCGGCCCACCCGCGCGGGGGCGCGCATCCCGACGAACTTCGAACTCCCGCTGATCCCGGACACCGCGGAAGGTGGACGCCCATGCCGTTCCTACCCGCACACCCCGCACCGCTCGTCCTCGCGCAGTCGGAGGACGCGAACATCACGCCCGCCTGGGACCTGCCCGACTGGGCGCTCGTGCTCAGCGTGGCAGGTGGCATCGCGCTGCTGCTCGTGCTCGTGCTCGCCCTGCGATTACACGCCTTCGTCGCGCTGCTCGTCGTCAGCATGGTCGTGGCGCTGGCCTCCGGCATCCCGCTCAACCAGATCCCCACCGTGCTGGAGAACGGCATGGGCGAGATGCTCGGCAGCTTCGCCATCATCGTCGCTCTCGGGGCGATGCTCGGTCGCGTCATGGAGCAGACCGGCGGTGCGCAGGCCCTCGCCGAACGCCTCCTGACCCTGTTCGGCGAGCACCGCGCTCCGCTGGCGATGGGCGTGACGGCACTCGTCGTCGGCATCCCCCTGTTCCCCGACGTCGGTTTCATCCTGCTGCTGCCCCTGGTGTACGCCGTCGCGGCCAACGCGGGACGTTCCCTGATCAGCATCGCACTGCCCACGCTGGGCGCTCTGGCGATGCTGAACGCGGTGCTGCCCCCGCACCCCGGACCGGTCGCCGCCGCGGAGCTGTTCGGCGCCAACCTCGGGTGGCTGACGATCATGGGCCTCCTCTGCGGCCTGCCCGCCTGGTTCTTCGGCTCCTACCTGTTCGGCAAGTGGATCGGCGACCGCACCTTCACCCCGGTGCCCGAGCAGCTGTCGCTGAGCGTGTCGGAGGAGGCCGGCCAGCGCGCGCAGAACCAGCGCCCGCCGTCCCTGCCGCTGACCGTGACGTTCATGGTCCTGCCGGTCGTGCTGATCCTGCTCAACACGTTCTCCGACGTGTTCCTCCCCGACGGACCGGTGCGCAGCTTCTTCCTGTTCATCGGTGACCCGATCAGCGCGCTCACCATCTCCACCCTGCTGGCCTTCTGGATCCTCGCCCGCCGCAGCGGGTTCACCCTGCAGGGCGTCGAGAAGGCCGCCTCGGCCTCGCTGGGCCCCGTTGCGATGGTGCTGCTGGTCACCGGAGCCGGTGGCGTGTTCGGCGCCGTGCTCGAGGCCACCGAAGCCGGTGACGCCCTGGCCAACGCGATCGGCAGCGCCGCGCTGCCCCCCACCGTGCTGGCCTTCCTCGTCGCCGCGGTGCTGCGCGTGGCCCTGGGGTCGAAGACGGTGGCGATCGTGACGACCGCACCGATCATCAGTCCCTTCATCGAATCCGCGGACCTCTCCCAGCCGGAGACCGCGCTCATCGTCATCGCCGTCGCCGGCGGCGGGACCGTGCTCTCGCACGTCAACGACTCCGGGTTCTGGCTGTTCAACCGCTACCTCGATCTGGACGTCAGGAGCACGCTGAAGACCTGGACGCTCATGGAGACGATCATGGGCGCGCTGATGTTCCTGATCGCCCTGGTGATCAGCATCGGCATCACCGCGTTCGGCTGAGCGCGCAGCGCTCCCGCGCGGTTCCCGGACCGCCCCGGCGCGACGCGGCGAGCAGGCAGTGGTCCACCACCACGTCCCCACCACCACGGCCCACCACGCGACAACGGTCCAACGTGCACGGAGAGGAAACCCCTTGACTACTCGATCCGGCAGTCCTGCCACCCGGCCGTCCACCAGCGCCCCCGAGGAGGCGCCCACCGACGCGATCTCGAAGGTGCACCTCTCGCTGGTCCGCCTGCCGCTGGAAGCCCCGATCAGCGACGCGAAGGTCCTGACCGGCAGGCAGAAGCCGTTGACGGAGATCGCGCTGCTCGTCGTGGAGATCAGCACCGAAGCGGGGCACGGCGGTGTCGGCTTCAGCTACGCGAAACGCGCGGGCGGTCCGGGCATGTTCGCCCACGTCCGGGAGATCGCCGGCGACCTGATCGGGGAGGACCCCAACGACATCGCCCGCCTGTGGGACAAGCTCGTCTGGGCCGGTGCCTCGATGGGCCGGAGCGGGTTGGCCACCCAGGCGGTCGGGGCCTGCGACATCGCGCTGTGGGACCTCAAGGCCAAGCGCGCGAACCTGCCGCTGGCCAAACTGCTGGGGGCGCACCGCGATTCGGTTCCCTGCTACAACACCTCCGGTGGTTACCTGTCCGCTTCCACCGAGCAGATCCTGGAAAACGTGGACCTGTCCCTCTCGCGCGGCATCGGCGGCATCAAGATCAAGGTCGGACAACCCGACGCGCGAGAGGACCTGCGGCGAGTCGAGGCCGTGCGCGAACACCTCGGGGACGCGTTCCCGATGATGGTCGACGCCAACCAGCAGTGGGACCGGGCCACCGCGCAGCGCACCGGCCGGGTGCTGGAGCAGTTCCAGCTCACGTGGATCGAGGAACCGCTCGATTGCTCCGACGCCGAGGGGCATGCCCGGCTCACCGCGGCGCTGGACACACCGATCGCCACGGGCGAGATGCTGACCAGCGTCGACGAGCACTGGAACTTCGTCCGGCAGGACGCCTGCGACTACGTCCAGCCGGACGCTCCCCGGGTCGGCGGGATCACGCCGTTCCTCCGGATCATGGCCCTGTCCGAGCACCGCAGGTTGTCGCTGGCCCCGCACTTCGCCATGGAGATCCACCTGCACCTGGCCGCGGCGTACTCGGGTACCACCTGGCTCGAGCACTTCGAGTGGTTGGAACCGGTGTTCAACGAACGACTGCAGCTGCGCAACGGGCGGATGGTCGTGCCGGACCGCCCCGGCCTCGGTTTCTCCCCGTCGGAGCAGGCACGGGCGTGGACCAGTGCGGAGGCCGCGGTGGAAGCCCCTGCCTGACCGGGGCCGCACCCGGCGCACGGCGTCACAGCACCCCGCGAGTTCCGGATCACCGCAGCGCACCCCCGGGAACGAGGGAGGAGGGCAATTGCCAAGCCCGCCGCGGGCCGTCTACGTTCCCGGGCCATGGACACCGACGCACGGACCGTTCCGGACGAGCGGGACGCGGGTGCCGCCGAACTCGCGCGTGCGACGCTGGCGAAGCTGGACACGGTCACCGACCGGCTGGTCGAGGCGATCGTCACCGAAAACCCCCGGTACTACCGTTCCCAGCAGGTGTCCGAACCGGACCTGCGGGCCTCGTGCCGGGCCAACATCGAGCGCGTGCTGCAGCTGATCGGCCAGTGCACCCCCGAGGGGGAGGACGCCTACGACGCGGCCCGGCGCACCGGGCGCAAGCGGGCGGAGCAGCGCGTCCCGCTCGACCTCGTGCTGCGCTCGTTCCGCCTGGGCGGGCGCGTGGTGTGGTCGAACACGCTGGAGGCCGCCCGCGGCAGCGAGCGCATCGACCAGGAGCTGCTGCTCGAGATCGCCACCTCCGTGTGGACCGTGGTCGACGAGGTCTCCTCGGTGGTCTCGGACAACTACCGCCGCGCCGAGTTGGAGGTGCTCCGCGCCGACGAGCAGCAGCGCCGCGCGCTCATCGACTCCCTGCTGCACGGGACGGAGGAGGAAGCGGGATCGGCGGAGTCGCAGCTGCGGGCGCTGGGGCTGCCGGCGAACGCGTCCTACCTGGTGGTGGTCAACGCCGCCGACGACGGGCCCGTCGACCCGGTGCACCGCGAGGAGATGCTGGCCCGCCACGGGGTCTCCTCGGCGTGGCAGGCCAGGCCGGCGGCCCTGGTGGGGATCGTCGCGGTGCAGCTGGACCCGGTCGAGGCGCTGACCCGGGTCCTCGCGGAGAACGTACCGGGGCGTGTCGGTCTCTCCCCCGGCGTCACCAGCGCCGCCGAACTGCCGCGCGCCCACGAGTGGGCACGGCTCGCCCTGCGCACGGTCCCTCCCGGAACGACCGGAACGGCCACGCTCGACGAGCGGTTGCCGCAGGCTCTCGTGGCCCGCTCCCCGGCGCTGGCCGAGCGGCTCGTGCACCGCGCGCTCGGTCCGTTGCTGGAGCTGCCGGAGCAGGAACGCGACGTGTTGCTCGCGACGCTGGCGTCTTGGCTGGCGGCCGACCGTTCGGCCAAGCTCGCCGCGACGAGGCTGTTCTGCCACCGCAACACCGTCCTCAACCGGCTCGCGCGGATCGAGTCGGTGCTGGGGCGGTCGATCAACGGCGTCGAGGAGGCCGTGTGGCTGCGCCTCGCCCTGGACGCGCGGCGGTTGCACCCGAGTTGAGCCCGGGCGCGCCGGAGCCGCGAGCAGCACGCCGGGCCCGGCCGGTCAGCCATCCGCCGCCGCTGCCCGCAGCGCAGGCCCGCCGAGTGCCGGGAAGGCGCTGCACTGGGACTATCGCTCCCGCTTGTGAGCCCACCGCAGGTTCGCGTTTCCCACCTGCGAGGTCGCCGGCCTAGGCTCGTTCGGGGGTCGTCCTCGGGAGAGCGGGGGTGACGTGCGCGGGCGGTCCGCAGGGGCCGCCCGCGCTCGCGCGTTGCAGCGCGCCCGGCCACCGAGCCGCCGCGTCCCGCGCGGGACGGCGTTCCCACGAGCGACTGCCCGGCCACGCTCCCCCGCGGATCCACGGAGGACCAGCCACTGCGGACGGATCGTGCTCGCGGAGCGCCTGCACCACCGGAGGGCACCGGACGGTCGCGCCCTCCGGTGTGGACTGCTCTAGGATTGTGCGGCCGCCGGAGAGCCGCGAGGTCGGAACACCACGGGGAGGAGCGATGGTCGAAGAGGACGCCGGGGCCGCGCGACCGCGGCCCCGGTTGATGCGGGCACCGGGAGAGGGCCGCTCGGAAGTCGCGCCGATCGAGTTGTTCTTCGATCTGGTGTACGTGTTCGCCATCATCCAGATCTCGCACACGCTGCTGGACGAGCTGAACTGGTTCGGGGCGCTGGAAGTCGCCCTGCTGTTCGGCGCGGTGTGGTGGGCGTGGAACTACTCGGCGTGGGCGATGAACTGGCTGGACCCGCACAGCGGGATCGTGCGCGTGCTCAACCTGCTGCTCATGCTGGCGGCCCTGGGCATGTCGCTGACCCTGCCGTACGCGTTCGCGGGCGAAGCGCTGCTCTTCGCGCTCTTCTACGTGGTCGCCCAGGTGGGCCGCGCAGCGTTCATGGTCTTCGCCATGCGGGGACACGTGCTCTCACACAACTACACCAACCTGCTGGCCTGGAGCTCCACGGCGGGAGTGCTGTGGATCCTCGGCGCGTTCTTCCCGCCCGAAGTGCGGCTGGTGATCTGGCTGGCGGCCCTGGTGGTGGACGTGGCCGCACCGCGGTTCGAGTTCCGCTTCCCCGGTCTCGGGTCGGCGCCGATGCACACCTGGCCGACGGACCCGGAGCACCTCGCCGAGCGCAACCGCGGGGTGTTCATCATCGCCCTCGGCGAGTCGATCCTGATCATGGGCTTCACGCTGTCCGAGCTGGAGGAGATCCCGCCGGCCGCGGTGCTGACCACGGTGCTCGGGTTCCTCGGCCTGTTCGTGCAGTGGTGGGCGTACTTCGCGCTGGCGGGGCAGAACACGCAGGCCAGCCGCGGAGACGCGAGCACGCGCGCGCTGCGGTCGGCGTTCGCCTACGCGCACGCGCTCATGGTCGCCGGTGCGATCGTGGTGGCCGTGTCGATCGAGCTGCGCCTCACCCACGACCACACGGATGCGCCGCTGGTGCTGACCACCGTGGGCGGTCCGCTGATCTACCTGCTGGGCAACATCCTGTTCCTGCGCTCGCGCACCGGTGCGGTGGCCCGCGCCCGCTACGCGGCCGCGGGGGCGCTGATCCTCGTCGGCGTTCTGGCCCTGGCGCTGGGCCACGCGATCCCCCCGCTGTTCGTCGGCATCGCCACCGTGCTGATCATGGGCGCGCTCGCGATCGCGACCCAGATCAATTCCAACCGCATCACGGCCGCGCGGACCGACTGACGGCCGCGAGCGCAGCACTGCTCCCGACGCGAGCCCGGCAGGCCGCGGTGGTCCGCCGGGCTCGCCGCTGTCCGCGTCTGGTGAGCAGCGCTGCCGCGCCGCGCCTGTCGCGGTGCGCAACGGCCGGCGGCGCCGGCCCGCGCACGGGATCGCGGGCCCCGGATCCCGCCCCGCGGCGCGGAGTGATGTGATCGCGCAGCAGAAGATCCGTCGAGAGAAGGGAACCTGCGCCGATGACCACCACAACCGGAACCTGGGTGGACGTCCCCACCGCCGACGGGGTGGCCGACGCCTACCTGGCGCATCCCGACGACACCGCCGCCCACCCGGCGGTCCTGCTCTACATGGATGCGTTCGGGCTGCGCCCGCACCTGACCGGCATGGCCGACCGGCTCGCCGCCTCCGGTTACACCGCGGTGGTCCCGAACGTGTTCTACCGGCACGCCCGCACGCCCGTGGCCGACCTGCCCGAGTTCATCGACCCGGAACAGCGCCCGGAGATCTTCGAGCAGATCGGCCCGATGATGCGCTCGCTCACGCCGGACCGCGTGGTGCGCGACGCCGGCTCCTACCTCGAGTGGATCAGCACGCGTCCCGAGGCCGCCAACGGGCCGGTGGGCGTGACCGGGTACTGCATGGGCGCCGCGCTCGCGATGCGCACGGCCGCCGCCCACCCCGACCGGGTGGCCGCCGCGGCGGGTTTCCACGGCGGGAACCTGGCCACGGAGGACCCGGACAGCCCGCACCTGCTCGCCGACCGGATCACCGCGGAGCTCTACTTCGGACACGCGGACAACGACCACGCGCTGCCGCCCGAGCAGGTCGAGCGGTTGAGCACCGCGCTGACCGACGCGGGGGTGCGCTTCCGCGCGGAGGTCTACGAGGGCGCCGCGCACGGCTACACGCAGGCCGACACGGCCAGCTACGACGAGGACGCCGCCGAGCGGCACTGGCGGGAGCTGCTGGAACTGCTCGACCGCAACCTGGGCGCGTAGCCCGCGCGGCAACGCGACCACGCAGCGCGGAACGCCGTTCCGCGCACTTCGGACACCCGCCGCGACCGGGCCCGGCTCGCCGGAACGGCTCTCAGGAAGCCCTGCGCATACCGCAGCGCAGCGGCAGGTGCTTGAGCCCGCCGACGAACGTGGTCGCCACCCACTCCGGATCGCCGGCGAGCTCCACCTCCCCCAGCCGCGGCGCGAGCTCGGCGAAGAACGCGCGGGTCTCCATGCGCGCGAGCGTGGCGCCCAGGCAGTAGTGCGCACCGAACCCGAACGCGAGGTGCCGGTTCGGGTCGCGCCCGACGTCGAAGGCGGAGGGGTCGGTGAAGACCTCCTCGTCGCGGTTCGCCGAGGGGTACGACAGCAGCAGCGAATCCCCCTCCGCGATGGGCGTGCCGTTGAGCTCGTAGTCGGCGGCGGCCGTGCGCAGGAACGCCTTGACCGGGGTGGACCACCGGATCATCTCCTCGGCCGCGGTGTCGACGAGTTCCGGGTGGCGCTGCAGCCGGCGCAGCTGCTCGGGGTGCTCGGCGAGCGCGTGCATCCCGCCGGAGATCGTGGAGCTCGTCGTGTCGTGCCCGGCAGTGGCGATGATCACGTACAGCGAGGTGGCGTCGAGGTCCGACAGCAGTTCCCCGTCGACGCGGGCGTTGGCGATCGTCGAGGACAGGTCCTCGGTCGGCTGGGCGCGCCGGTCCGCGGTGATCTTCTGGAAGTAGGCGAAGAAGTCCGTCACCACCGCAGCCATCTCCTCGGCGGTGCGCCCGCGCTGCAGTTCCTCGTCGGACCCGCCGAACAGCTCCTGCGTGAGCTGCAGGATCCGGTCGAAGTCCGACTCGGGCAGCCCGAGCAGCGAGAGGATGACGTACAGCGGGTAGCCCACGGCGACGTCGCGGACGAAGTCGCACTCCCCGCCGAACTCGGCCATCCGGTCGACGTAGCGCCTGGCGAGGACGCGGACCTGCTCCTCCATCCTGCGCAGCGCCTTGGGTCGGAACCAGTCGGCGACGACACCGCGCATCGCGCGGTGCTCCGGACCGTCCATGTGGATCAGCGTGTTGAGCAGCTGCCCCTCCTGCTCGGCGCGCAGGTCCTGCTCGGCGGGCACGAGCACGGGGCGCGGCGCGTTGCGGAAGAGGTGGTGCTGCCGCTCCACTTCGAGGATGTCGGCGTGGCGGGTGAGCAGCCAGAACGGGTTGTACTCCGGGGAGGGGTCCACCCGGTGCACGGGATCCTCCCGCCGCAGGGTCGCGAGCGCCTCGTGCAGCTGCTGCTCGTGGGCGTAGACGGCCGGGTCGGCCACCGCCAGCCCGGACCGGTGCACCTCGCTGGCCACGGAACGCTCCCCTCGCCGCGCGACGGCCCGTGCGGTCGGCCCCGAGCCCACCGCTGCGAAGCGGCGAAGCGCCGAGGACGGCGTCACCGCACCGCGGGGCAGGCCGGAGCGCGGCCCGCACGGGATCTTTCCGGCGAAACTACACCGGTGCTGCGGCGCGGAAGAAGACGTGTCCACCGATCAGCCGGACGCCACGGCGGTGCCGTCCCCCGGGTGAGGTGACCCCCGGGCTCGTCGCGGCAGGTGCGCCGCCCTACCGGCCCGCCCGCTGCGCGGCGGGTTCCGGTTCGGCCGCTGCGCGCCCGGCGGAGCGGCCGGGCAGGAAGGAGGCGATCGCCAGGGCGCCGAGCGCGGCGAGCGCGCCGAGGCCGAGGACCGCGCGGAAGCCGGACTGCGCCGGTACGGCCGCGGTTCCGATCCGCGTGGTCATGTGCGCGAGCACCACCCCGATCACCGCGCTGGAGACCGACGTGCCGATCGACCGCATGAGCGTGTTGAGGCTGTTGGCCGCGGCGGTCTCGGAGGGCGATACCGCGGCCATCACCAGCGCGGGCATGGCGCCGTAGGCGAGTCCGACCCCGGAGCCGACGACGCTCGAGGCGAGCACGAGCTGCCAGAGGGCGGAGTTGAGCAGCAGTCCCGCGCCGTATCCCGCGGCGACCACGGCCGCACCGGTCATCAGCGTCACCTTCGGTCCCAGGGTGCGCGTGATCCGCGCGGACACCGGCGCCATCGCCATCATGACCAGCCCGTTCGGGGCCATCACCAGGCCGGCGACGAACACGGTCCGACCGAAGCCGTAGCCGGTGGCTTCCGGCAGCTGCACCAGTTGCGGAACCACCAGGGTGATCGCGTACATCGAGAAACCGAACACCGCGGAGGCGATGTTGGTCAGCAGCACCTGGCGCCGGGCGGAGGTGCGCAGGTCGACCAGCGGGCGCGGGGTGCGCAGCTCCCACCACCCCCACACGAGCAGCACGACGGCGGTGATCGCGAGCAGCGCCCCCGGCAGGCCGCTGCCCCAGCCCCAGTCGAAGCCCTTGGAGATCACCAGCAGCAGGCACAGCAGCGCGATCGACAGCCCCACCGCCCCGGGCAGGTCGAACCGCCCACCGGTGCGCACCGCGGAGGCGGGCACCAGCGCGGTCACGAGCGCGAAGGCGGCACCGGCCAGCGCGGCGGCGGCCCAGAACAGCACGTGCCAGTCGGCGTTGTCGGCGATGAACGCGGCCAGCGGCAGGCCCAGCGCACCGCCGACACCGAGCGAGGCGCTCATCAGCGCGGTGGCACCGCTCAGCCGCTCGGGCGGCAGGACGTCGCGCATGATGCTGATGCCGAGGGGGATCACGCCCGCGGCCAACCCCTGCAGGGTGCGGCCGAGGACCATCGGCACGAGGCCGTGCGACAGGGCGCACAGCACGGATCCGGCCGCCAGCATCGCGAGGCTGAGCAGCAGCATGCGCCGCTTGCCGTACATGTCGCCGAGCCTGCCCACCGTGGGAGTGGCGACGGCGGAGGCCAGCAGCGTGGCGGTGACCGCCCAGGCCGCGTCGGCGGCCGAGGTGCTCAGCAGTTCGGGCAGCTGCGGCACCAGCGGCACCACGAGCGTCTGCATGAGCGAGACCACGATCCCGCTGAGGGCCAGCACCACGACGACGGTCTGCGGGCGGGTGGCACCGGAGACCTCCTCCGCCTGCGGTGTGGTGGACGTCTGCGTCATCCCTGCGCGACCCCCCGCGAACTTTTTAAGTCAGCTGTCTGACTTACGCTAGCAGGTACCCCGCGGAGGATCCGCACGAGGATCCCCGCACCACCGGCGAACCCGCGTGCGCGGCGGGACCCGCGGCCGCGGGAGGGCGGTCGCACCGCTCCGGCGCGGTGCGACCGGCGACGCACGCACGAGAGGAAGGACGACGCGATGACGGACGAACGCACGCCGCTGACCGGCCGGACCCCGATCGGCACGTGGATCGACCACCCGGTCGGCGGGCCGCTGATCCGGGAGCTGCTCGCCCGGGGCGGTTTCGACGAGGAGGCGCTCGCACCCGTGCGGCAGCTGCCGCTGGAACAGCTGGTCACCATGAGCCGGGGCGCGCTCTCGCAGCAGGTGGTCGATGACCTGGTGTCCCGGACCAACGGCGGCGCCGCGCCCGACGCGGCCGAGGAGGAAACCGGTTGGCAGGAGCGCATCGTGCCCGGGCGGTTCGACGGCCGGACGGTCATCGTCACCGGCGCCGCCTCCGGCATCGGCCGCGCCACCGCCTCGCGCATCGCCCGCGAAGGCGGGCGCGTGGTCGCAGCGGACGTGGCGGCCGGGGAGCTGGACGAGCTCACCGCCGAGCTCGGCTCCGCCGAGGTGCTGCCGGTGCGCGCGGACATCACCGACGCGAAGGACCTCGAGCGGGTGGTCACCACCGCCGGACCGCGGATCGACGGGCTGGCGAACATCGCGGGGATCAACGACGACTTCGGCGCCCTGCACGAGATGAGCGACGAGCTGTGGCAGCGCGTGTTCGGCGTCAACGTCGACGGGATGTTCCGCCTCACCCGCGCCGTGCTCCCGGCGATGCTCGAGGCGGGGCGCGGCTCGATCGTCAACATCGCCTCGGAGGCCGCGCTGCGCGGCGGGGCATCCGGAGTCGCCTACACCGCCTCCAAGCACGCGGTGGTGGGGCTGACCCGCAGCGCGGCGTTCATGTACGGGCACTCGGGCATCCGCGTCAACGCCGTCGCCCCGGGCGGCGTGGTCACGGGCATCGCCAGCGGCGGGGCGATGGCGGAACCGGCGGAGTTCGGCTCCGGCCGCCTGTCCCCGCTGCAGCGGATGATGCCGCCGATCGCGACGGCACCGCAGCTCGCCGCCCCGATCACGTTCCTGCTCAGCGACGACGGGGTCAACATCTCCGGCGCGGTGCTGCCCTCGGACGGCGGCTGGTCGGTGCAGTAGCGCGCACCGGCCCGCGGCGGGACCGCAGCACCTCCGCGGGCCGTGCACCGCGGCGGTGCTCCCGGCGGAGCCCGCTACTCCGCGCCGCGCTCGCCGCCCGCTGCTCCTCCACCACCCGACCCGGGCAGCCGGTCGCGCAGCGCGGCGTCGAGGGTCTCGGACCACTGGCGCACGATGCGCTCCCGGCGCGCGGAGTCGTCGGTGAGCACGTCGGCCAGCCCCAGCCCGCGGGCCATGTCCAGCGTGCCCTGCACGAGCCGCCGCACCACCGGATCCGCGTCGTCGGCCCCGAGCAGTTCGACGGTGACCTGGTGCGCGATCCGGCCGAACTTCGCCTCCAGCGGCACGATCCGCTCGCGGAGCTTCTCGTCGGCCGCGGCGGCGGTCCACACCTGCAGGGCGGCCTTGAAGAACGGGTCGGTGAAGTAGTCGACCATCCGCCGCACGACCGCCTCGGTGCGCTCCGGGCCGGTCGGCAGGTCGCTGCTCTCGGCGCGGAGCTCCCCGATGCGGCTGTCGAAGATCACCTCCAGGGCCGCGGTGATGAGCTCCTCCCGCGTCGGGAAGTGGTGCTGCGCCGCACCGCGCGAAACACCGGCCCGCTGCGCCGCCACCGCCACCGTCGTCGCCGCCCAGCCCTCGGTGGCCAGGCACTCGACCGTCGACTCGAGCAGGCGCCGGCGCGTCGCCCTGCTGCGGTCCTGCTTCGGTTCGCGCGGCGGCACCGCTGCCTCCTCATCGCTGCGACGTGTGCGCGGCATCCGCTCGGGATCCCGACCTGGCTCCGCAGACCATGTTGCCCTGGCGGGCACCGCGCCCGGCCACCGCCTCGCACGGCCGCCGGCCCGGCCCGGGACGCGCTCCGCCGGCGCCGCGGCCGCGCGGCGAGCTCCCGGATCGCCGCGCGGGAGCTCGCCGCCCGCCGCGGCAGCAGCACCGCCGCCTCAGTAGGACTTCGGCAGGCCGAGGCTGTGCTGGGCGACGAAGTTCAGCACCATCTCCCGGCTCACCGGCGCCACGCGGGCGATGCGCGCCATGCCGAGCATGGCGGCGAGACCGTGCTCGCCGGTCAGACCGGACCCGCCGTGGGTCTGGATCGCCCGGTCCAGCGCGGCGATGCTGGCCTCGGCGGCGGCGTACTTGGCCATGTTCGCGGCCTCGGCCGCGCCGTCGTCATCACCGGAGTCGTACAGCACCGCGGCCTTCTGCGTCATGAGCTTGGCCATCTCGGTGTCGATCTTGAGCTGGGCCAGCGGGTGCGCGATGCCCTGGTGCGCGCCGATCGGCTGCTGGAACACCCGCCGGGCGTTGGCGTAGTCGACGGCGCGGGACAGCGCGTACCGGCTGGTGCCGACGGCCATGGCCGCGCCGAGGACGCGTTCCGGGTTCAACCCGGCGAACAGCTGCAGCAGCGCCGCGTCCTGCTCGCCGACGAGCGCCTCGCCGGGCAGGCGCACCCCGTCGAAGAACAGCGTGAACTGCCGGTCCGGGGCGATGACGTCCATGTCCATCGGCTGCGCGGTGAAGTTTTCCGCGTCGGTGGGCACGATGAACAGCGCCGGCCGCAGCTTGCCGGTGGCGGCGTCCTCGGTGCGGGCGACGACGAGCACGGCCGCGGCCTGGTCGACGCCGGAGATGAACACCTTCTGCCCGTGCAGGACCCAGCCCTGGCCGTCGCGGCGGGCGGTGGTGGTGATCTCGTGCGAGTTGGACCCGGCGTCGGGTTCGGTGATGCCGAAGGCCATCCGGACCGACCCCGCGGCCAGCCCGGGCAGCCAGCGCGCCCGCTGCTGCTCGGTGCCGTACTTGGCGATGATCGTGCCGCAGATCGCCGGGGAGACGACGACGAGCAGCAGCCCGGCGCCCTGCGCGGCGAGCTCCTCCTGCACGAGGGCGAGCTCGTAGATGCCCGCACCTCCCCCGCCGTACTCCTCGGGGAGGTTGACGCCGAGGAAGCCGAGCGCTGCCGCCTCGTGCCACAGCTCGGTCAGCGGCTCGCCGGCGCGGGCCTTCGGCAGCACGTAGTCGAGGTAGTTGTAGCGCTGCCCGAGCCGGGCCGCGGCGGAACGCAGTTCCTTCTGCTCGTCGGTTTCGGTGACGCTCATCGGTGTCCCTCCGCTGCGGTGCGTTCCGGATCGTCCCCCGCCCCCTCGGCGGTGTCGTCGACGACGGCCAGGACCGCGCCCATCTCGACCTGCTCGCCGGTGCGCACGTGCAGCTCGGTGAGCACGCCGTCGGTGGGGGCCGCGATGGTGTGCTCCATCTTCATCGCCTCCAGCCGCAGGACCGGCTGGCCGCGGGTGACGCTCTCGCCGACCTCGGCGGCGAGGCGGACGACGCTGCCGGGCATCGGGGCCAGCAGCGATCCCGCGGCGAGGCGGGCGGACGGGTCGGTGAACCGCGGCTTCCTGCCCAGGGAGACCGGGCCGAGCGGCGAGTCGACGCAGACGAGCCCGCCGTAGCGCGCCACGTCGAACGCCCGGCGCACCGGGCCGTGCTCGCCGGGCACGTCGAGCACCACCCGCTCCGGACCGGCCTCGACCGGGAGGAGACCGGGGTGCCCCTCCACGGTGGTCCCGCCGCGCCGGTGCAGGTACCGCACTTCGACGTCGGTGCCGCCGGGGCCGGTGTAGGTCTTGGACTGCGACTGCGCGGGCAGGTTCCGCCATCCGCTCGGGACGTGGGCGTTCACCCGGGCGCTGCGGCGGTTGCCGGCCGCTTCGGCCAGTGCCGCGGCGATCGCCGAGAGCTCGAGCGCGTGCTCGTCGGCGAGCGGACGCGCGAACGCGTCCAGCCCGTGCCGGTCGAAGAAGGCGGTGTCGGTCTCGCCGGCGAGGAACGCCGGGTGGCGCAGCACGCGCACCAGCAGGTCGCGGTTGGTCACGAGCCCGTGCACCCGCGAGCGCGCCAGCGCCGCGGCGAGCAGGCGCGCGGTCTCCCGCCGGGTGTGGCCGCTGGCGATGACCTTGGCCAGCATCGGGTCGTAGTGGATGCTGACGACGTCGCCGTCGGTCACGCCGGAGTCGAGCCGGATGCCGGGGTCGGTGAGCGGGGCGAAACCGCCTGCCGCGTCCGGCACGTCGAAGTGGTGCAGCGCGCCGCTCTGCGGGCGCCAGTCCTGCGCGGGGTCCTCGGCGTACAGGCGCGCTTCGATCGCGCACCCGTGCCGCGGCGGGGGTTCGGCGGGCAGCTCGTCGCCCTGGGCGATCCGCAGCTGCAGCCGCACCAGGTCGACACCGGTGGTGTTCTCGGTGACGGGGTGTTCGACCTGCAGGCGCGTGTTCATCTCCAGGAAGAAGAACTCCCCGGACTCGTCGGCGAGGAACTCGACCGTGCCGGCGCCTTCGTAGCCGATGGCGGCGGCGGCCCGCCGCGCGGCGGTGAACAGCCGCTCGCGCATGTCGCCGCCCGCGGCTTCGCGCCGCTCGACCAGCGGGGAAGGGGCTTCCTCCACCACCTTCTGGTGCCGGCGCTGCAGCGAGCACTCGCGCTCGCCGAGCGCCCACGCGGTGCCGTGCCGGTCGGCCACGACCTGCACTTCGACGTGCCTGCCGGTTTCCAGGTAGCGCTCGCAGAACACCGTGGGGTCGCCGAAGGCGGATTCGGCTTCGCGGCGGGCCGCCGCGAGTTGCGCGGGCAGTTCGTCGAGCGCGCGCACCGCGCGCATGCCGCGCCCGCCGCCGCCCGCGGAGGCCTTGACGAGCACGGGCAGCTGGTCGGCGGTGACCGAGTCGGGGTCGAGTTCGGCGAGCACGGGGACCCCGGCGTCGGCCATGAGCTTCTTCGCCCCGACCTTCGAACCCATCGACTCGATCGCCGCTGGTGGCGGACCGACCCAGGTCAGCCCGGCCTCGACGACGGCTCGGGCGAAACCGGCGCTCTCGGAGAGGAACCCGTAACCGGGGTGGACCGCGTCGGCCCCGGCCGCGCGGGCGGCCCGCACGAGCTCCTCGGGCCGCAGGTACGTCTCGCCGGGGGTGTTGCCGGGAAGGCGCACCGCGGCGTCGGCCTCCCGGGCGTGCGGGGCGGCCGCGTCGGCGTCGGAGAACACGGCGGTGGTGCCCAGTCCCATGCGGCGGGCGGTGGCGAAGACGCGCCGGGCGATCTCCCCGCGGTTGGCGACGAGGAGGTCGGTGATCGGCGCGGCGGGGACGTCGGACATGGCCGAAGCTCCTCACATCCGGAAGACGCCGAAGCCCTCGGCGCCTGCGATCGGGGCGTTGTGGATGGCCGACAGGCACATCCCGAGCACCGTGCGGGTGTCCCGCGGGTCGATGACGCCGTCGTCGTGGAGCCGACCGGACAGGAACAGCGGAAGCGACTCGGCTTCGATCTGGTTCTCCACGGCCTCCCGCGTGGCTGCGTCGGCTTCCTCGTCGAACGGCTGGCCCTTCGCTTCGGCGGCCGCGCGGCTGACGATCGAGATGACGCCGGCCAGCTGCGCGGGCCCCATGACGGCGGACTTGGCGCTGGGCCAGGAGAACAGGAAGCGGGGGTCGTAGGCGCGGCCGCACATGCCGTAGTGGCCCGCGCCGTAGGAAGCGCCCATGAGCACCGAGAGGTGCGGCACGGTCGAGTTGGACACGGCGTTGATCATCATCGCGCCGTGCTTGATGATGCCGCCCTGCTCGTACTCCTGGCCGACCATGTAGCCGGTGGTGTTGTGCAGGAACAGCAGCGGCGTGTCGGTCTGGTTGGCCAGCTGGATGAACTGGGCGGCCTTCTGCGCCTCCGCGGAGAACAGGACGCCGTGGTGGTTGGCGAGGACGCCGATCGGGTAGCCGTGCAGTTCGGCCCAACCGGTGACGAGGCTGGACCCGTAGCGGGCCTTGAACTCGTCGAAGTCGGACCCGTCGACGATGCGGGCGATGACCTCGCGCGGGTCGAACGGCACCTTCAGGTCCGCCGGCACCACGCCCAGCAGGTCCTCGCTGCTGTAGCGGGGTTCCGCCACCTCCGCGCGCGGCGCCGGTCCCTTCTTCCGCCAGTTGAGGCGCTTGACGATGGAACGTCCGATGCGGACGGCGTCGGGCTCGTCGACGGCGTAGTAGTCGGCCAGCCCCGAGCTCTGCGCGTGCACGTCGGCACCGCCGAGGGCCTCGTCGTCGGAGTCCTCGCCGGTGGCCATCCGCACCAGCGGCGGCCCGCCGAGGAACACCTTGGACTGCTCCTTGACCATGACCACGTGGTCGGACATGCCGGGGATGTAGGCGCCGCCCGCGGTGGAGCTGCCGAACACGAGCGCGATGGTGGGGATGCCGGCGGCCGAGGCCTGGGTGATGTCGCGGAACATGCGCCCGCCGGGGACGAACACCTCCTTCTGCGTCGGCAGGTCCGCCCCGCCGGACTCGACCAGGGCGATCACGGGCAGCCGGTTGCGCATGACGACCTCGTGGGCGCGGAAGGACTTGCGCATCGTCCACGGGTTGCTGCTGCCGCCCCGCACGGTCGGGTCGTTGGCGACGAGCATGCACTCCACGCCCTCGACCACGCCGATGCCGGTCACGATCGAGCCGCCCACCTGGAAGTCGCTGCCCCAGGCCGCGAGCGGGCACAGTTCCAGGAACGGCGAGTCCTCGTCGAGCAGCATCTCGATGCGCTCGCGCGCGGTGAGCTTGCCGCGCCGGCGGTGGCGCCGCACCTTGTCCTCTCCCCCGCCGGCGAGCGCCTTGGCGTGCTCGGCCTCGACCTCGTCGAGCTTGGTGCGCATCGCCTCCTCCGCGGTGGTGAAGTCGGCGGAGGAGGTGTCCAGTGCGGACTGCAGAACGGTCATGCCCGGTACCCCAATCGGTTCGCTGCGAGGCCGGTGAGGATTTCGCTGGTGCCGCCGCCGATGCCGAGGATGCGCATGTCGCGGTACTGGCGCTCGATCTCGCACTCGCGCATGTAGCCGAGCCCGCCGAACAGCTGCACGGCCTGGTCGACGACCCACTCCCCGGCCTGCACGGCCGTGTTCTTGGCGAAGCAGGTCTCCACCGTCAGGTCCTCCTCGCCGCCCGCGGCGCGTTCGGCGAGCTGACGGGTGTAGACCCGGGCCACGTCGATCGCGCGCGCCATCTCGGTGAGCGTGTTCTGCACGGACTGGCGGCTGATCAGCGGGCGCCCGAAGGTCTCCCGGTCGCGGCACCACTGCTCGGCCAGCTCCAGGCACCGCTGCGCGCTGGAGTAGGCCTGCACGGCGAGGCTGAGCCGCTCGGTCACGAAGGCGCGGGCGATCTGCAGGAATCCGGAGTTCTCCGCGCCCACGAGGTTCGCCGCGGGCACGCGCGCGTCGGCGAAGGACAGCTCGGCCGTGTCGGAGCAGTTCCAGCCCATCTTCTCCAGCTTGCGGCTGACGGTGAAGCCGGGGGTGTCCGTGTCGACCACGAGCAGCGAAATGCCCTCGGCGCCCGGCCCTCCCGTGCGCACCGCGGTGACCACGAAGTCCGCGCGGCAGCCGGAGGTGATGAACGTCTTGGCGCCGTTGACGACGTAGTCGTCCCCGTCGCGTTCGGCCCGGGTGGTCAGGTGCCCGACGTCGGATCCGCCGCCGGGTTCGGTGATCGCCAGCGAACCGATCTTGGAACCGTCCAACGTGGGCCGCACCCAGCGTTCGACGTGCTCCTCGTCGCCGGCCCGGACCATGTGCGGCAGCGCGATGCCGGAGGTGAACAGCGAGGCGAACAGGCCGCCGGCGGCTCCCGCGCGGTGCAGTTCCTCGGCGATGACGGCGGCGTCGACGAGGTCCCCGCCGCCTCCGCCGACCTCGATCGGGAAGCTCGCCCCGAGCAGGCCGAGCTCGCCGGCCCTCCGGTGCAGGCTGCGCGGCAGCTCGCCGGCGCGCTCCCACTCGTCCTGGTGCGGCAGCACGTCGCCGTCGACGAACCGCCGGACGGTGGCGCGCAGCTCCCGCCGCTGGTCGGTGTCCCACGTGGTCACAGCAGCTCCTCGGGAACGTCGATGTACCGGGACCGCAGCCACTCGCCCAGTCCCTTGGCCTGCGGGTCGAACCGGGCCTGCTCGGCGGCGCCGCGCCCGAGGATCCCGGTGATGACGAAGTTGACCGCGCGCAGGTTCGGCAGCGCGGTCCGGTCGATGTCCAGCTCGGCGGTTTCCGGCAGCAGCGCGCGCAGCCGCTCGACGGTGAGGGTGTGCACCAGCCAGCGCCACTGCTCGTCGGTGCGCACCCAGACGCCGATGTTCGCGTCGCCGCCCTTGTCGCCGCTGCGGGCAGCGGCGAGCGCGCCCAGCGGCACGCGGCGGGACGGCCCCGCGGGAGGTGCCGGCGGCAGTTCGGGTTCGGGCGGCGGTGCGAGCGCGCGCGTCACCGCCGCGGGCGGGACGTCCACGCGGCTGCCGTCGGGCAGCACCGCGGTGTGCGCGACCTCGGCCGGGTCCACGTGTCCGGGGGTGAACACCCCGTACGGCGAGGCTTCGCCCGGGGCGCCGGTGAGGCTGAAACCCGGGTAACTGGCCAGGGCGAGCTCCACGGCGGCGCCGGAGAACGCGCGGCCGACGACGTCCGCGTCCGGATCGCGGACCGTGCAGCGCAGGATGGCGCTGGCCTGCTCCTCGGTCTCCGCGTCGGCGCGGTCGAGCCGCGCGAGCGTCCAGGTCAGCTCGACGGGTTGCTGCTGCAGCCCGCTGGTGAGCTGCTCCTGCACGAGTTCGGCCTTGGCGTCGATGTCGAGTCCGGTGAGGACGAAATCCACCTCGTTGCGGAAGCCGCCGAGCGCGTTCAGCGAGACCTTCAGCTCGGGCGGTGGTGCTTCGCCGCGAACGCCGGAGAGGCGCACGCGGTCGGTTCCGGCCGGTGCGAGCTCGAGGGTGTCGAGGCGGGTGGTCACGTCCGGTCCGGCGTAGTTCGCGTGCTGGATCTCGTACACCAGCTGCGCCGTGACCGTGTCGGTGGTGACCGCACCGCCGGTACCCGCGTGCTTGGTGATGACGCTGGAGCCGTCCCGGCGGATCTCCGCCAGCGGGAAGCCGGGGCGGGTCATGTCCGGGACCTCGGTGAAGAAGGCGTAGTTGCCGCCGGTGGCCTGCGCACCGCACTCGATGACGTGCCCGGCGGCGACCGCGCCGGCGAGCGCGTCGTGGTCGGTGCGCTGCCAGCCGAAGTGCGCCGCGGCGGGTGCGACGGCGAGCGAGGCGTCGGTGACGCGTCCGGTGACGACGACGTCGGCCCCGGCCTGGAGGCACTCGACGATGCCCCAGGCCCCGAGGTAGGCGTTGGCGGTGAGCGGTTCGCCCAGTCCGAGCTCGGTGGCCCGCTCGGTGAGGTCGTCGCCCTCGACGTGCGCGATCCGCGCCGCGACGCCGAGCCGTTCGGCGAGTTCGCGCAGCTGCCGGGCGAGTCCCGCGGGGTTGAGCCCGCCCGCGTTGGCGACGATGCGCACACCGCGCTCGACGGCGCGGCCGAGGCACTCCTCCAGCTGCCGGAGGAATGTCCTGGCGTAGCCGAGGTCCGGGTCCTTCATCCGGTGGCGGCCGAGGATGAGCATCGTGAGCTCGGCGAGGTAGTCGCCGGTGAGCACGTCGAGCTCGCCTCCGTCGAGCACCTCGCGCATGGCGGCGAACCGGTCCCCGTAGAAGCCGGAGCAGTTGCCGATGCGGATGAGCTCGGGGTCGGCGGCCAGCGGCCGGGGCTGCGTCATGCGAACTGCCCTGCCTTCCTGCCCCTTCCGGGAGCGCCGGCGAACGCCTGGGCGATGGTGAGCCAGTGGGCCGCGTCGGGGCCGGTGGCGGTCACCGCGAGGTCGTCGCGGTGGCGGCGCTGGGTGACCAGCAGGCAGAAGTCCAGCGCCGGGCCGGTCACGCGCTGGGCGGCGTCGGCCGGGCCCCAGGTCCACTGCTCGCCTGCCGGACCGGTGAGTTCGACGCGGAACGGCTCCGCGGGCGGGGAGTGCCGGTGCAGCGCGTAGGCGAAGTCGCGGGTGCGCACGCCGATGTGGGCGACGTGCTCGAGCCGGGCCGTCGGCGTGCGCGGCTCGCCGAGCGCGTCGGCGACGTCCTGGCCGTGCGCCCAGGTCTCCATGAGCCGCGCGGTGGCCATCGACGCCGCGCCCATCGGCGGGCCGAACCAGTCGAGCTTGCGGCCGGCGGGCAGGGAGCCCAGCGCCGCGATCAGCCGTTCGCGGCCCGCGCGCCACTCGGCCAGCAGCGCGTCCGGCCTGCTGCGCGCACGCTCCGCGGCGGCCTCGTCGACGAACCCGGTGGGGTCCTGCCGCGCCCGCTCAACGGTCGCGGCGAACGCGACCGGGTCGGTGGCCGACTCCAGCGCGACCACATCGGTCCAGGTCAGGTGGGCGATCTGGTGCGCGATGGTCCAGCCGGGGGCCGGGGTCGGCAGTGCCCACCGGTCGTGCGCCAGGCCGGCGACCAGGGCGTCGAGGTCCTCGCCCTCGGCGCGCAGGTCGTCGAGCAGCGCTGCGGTGTCCGTCACACATCGGAGCGTGGCACCGCTCAGCGAGAAAAATCAAGCGTGCTTGATTGTTTCTTCCGGGGAACTACGATACCTTCATTGTGATATAACGCACAGCGCCCCGGGGGAGTCGCCGGAGGGAGCGCACGAGGACCGGCGCGCCCGCCGCGGGGTCACCGGCCCCAGCTCCCCGAGCAGTGCACCTCCGCCGGTGCCCCGCCGAAGACGGCCCCCGGAAAGATCCAGCAGCACCGCGTCCGCGACGAGCACCGACCGCACCGCTGATCCCCGCCGCCCGCCCAGCGAGGAGCTCATCGATGACCACCGCGCAGCCCCCGATGGACCTCGGCTCGTGGATCCCCCGCCGAGCCGCCGCGAATCCGCACCTGCCCGCGATCACCTTCACCGGCACCACCCTGACCTACCGCGAGTTCGCCGACCGCATCGACCGGCTCGCCGCCGAGCTCTCCGACGGCGGGGTGCGGCACGGCGACCGGGTCGGCTACGTCGGCCTGAACGATCCGGCGTTCCTCGTCTCCCTGTTCGCCGCCGCGCGGATCGGCGCCGTGTTCGTCCCGATGAACTTCCGGCTGACCGCTCCCGAGCTCGCGCACATCCTCACCGACGCCGAGGTGCACACCGTGCTCGCCGACGCCGACCGCACCGCCGTGGTCGACGCGGCGGCCAGCGGGGAGGTCCCCCGGCGCCGGATCGCGCTGACCCCGGTGCCCGGGTGGGAGACGTTCGAGGAGCTGCTGGCCGCGCGGGAACCGCTGAGCGACCCGGTGCACCCGGGACCGGACGAGGTCGCCGTGATCATGTACACCTCGGGCACCACCGGCCGCGCCAAGGGCGCGATGCTCACCCACGGCAACCTGTTCTGGAACAACGTCAACGCGCTGCTGACCTTCGACACCAGCCAGCACGACGTGTCGCTGGTGTGCGCGCCGCTGTTCCACATCGGCGGGTTGAACGTCACCACGCTGATCACGCTGCAGAAGGGCGGGCACGTGGTGCTGACGCCGGCGTTCGACCCGTCCCGGGCGCTGGAGCTCATCGCCGAGCACCGGGTGACCACGATGTTCGGCGTGCCCGCGATGTTCCTGTTCATGAGCCAGGTCCCCGAGTTCGCCACGACCGACCTGTCGAGCGTGCGCTACTTCGTCTGCGGCGGGGCACCGGTGCCGGAGGCGCTGATCCACCGCTTCGGCGAGCGCGGCGTCCCGTTCGCGCAGGGCTACGGGTTGACCGAGACGGCCCCGCTGGCGCTGGTGCTGCGCACCGACGAGGTGGACGTGAAGATCGGGGCGGCCGGCCACCAGGTGCTGCCGCTGTCGGAGGTGCGGCTGGTCGACTCGGACAACACGCCCGTGCCCGCCGGCGGGACCGGCGAGGTCTGCGTGCGCGGACCGCAGGTGATGGCCGGCTACTGGCGCAACCGGGAGGCCACCGCGGCGGCCATCGACGCCGAGGGCTGGTTCCACACCGGCGACCTCGGCACCACCGACGACGAGGGCTACGTGTGGATCGTGGACCGCGTCAAGGACATGATCATCTCCGGTGGCGAGAACGTCTACCCCGCCGAGGTCGAGGACGTGCTCTACGGCCACCCCGCCGTCGCCGAGGTCGCCGTGCTCGGCACCCCGCACGGCACGTGGGGCGAGGCGGTCACCGCCGTGGTCGCGACGCGGCCCGGAGCCACGCTCACGCTGGACGAGCTGCGGGAGTTCGCCCGCGACAAGATCGCCGGGTACAAGATCCCGCTGCGGTTGGAGCTCACCGAGTCCCTGCCCCGCAACACCACGGGCAAAGTGCTCAAATACCGCATCCGGGAGCAGCTCGCCGAGACATAGCCCACGACGCGGGGCGGCTCAGGGGGAAATCCGGATGCGCCCGGATGCGCGCGGCCGGGGGTGGCAGGTGAACTGGGGGCATGGATGCCCGTCCCACCACCGCACGCACCGAGCACTCCCCGCCGCGGCCGCCGGTCGCCGCGGCCGCCCCGCCCCCGCGCCTTCCCGCGGGGGTCCGGGCGCAGGGGGCGGACGCGTGAGCGGTGCCGCACTGGACCTGCTCGAGCAGGTGATCGCCTCGCCCTGGGTGTACCTGGTGCTGCTCGCCCTCGCGGGGCTCGACGGGTTCTTCCCCGTCGTCCCGGGCGAGACGGCCCTCGTCACGGCGGCCGTGCTCGCCGGCTCCCACTCCCCCGACCTGCCGGCGATCATCGCCGCGGGCACGGCGGGCGCGTTCCTCGGCGACCACGTCGCGTACCTGATCGGGCGCAGCCCGTTCGGCCAGTGGCTGGCCGCCCGCCTGCGCTCCCGCCCCCGCGGCCGGGCGGCCTTCGCCTGGGCCGATGCCACCCTCACCGAGCGCGGCGGGCAGGTGCTGCTCGCGTCCCGGTACGTCCCCGGGGTGCGCACCGCGACCACCCTCACCCTCGGCGGGGTGCGCTACCCGCGGCGGAAGTTCGCGCTGTTCGACGTCCTCGCCGCCGGGTTCTGGGCCACCGGGTGGACGCTCGTGGGCTACCTCGGCGGTGCCGCGTTCGGCGGCGACGGGCTCTCCTCCCTCGCGTTCGGCATCGGGTTGGCCTGCGCGCTGATGCTGCTCAGCGAGGTCGCGCGACGCCTGTGGCGGTACTGGCGGGGCCGGCGCGGCCGCACCGCTGCGAGCGAGGCCGCGGAGACGTCCGGCAGCGGCCGGTGAGCGGTCGCCTCCCGGCGCGCAGCCGGCGGCGACCGGCGCAGACGTGGGGCGCACCGGTCCCGCGAACGGGTCCGGTGCGCCCCGTGCGACCGCGCTGCCTCCGCGCGGCTGCGGCGGAGGCCGGAACCCGGCTCGGCGGCGGACCCCGCCGAGCCGGTGGCCCGCCGCGCGCCCACCGCGAGGTCAGCGTCCGAGAACCCTGCGCAGAGCGCCGAGCAGCAGCTCAACGCGGTTCAGGCACGCGTTCGGCCCCATGAGACCGATGCGCCACACGCTGTTGGCGTACGGACCGGCGCCACCGCCGATCTCGATCCCGTAGTCGGTGAGCAGCTGCTTGCGCACGTCGGCGGAGTCCACGTCCTCCGGCACGACCACGCTGGTGAGCTGGTGCAGCCGGTGCCCTTCCGCGGCGAACAGCTCCAGGCCCATCTCCTGCAGGCCCGCCTGCAGCGCCTCCCCGGCCGAGCGGTGCCGCTCGGCCACGGCGGGCATGCCCTCCTCCAGCACGCGCCCGAGCGCGCCGTGCAGGGACGCGACCATCGCCGTGGGGGCGGTGTGGTGGTACGCGCGGCCTCCGGAGGACCCGCCGGTCACGTAGTCACCGATGAGCCCGAGGTCCAGGTACCAGGTCGTCGGCCGCTCCACCCGGCGGTTCCACGCCCGCTCGGAAACCGTGAACGGCGCGAGCCCCGGCGGCACGCCGAGGCACTTCTGGGTGCCGGCGTAGGCGATGTCCACGTTCCACTCGTCGAGCTGCATCGGCTCGCCACCGATCGAGGTCACGGAGTCGACGAGCAGGAGCGCGCGGTCGTCGCGCCGGCGCAGCTCGGCGCCGAGCCGCTTGATGTCGCTGCGCACGCCCGTGGACGTCTCGGCGTGCACGGCGGCGACGAGGGACGGCGACGGGTGCGCCTCGAGGACGCGGTCGACGTCCACGGGCTGGCCCCAGGCGTGGTCCACGCGGACCACCTCGGCGCCGTAGCGGGAAGCGACGTCGCACATCCGCTCCCCGAACAGTCCGTTCACCGCCACGACCACGACGTCACCGGGACGCACGAAGTTGACGAAGGCGGCTTCCATTCCGAGTGAACCGGTCCCGGAGAGGGGGAGGGTGCGCAGGTTCTGCGTCCCCCACACCTGCCGCAGGCGGTCACCGGTCTCGTCCAGCATCGCGAGGAACTCGGGATCCAGATGCCCGAGCATCGGGCTCGCCAGACCCGCGGTCGCCTCGGGGTAGGCGTTCGACGGCCCCGGGCCCAACAGAGAACGTTCCACAAGTGCCATGGCGGGCATTCTATGTGGCGCAGGTCCCATGCCGACGAAGCGGACGGGTTGACACAACCGAACAGCGGGCGCTAGAAGTCCGGACGCACAGCGCTTCCAACCTGGTCAGCAGGGTGCACGGCCAAGCGAGCGGGAAGCCGGAGGCCGCACTTCCACTGCTCTTGCAAATGATTATCATTGTTCCGTGACAGCTGATCAGCCCCACCCAGCCACGACTCCGACGAACGGGGCGGACGAGCGGCCTCCCGCCCTCGAGGTCGAGGCCCTCTCCGTCGACATCGGCGACCGGAGGCTCGTCGACGACGCGCACTTCCGCCTGCACCCCGGCCAACGGCTCGGCGTGATCGGCGAGTCGGGCTCCGGCAAGTCCCTGACCGCCCTTTCCCTGCTGGGCATGCTCCCACCTGGCTCGCGGACCACCGGCAGCGTGCGGCTCGGTGGACGCGAGCTGCTGGGCCTGCCCGAAGCGCAGTGGGCACGACTGCGCGGCTCCTCGATCGCCATGGTCTTCCAGGACGCGGTGGCCTCCCTGAACCCGCTGGTGCGGGTGCAGCGTCAGATCGCCGCCCCGCTGCGGACCCACCGCGGCATGCGGTCGTCCGAAGCGCGCGCAGCCGCCCGCGAACTCCTCTCCCGCGTCGGCTTCCCGGAACCGGCACGCGTGGCCCGGTGCGCACCGCCGCAGCTGTCCGGCGGGCAGCGGCAACGCGTCGCGCTGGCGATGGCCTTGGCCTGCCGGCCGACGGTGCTCGTGGCCGATGAGCCGACCACGGCGCTCGACGTGACGGTGCAGGCGGAGATCCTCGACCTGCTCGACGAGGTCACCAGCGGTGACGACGGCCCGGCGCTGCTGTTCATCTCGCACGACCTGCCGGTCGTGGCGCAGCTGTGCTCGCGCGTGGCGGTGATGCACGAGGGCGCCGTCGTCGACGACACCTCCGTGCGCGAACTGGTGCACCGCCCGCAGCACCCCCGCACGGCCGCGCTCGTCGACAGCGCCCTGGCCCTCAACGACGACGCGGATCGCGAGGTCACGACTTGAGCACCCTGCAGGCGACGCGGCTGCTCCGCACGTACCGGGATCCGCACGCGGGACCGCTCCGGCCCGGCCGCCGCGTCCGCGCTGTCGACGGGGTGGAGCTGCAGCTGGCCCCCGGTGAGCGCGTCGGGCTCGTCGGCGAATCGGGCGGCGGCAAGTCGACCTTGCTGCGGTTGTTGCTCGGCCTCGAAACCCCGGACGAGGGCCGCGTCACCTACGGCGGTCGCGCGGTGCGGACCGGACGTGCGCGAGGGCTGCGGTGGTACCGCTCCGAGGTGCAGGCCGTGCCGCAGGACCCCTGGTCCTCGTTGAACCCGCGGATGCGCGTCGGCACCGCCGTCGCAGAACCGCTGCGCGGTCTCGGAGTTCCCGGACCGCACGACCAGCGCGTCGCCGAGGTGCTGCGGACCGTCGGCCTGGCACCGGAGGCGGCCGAGCGGTATCCCGACTCGTTCTCCGGTGGTCAGCGCCAGCGCATCGCGATCGCCCGCGCGTTGGCCCCGGAACCCCGGCTCCTCCTCGCCGACGAACCGGTGAGCGCGCTGGACGCCTCCGTGCGGTTGCACGTGCTGCGCCTGCTGCGCGAACTGTGCGAGCACAACGGTCTCGGCCTGCTGCTGGTGACGCACGACCTCGCGGCGGTGCGCGAAGCCTGCGACCGGGTGGTGGTCATGCGGCGCGGCCGGATCGTCGACGAGGGCCGCACCGAGGACGTGTTCCGCTCGCCCGGGAACGACTACACCCGTGCCCTGATCAGCGCCATCCCGCGCCTGGACTCCGCTTGAAACCCCGCGACTTTCCGAAGGAGCTGCTCCTTGACCACTACCAGCACTCGGCGTGAGGCGCTCGTGCAGCGCTGGTCCCTGCTCGGCCATGTGGCCCGGCTACCCGGGATCGTCCGGTTGCTGCTGGCCACGCAGATGGTGTTCAACATCGGGTTCTACCTCGTGGTCCCGTTCCTGGCCGTGCACCTGTCCGAGGACCTGGCGATGGCCGGTTGGGCGATCGGAATCGTGCTCGGTGTGCGCACGTTCAGCCAGCAGGGAATGTTCGTCGTGGGCGGTGCCCTGGCCGACCGCTACGGCGTGCGCCCCACCGTCCTCGCCGGTTGCGCCCTGCGCGTCCTCGGTTTCGTGGTGCTGGCAACCGCTTCCGCCTTCTCCACGGTGATCATCGGTACCGTCCTCATCGGATTCGCCGCCGCGCTTTTCTCCCCCGCCGTGGAGTCGGCGTTGGCCTCCTACGGTTCCGATCTGGAGCAGCGGGGTACCATCACCCGCACCGAGTTGTTCGGGCTGTTCGCCATCTTCGGCGAAATCGGATCGGTCACCGGACCACTGCTCGGTTCCGCGCTCCTAACCGTCGACTTCGGACTGACCTGCTGGATCGCGTCGGGCGTGTTCGTGCTCGTCCTCGCAGCGCACGCGCGCTGGTTGCCGCTCAGCAGCGGGAACGGCCGCCGCCCGCTGCTGCAGGGCTGGTCGCGGATCGCGCGCAACCGCACGTTCCTCGTCTTCGCCGCTGCCTACAGCGCCTACCTGCTCAGCTACAATCAGCTCTACCTGGCGCTTCCCGCGGAACTCGGACGCGTCGGCGCGGAGTCGGCGCTGGGCTGGATGTTCGCGCTGGCCTCCCTCATCGTCGTGGTCGGCCAGCTGCCGGTGGCGACCTGGGCGCGCTCGCGGCTGGGCGCGACGCGGGCCCTGCCCCTCGGCTTCGGACTGCTCAGCTCCGCCTTCGCCGCGGTGGCCGCCTGGACGCCGTGGGAGCCGGCTCCGTTCGACGTGCTGCCCGCGGTGATGTTCGTCGTGCTGCTGACGTGCGGTCAGATGCTCGCGGTACCGCTGGCGCAGGACCTGGTGCCGCGGCTGGCGGGCGAGGACAACCTCGGTTCGTACTACGGCTTCTTGGCCTCCGCCGGCGGGCTCGCCGTGCTGATCGGCAGCGGGATCGCCGGTGGCCTGCTGGACATGGCCGCGCATCCCAATCCCGCCGCCCCGGTGCCGTGGCTCGTGCTGGCCGCACTGCCGGCCGTGGGCGGGATCACTCTGCTGTCGCTCTCCCGCAGGCTTTCAAATTGAAAACCATTTTCGATAGTGTGCGGAAGCTTTCCCCCACCCGAAGGAGGTGTGCGCCCGTGCTCGCGCGCACGAAACGCATCCGCGACGCGGCGGTGTTCTTAGGAACAGCGCTGATGCTCTCCGGCTGCTTCGCCAACACCGGCGGTGACGGCGCGGACGACCGCATCGGCGTCGGGCTGGCCTTCCAACCCGCCGCCGACATGTCGCCCTACAGCGACGACGCCGTGCTGCTGAGCAAGATCGGAGCCACCGAGACCCTCACCGTCATGGACGACAGCGGATCGCCGCAGCCCGGACTCGCGGAAAGCTGGGAGCGCACCGAGCCGGACACGCTGCGGCTGACGCTGCGGCCCGGAGTCACCTTCCACGACGGCACACCGCTCACCGCCGAGAACACCGCGGCCGCGCTCCGGCACGCCGCCGAAGCCCCGACGCCGCCCCGCTCGCTGGACGGCGTGGAGCTGAACGCGAATCCCACCGGCGAACGCACTCTCGAAGTATCCACCGAGCGGCCCGATCCGATCCTGGCGCACCGGCTCTCGGCGCCGGAACTCGCCATCCTCGCCCCCGCCGCCTACCGCGAGGACCCGGAGGCCCCCGATCCGGTGCGGGCGGGCACCGGACCGTACGTGCTCGACGAGGTGCACGGGAGCACGGGCGCGGCGCTCAGCGCCAACGAGGAGTACTGGGACGGTGCGCCGAAGTCCTCAGGAGTGGACGTGCGGTTCATCGCCGACGGCTCGACCCGGGTGAAGGCCCTGCGCGCCGGCGAAGTCGACGTCGTCGACGCCGTTCCGGCCTCGCAAACGGCCACGCTGTCCGACCACAAGGTGCTCGACTTCCCGCTGCCGCGGCTGATCAGCACCCACCTGAACACGCAGCAGGGGCCGTTCACCGATCCCGGCCTGCGAGCCGCCGCGCGCGAGGCCGTGGACGGGCGGGCGATCGCCGAGTCCGTCTACTCCGGACAGGCCGACCCGGCTCGCGGCTTGTTCGGCCCCGCCAGTCCTTGGGCGGAGGACGACCCGCAGCGCGGGGAGACCCCTCCGGACGAGCCGCAGGGGAAACCGATCCGGGTCGCGACCTACGACGAGCGCCCGGAACTGCCCGAGACGGCGAGCGTGGTCGCCGAAAAGCTGCGCTCCGCCGGATTCCGCGTCGAGGACGTCGTGGTCCAGGAGTACTCCACGATGGAGTCGGACCTGCTCAGCGGCGCCTACGACGTCGTGATCGGGACCCGCTCGTACGGCGTGGACACCGGCGATCCGGTGAGCTACCTGAGCACGGACTGGACGTGCGAGGGCAGCTACAACCTCTCGCAGTTGTGCGACCCGGCCATCGACGCCGCCGTGGCCGAGGCGACGCGGGCCGACCCGCAGCAGCGCAAGAAGGACGCGACGCGGATCGCCGAACGCGTGCTCGGCACCGACGCGGTCATCCCGCTGGCGCACGAGCGCACCCGCATCGGACTGCAGCAGAATGTGCGCGGCGTCGCCGAGGACAGCTTCGACCGCCGTCTGATCACCGAGGAAACGGAGGTCGGTGCGTGAGTTCCGCGCTCCGCCTTGCCGCAGCGGCCCCCGCACTGCGGGGGCCGCTGGTCGTTCTCGCTTCGCTGACCGGCCTGGCGTTCCTCGTCGGCGCGCTGCCGTGGCTCAGCGGCGACGACCCCGCGCAGACGATCCTGCGCGCCCGATCGGCCGAGCGGGAGCTCAATCCCGCCGTACTGGAACGCATCCGGCAGCAGGCCGGCATCCCGGACGACCCGTTCACCGGTACGGTTAACTGGTTGGCGGGCGCGTTGCAGGGCGATTTCGGCCGGTCCTGGATCACCGGCGCCCCCGTCGCGCCGGGGGTGGTGCAGGCGCTGGGCATCTCGGCGACCTTGGCGGCGGCGGCCAGTGCCGTCTGCCTCGTCGGCGCGCTGCTGGTGCTCGCCCCGAGCCTGTGGCGCGCCGCCCGCACCGGAGAGCCGACCGGCACCGGCGCGGCGACTGCTGGCGCAGTGCTCGCGGCGCTGCCGGAGTTCCTCGTGGCGGCGGTGCTGCTCACGGTCGTGGCCGTCCACTGGGGACTCGCACCGACGTCCGGGTGGTCGGGTCCGGGCAACATCCCGCTACCGGCCCTGGCGCTCGGCCTGCCCGCGGCCGGCGTGCTCAGCCGCGTGCTGTCCTCCGCCGTGGACAGCACGCTGGCCGAACCGTGGGTGCGCACGTGGCGCGCCGCCGGTTTCCGCCGCACGGCCCTGGCCGGCGCGCTGGCGCACCGCGCCGTCGCGATCGCGCTGCCGCAGGTGGTGCTGCTGTTCGTCGGACTGCTCGGCTCCGGGATCCTCATCGAGACGATCTTCACCATCCCCGGGCTGGGCGCGACCGCGCTGGAGGGAGTGCTCGCGCAGGACCTGCCGCTGGTGCAGGCGTGCGTGGCGGTTCTCGTCCTCCTCGGACTCGGGCTGGGAGCGCTGGGCATCCTGGCGCACCGGGCGCTGCTGGGGCCGGCGCTGCGCACCGCGGGCATGTCCCCGAGCGCTCGGGGTGCGCGGGGTGCTCCGCGGTGGGCGCTGGCCGTGGCCACCGTGCTGTGCGCGGCCGTCGCGGTCGGGTTGCCGCGCGACCCCTACGCCGTCGTGCTGCAACAGCGGTTGAGCGCGCCGACGGGGGCGCACCCCTTCGGCACCGACGAGCTGGGCCGCGACATGCTCGCCCGATTCGCCCACGGGGCGCTGGTGAGCATCGGCGTGGCGCTCGCGGTGAGCCTCGTCGCGCTGGTCGTCGGCGTGCTCGCCGGCACGCTCGGCACCCGCTCGCGCGCGGGGGTGGCCGACGTGCTCAACGCGATGCCCCCGGTACTCGTGGGCATCATCCTCGTTGCGGTGACCGGCCCGGGTCTGCTCAGCGCAGCCGTGGCCGTGGGGCTCGTGGCGTGGATCCCGCTGGCGGTGCACAGCCGCACCCTGGCCGCCGAGGTCCGCGCCTCCGGGTTCGTGCAGGCGGCGGTGACCAGCGGGTCGGGAACCGCGACGATCCTGGTGCGGCACCTGATCCCGTCCGTGCTCCCGGCCGTGTCCCGGCACGCGTTGATCAGGATCCCGCACAACGCGCTCGCCCTGGCCAGCCTCGGCTTCCTCGGCCTGGCCGGTTCGCACGACTCGCCCGAGTGGGGCGCGATGCTCTCGGAATCGCTCGACTACGCCGAAATCGCCCCGTGGACGGTGGCCGTGCCCGTGGTGGGACTGCTCCTGCTCGGCGTCGTCGCCGGCCTGACGCGCGCGGGCCGCGGCTGAGCACGTCGGTCTCGCCCGCGGGCGAGACCGACGTGCTCGTCGATCAGGCGGGACGCGCCACGAGCACCGAATTGACGACCTCGTTGCACGGGTGCACCTCGAGCAGCGGGCGGAACCCGTGCAGCTCGTCCGCCGAGATCACCGGGTACAGGGCGGCGCGCATGCGGTGCGCCGAGCGGACCTGCAGCGTCGTCCGCGGGTGCAGCCGCCGGGCGAGCGCGTCGAGCACGGACCTCTTGCCGCTGCCGTCCTCGCCCACGAGAGCGGCCAGCACGACGACATCGGCGTTGGCGACGTCGTCGCGCTGCGCCGCCGCGACCGCGTCGGCGTGCACGGTGCCGACCCGGTCGGACAACCCCAGCGCGCGGGCGACCCCGGCGGCCAGGGTGCAGGCCCCCTCGTCGCAATCGACGTGGACCACGCGCGCTCCGTGCTGGTGGGCGTGCACGAGACCGGTCAACGGCAACGGCCCCGCGCCGAGGAAGGCCACCGAGCGCGGTTCGCCCGCACCGACGGCGGCGGCCGCGGCGCGTTCGACGCGGACGAGGTCGTGGTAGTTGTCCAGGTACGGGAACCGGTTCAGGACCGCCCACGGTGCGGCCGCCCCGAGCAGCTCGCGCGCCCAGTGCTGTTCGAGCCGCGTCTCCCCTTCAGCGCTGAGCCGGCGCAGGGAGCGCAGCAGCGCGGTGGAATCCGGTCGGGATAACACCTCGCCGGCCGTCCGCTCATCGGCCGAGGTGCACAGCTCGACCAGTCGGCCGAAGAGCGCGTCGGTCTCCGCGGAGGGGCGCAGGTCGATCTGCTGCAGCCGGTCGTTGAGCCGGCGCAGCTCGTCGAGGAGGTCGGCCGCGTGCGGGAAGGTGGGCAGGCTTGCCGTCGGTGCCGCCGGTTCGGGAAGATCCATGCTCGTAGCATATGTGAAAATGGGTACCATTATCATCAGAGTGGAAAGGTGGTATCCACAACACCGCCATCACGGCAGCATCCAGCCCAGCACCGGGGTGGCCTGCAGCGCCACGAGCAGGCAGACGCCGGCGAGCAGCGCCAGGCTCCAGCCGACGGTGCGGCGCAGCAGCTCCCCCTCGCGCCCTTCCAGCCCCACCACGGCAGCGGCGATGGCCAGGTTCTGCGGCGAGATCATCTTCCCCACGACGCCTCCGGAGCTGTTGCCCGCGGCCAGCAGTTGCTCCGACAGTCCCGTCTGCTGGGCAGCCGTCATCTGCAGCAACCCGAACAGCGAGTTCGCCGAGGTGTCCGAGCCGGTAACGGCCACGCCCAGCCAACCGACCACGGGGGACAGCAGGGCGAACACGCCGCCGGCCTGGGCGAGGAACAGCCCCAGCGTCACCGTCTGGCCGGAGAAGTTCATGACGTAGGCCAGCGCCAGCACCGACGAGACCGTGACGATGGTCCACCGGAACTGCCCGAGGGTGTCGCCGTAACTGCGCAGCGCCCGGGCCGCCCGCACGCGGTAGATCAGGGCGGTGAGCACGCCCGCCAGCAGCAGCACCGTGCCCGCGTTGAACAGCTCGAACTCGAAAGCGGTGCTGGAGGCAGGAGCACCGGAGCTGTCGAGCACGCGCAGACCCGGCCACGCGAACTCCCACGTGGCGTGCTCCGACAGCCAGTCCGACACCGCCCCGAAGGTGGTCACCGCGAACAGGCCCACCACGATCAAGTACGGCGCGAAGGCCCGCAGCGCGGAGCCCTTCCCCTCGCGCCGGTCCATGGCGGTGTCGAACTCCTCGCTCGGCGCCGTGCCGTCCCCGCCGGCGACGACGGGCACCTGCCGCGTCACGGCCAGCCGCTCGCTCGGCTGCCACACCCGCAGCAGGCCGACCACCGCGAACGCGCCGGCGAACGCCGCCACGACGTCGGCGATCTCGTAGGCGATGAAGTTGGCGGCGAGGAACTGCGCCACGCCGAAGACCGCACCGCCGAGCAGCGCCGCCGGCCACGTCTGCCGCAGCCCCCGCCGACCGTCCACCATGAACACGAGGATCAGCGGAACGACCACGGCCAGCACCGGCGTCTGCCGGCCGACCACGGCGCCGAGCTCGGCCGCGTCCAGACCCGTGACCTCGCCGAGCGTGGTGATCGGCACGCCGATCGCGCCGAAGGCCACCGGGGCGGTGTTGGCCACGAGCGCCACCGCGGCGGCGCGGATGGGCCGCACCCCGAGCGTGACCAGCATCGCCGCCGACACCGCCACCGGTGTGCCGAACCCGGCCAGCGCCTCGAGCAGCGCTCCGAAGCAGAAGGCGATGATCACCGCCTGGATCCGCTGGTCGTCCGACAGCGAACCGAAAGCCCGGCGCAGCACTCCGTCCCAGCCGGTCAGCTCGGTCAGCTTGTAGATCCAGATCGCGTTGAGCACGATCCAGAGGATCGGCACCAGCCCGAACGCGGCACCCTCGGTCCCCGCCAGCGCGGCCTGCACCGGCGGCATGCCGTAGCCGAGCACGGCCACGGCGACGGCCGCGGCCAGTGCGACGAGCGAGGCCTTCCAGGCCTTCCAGCGCATCCCCCCGAGCAGCACGAACAGCGTCAGCAGCGGCAGAGCGGCGATCAGCGCGCTCCACCCGAGCGACCCCCACAGCGGGGCGTAGGTCTGCTCGTAGGCCTCCATCGGCCCTCCTCGATCGTCCAGCAGCGGCAGACGTGGTGGCTCATCTCACGTACGATTGCCAGACAATGACCTCTGCCTGTCGAACTGTCAACAGCTCGAGCAGGCGTTCGCGGGGGCTCCGGAGAGGAACGACCGGATCGTCGAGGAGGCGCCATGGCGCGCACTGCGGGACAACCACTGGCGACGGTGTCGGTCGTCGACGCGCTCATCGCCTCGCTGCGCGAGCGGGTGCTCGACGGCGAACTGACTGCCGGCACGACCCTGGCCGAGAACGAAATCGCCGCGGACTACGGAGTTTCCCGCCCCACTGCCAAAAGCGCCCTGTCCACACTGGTCCAGCAGGGGTTGCTGCGCCGCGAAGCCAACAAGCCCGCGACCGTGCCGCAGCTCGGACCCGCGGACGTCGAGGACGTCTTCCTGGTGCGCACCCCGCTGGAACTCGAAGTCGTGCGGGCGCTCGGCGCGCGGGGCACCGCACCCGTGCGTGCGGCCGAACGCGCCGTCACGGACTTCAGCGCCCTGCGCGACACCGATTCGCCGAGCGCGTTCGCCGAAGCCGACCTGCGGTTCCACCAGCTGCTCGTCGACGCGGTCGGCAGCCCCCGCCTCACCCGCCTGTACCAGGCCATCCGCGGGGAGATCCACCTGTGCATGGTGCAGACGCGCCACACCCTCGGCCACGACCGGATCGCCGCGGAGCACACCGCGGTGCTCGACGCCCTGGCGGCCGGCGACGCGGACGGCGCGGTGACGCGGATGCGCGAGCACCTCGACGGTGCCCGGCGCTCACTGCAGGGGCATTTCGACGAGCCCGGGCGCTGAGCGGAGCTCGGGCACCACCCGGCGTCCCGGCGCTCGGGCCTTCCCGCCCCCAGGCCTCGCGAGGTTGCCGCCGCACCGCCGCCGCGGCCCCACCGGGCGGACCAGGGCCCCGACGAGGCCCTTCCGCGGCGAGCCCCTCGCCGGCGGTGCGCCCGTGTCGCGGCGTTGGTCAGCGGCGGCACCCGCACGAGTCGCGGTGGACGAACCGCGACTCGAGCCTGCGCTCGACGGGTGCGCGGTCGGGGTCGTCGAGGCGGTCGATGAGCAGCCGCACCGCCTCGGCCCCGATGTCGTGGCTCGGCTGGGAGATCACGCTCAACCGCGGTGCGAACAACTCGGCCCAGGGGAAGTCGTCGAAGGCCACCAGCGCCACGTCGTCGGGAACGGCCCAACCGAGGTTGCGGATCCCGTGCATGCAGCCGATGGTCATCGCGTTGTTCGCGGTGATGATCGCTGTCGGTGGCTGTTCCAGCCGCAGCAGGTCCTCAGCAGCGCGGCGAGCGGACTCGACTTCGGAGGAGCCTTCCCGGTGCAGGTCCGCAACAGCGGTGATGCCGTTGCGCCGCAACCCTTCCCAATAGCCGGCGAGCCGCTCGGTGGTCGTGCTCAGGCCGGTGATCCCGGCGATGAAGGCGATGCGGCTGTGGCCGAGGCCGGCCAGGTGATCAACCAGCTCCGCGGTCGACTCGGTGTTCTCGGCGCACACCTGGTCGTGGCCGGCGCCGAGCACGCGGTCGGCGAGAGCGCAGGGAGTGTTGTTCTCCGCGAGGTAGCGCACCGTCCGTTCGGGGTCTGCCGACGGCGCGAGGACGATGCCGTCGACCCGGCGTTGGTGCAGGTGCGACACGACGCGGAGCTCGTGCTCCGGATCATCGCGGGAGCGGCGCTGAGGTGAGGGCCGCCGCGGGGATCCTGCGGCGGCGTCCTGCTGCTACATCCTCCCGGCCCCCTTCTTGATGGCCTCGCGGATGCGGGGGTACGTGCCGCACCGGCAGATGTTGCGGATCTCGTCGAGGTCCGAGTCGCGGACCTCGTGGCCTTCGGCCCGCGCCTGCCTGACCTTGGCGACGGCGGCCATGATCTGCCCCGGTTGGCAGTAGCCGCACTGCGAGACGTCCTGCTCGAGCCAGGCGTCCTGCATCGGGTGCAGGTCCCCGCCGACCGCGTCCGCCAGCCCCTCGATCGTCGTGATCTCGTCGTCCTCACCGATCGCCGACACCGGCACCGAGCACGGGTTGAACGCCTTGCCGTTGTAGTGGCACGTGCAGGCCTTGCAGACGTTGATGCCGCACCCGTACTTCGGCCCGGTGATGCCGAGGAGGTCGCGCAGCACCCACAGCACCCGCACGTCGTCCTCGACGTCGACGGTGACGCGCTCGCCGTTCAGGATGAAAGAGTGTTCCGGCACGAGTTCCTCCTCAGTACGCGTACTTCAGCCCGTCCGTCGGCGACGGCGGAAGCGGCGGTTCCTTCGGCTTCGGGTCGAACCCGAGCGTGTCGTGGTTGATGGGGAAGCTGGTGGGCATCTCGCCGACGGCCCGCGCGTAGGCGCAGGCCACGGCGGCCATCGAGGAGGCGACGCCGAGCTCGCCGGCACCGCCGGGCTCGCCGGTGGTGGGCGGCATGACGATGATGTTCGTCTCCGGCGGGACGTTCCACTGCCGGGTGTAGAAGTAGTCGTCCCAACTGCCCTCCAGGAACAGGCCGTCCTGCAGGTGCAGGCTCGAGGTCAGCGCCAGCGCGATGCCGTCCATGAGGCACCCCATCATCTGGGCCTCCAGCCCCCGCGGATTCACCGGAAGCCCGACGTCCACAGCGGACACCGCCCTGGTCACCCGCGGTCCGGTCACCGCGTCGCGGATCCGCCGCCCCGTCGTCTCCGGGCGGCAGTCGATCTCCACCAGCACGGCGTTCACCCCGTAGTACTCGGCGTGGAACCCGATGCCCTGCGCCGTGCCGGCCGGCATCTCCCTGCCCCACTCCCCGGCTTCGGCCACCTCGTCGAGCACCGCCCGGGCGCGGTCGTCCTTGAAGAACCGGCGGCGGAAATCGCGCGGGTCCTCGCCCATCTCACCGGCGAGCCGGTCCACGATCAGCTCCCGGGCGCAGGTCACGTTCGGCGAGTAGACGTTGCGCATGCTGCCCGTCGGGAAGTCGTCGTAGGTGAACACCTCGTTGAGCAGCTGGTCGGCCGCCCCGAACTCGTAGGGCACGTGCTGCGTGGTGGCGAAGATCGTCTCGGACAGCGTCAGGTTCGCGGCACCGGGCGGGAGCTTCGAGGCCATCGCGGTGACGATCTCGCCCAACCCGTGGGTGAAATCGGTGGCCACGCTGGTGTGCCGCTGCTCGTAGGTGAGCACGTCCTCCCCCGAGTAGGAGACCCGGATCCGGGAGGTGTTCATCGGGTGGGTGCGCCCGTGGCGGGAGTCGTCGGTGCGGTGCCACATCAACTTGACCGGTTTGCCGAGCTCCTGCGAGATCTCGGCGGCCTCCATCGCGGCGTCGTGGAACAGCTTCCGCCCGAACGACCCGCCGCCCTCGGTGACGTGGACCGCGACCGCGTTCTGCGGCAGCCCGAGCTTCTCCGCGATGAGCCCCTGCGCGGCGATCGGTACCTTCAACCCGCTCCAGATCTCCGCGCGGTCGGGTCTGACGTCCGCGATCGCGCTGTTCGGCTCGAGCGCGCTGTTGCTGTTGAAGTAGAACGTGAACTCGCCCTCCAGGGTCTTCGCCGCGGGGTCCACGTCCGGAACGGCCAGCGGAACCTCGCCGGATTTCAGCTTCTCCAGCACGCTCGCGTCGGACTCGCCGTCGACGCTGCCCGCGCCCCAGGAGACCTCCAGCGCGCGCACGGCGTCGATGCACTGGCCGAAGGTCTTCCCGCGCACGGCAACGCCGGTCGACACGGGCACGACGTCGGTGATGCCCGGCATCCGCCGCACCCGGTCGAGGTTGCCCACCGACTCGACGGGCGCGTTGAGCCTGGGCGGGCGGCAGACCATCGTCGGCAGCGCATCCGGGACGTGCAGGTCCGTGGCGAACTTCTTGCGACCGGTGACGATGTCGCGCGCATCGATGCGGTTCTGCGGTTTTCCGATCACCGAGAAATCGGCGGAGGGCTTCAACTGCGCGGAAACCTGCCGCGTCCGCCCGGCCGCGGCCTTCTCCGCCAGTTCCCCGTAGTCGACGCTCCTGCCGCCCGGAGCGCTGATCACACCTCCGTGCGGGGTCAGCTTCGCGACGGCCTCGTCGAGCTGGGCCGAGGCGGCTCGCAGCAGGCTCCCCCTGGCGATGGCGGCGGCGACGCGGATCGGGTTGTAGGTCGCGATCGTCGTGTTCGACCCTCCGGTGAGCTGGTTGAACACGAGCTCCGGACGGGCGTCGGCGAGGCTGATGCGGACCTTCTCCACCGGCAGGTCCATCTCCTCCGCGATGATCATCGCCGTGGAGGTGGTGATCCCCTGCCCGACCTCCGCGCGGGGCAGGGCGAACGATACCGTGCCGTCGTCGTTGACCTGCACCGTGATCAGGTTCGAAGTGGGCCGGGCCGCATCGGTCAGCATGTCGTTGAGGTCGTAGATCTCCGCCGGCTGCGGTGGGGAGTGGACCGCGGCCGCGGCCTCCGGACCGGACCTCCCCGCCACCAGCTCCGCCGCCGACACGAGCGTCGGAGCGGCGAGCAGGTAGCCCAGGAACCGGCGCCGCCCCAGATCGGATCGCCCGTCCCCCAGGTGCGGCGGTTGCGAGTCCTGTGCCATCGATCGTTCCTTTCAGCACGCACGACACGGCGGGTGTCCGCGAGCTCGCACGGGGCAACAGATCGCAGGTGAGGATGGGCCCCGACGCGGCGCCGCACTACTGACGTTCGTCAGTAGTGCGGCGCCGGAGGGGTTTCCGCCGCGGTCGGAGCGGTGCAACCCCCGGTGCTCCGTCCCGCCGGAGGCCGGTCGCGCTGCTGCCAACGGATCTCGACACGTCCCTGTGCGCTGGGTAGTCTTCCCGGACCCTCGTGGGATCAGCTGCACCGGAGCAGCTGCCGCCGGCGGTGCAGGGGGAGGCATGGACCACCAGCCCAGAGGACTGGAGCACGCCCGGCTCGAGCAGGTGCTCGCCGACATCCGAGCCGCCACCGAAGTCGACGCGACCTTCGGCGGGATCACCACCCCCGAGTCGGCGGGGTTCACCATCACCCGCACCTGCGGCGTGCGCACGGAAGTCCTGCGCGACCTGGAGATCCGGAGCGGACTCGGCCTCGGTGGCAAGGCGATGAGCATGCGCAGCCCGGTGTGGGTGCGCGACTACACCCTGGCCCGGGGCATCACGCACGACTACGACCCCGAGGTGCGGACCGAGGGGCTGCGCGCGATCTTCGCCGTCCCGCTGACGGTCGGCGAGGACGTCCGCGCGGTGATCTACGGGGCGCTGCGCCAGGACGTCCCGCTGGGCGACCGGACGGTGCGCGCCGCCGACCTCGCCGTGCGCCGGTGCGCGCGGTGGGCCGTGCGCACCGGCGCCCGCGGGATCGCCGACACCGCGCAGGCCGCGCCGAGCGCGACCCCGGAAGTGCCCGGGACCGCGGGAGAGGCCCCGGGCGGGGCGGTTCCCGCCCTGCAGCGCCTGCGCAGCGCGCACGACGAGCTCGTGGCCATCGCCGACGCGGTCACCGACGAAGAGCTCAAGCAGCGGCTGCAGGACGTCTGCGCGCGGATGCGCAGCCCGCTGCAGCGCGTCACGAGAACACCGGCGGTGCACCTGTCCCCGCGCGAGCTCGCGGTGCTCACCCAGGTAGCCGAGGGTTGCAAGAACAGCGAGATCGCCGAACGGCTCGAGATCCTCCCCGGAACGGTCCGGGCCTACCTGCAGGCCGCGATGCGCAAGCTGGGCACGAACAACAGGGTGCAAACCCTCAACGCGGCGCGCGAGACCGGCTTGCTGCCCTGACTCAGGAGCCGGGGCCGTTTCCGGGGCCGGGGCCGTTTCCGGGACGCAGTCGGGTCACGAAGGAGAACCGATCGCCCCGGTACAGCGAGCGGACGCGCTCGACGGGTTCCCCGTCGTCGGACCACGACACGCGGTGCAGCAGGATCATCGGCACGGACGGGTTCGTGCCGATGAGCAACGCCTCCCGCGGGGTGGCCAGCACCGTTTCGATCCGCTCCTCCGCCTCGTCGAAGACGACTCCGAGCTTCTCCCGCAGGAACGCGTACAGCGAGCTGTCCGGATCGAACTCGCCGAGCAGGTCCGGGAACCGCCGGCGCGGCAGGTACGTCGACTCCAGGCCGACGCGTTCGCCATCGGCCAGCAGCACGCGCTCCAGGTGCACCACTTCCCCGCCGGCGGCCAGTCCCAGGTCCGCCGCGAGCTGCTCGTCGGCCCCCACCACCTCCGCGGTGATCAGCGTGCGCCCCGGCTCGATGCCCTGCGCGCGCATCCCCTCGGTGTAGCTGACCAGCGCCAACGGCTGCAGCAGTTTCGGCCCCGCCACCACCGTCCGACTCCCCTGCCTGCGCAGGAGCTTCCCCTCCAGTACCAGTTCACCGACGGCCTGGCGCAGCGTCACCCGCGAAACGTCGAACCGCTCCGCGAGCTCCCGCTCCGGGGGCAGCTCCGCGCCTTCCTCGAGGTCCTCGATCAGCCCCAGCAGCGCGGTCTTGACCGCGTAGTAGCGCGGAACGCGACCGTGCTCCGGAACCCCCGCCCGGACGGGGTCGCCCGCCCTGCGCGGCGGGCCGTGCGATTCAGTGGCCATACCCGAAGCGTAAGCGGGACCCGGCACCGCTCGGGCGGCGAGCGCAGGTGCGCCCCGCCCCCACCGGGCGGTTCCGCAGCGCTCGCAGGGCAGCGTCCCGCCGCGCTGCGCGGCTTGGGAGACTGCCGGGAGGGACCGTTTGCGCAGCGGCAGCGCGCAGGACGACGGGAGGAGCGGACGGTGGTGGACGCGGACGAGCGCACCGCGGTGCACCGGTTCTGGTGGGAGCTGGGCCTGCCCGGCCTCATCGACGTGCACACGCACTTCATGCCGCAGCGGGTGCTGGCGAAGGTCTGGGAGTACTTCGCCGCCGCGGGGCCGCTGGTCGGGCGACCGTGGCCGGTCCGGTACCGGCAGGACGAGGACGCGCGCCTGGAGACGGTGCGCGGATTCGGCCTGCGCGCCTTCACCTCCATGGTGTACCCGCACAAGCCGGGCATGGCGGAGTGGTTGAACTCCTGGAGCGCCGACTTCGCCGCGCGGACACCGGAATGCCTGCACACCGCGACGTTCTTCCCGGAGCCCGGGGCCGCGGACTACGTCCGCCGGGCGCTCGGAAGCGGCGCCCGCGTGTTCAAGTCGCACATCCAGGTCGGCGACTACGATCCGAACGACCCGGTGCTCGACCCGGTGTGGGGGCAGCTGGCCGAGGCGGGCGTTCCCGTGGTCACGCATTGCGGATCCGGCCCCCGGCCCGGCACGCACACGGGACCGGAGCCGATCCGGCGCCTCCTCTCCCGGCACCCGCGGCTGCGGTTGGTGGTGGCGCACCTGGGCATGCCGGAGTACCGCGAGTTCCTCGACCTGGCCGCGGAGCACCCGGGCGTGCTGCTGGACACGACCATGGTGTTCACCGATTTCATCGAGGAGGAGGCGCCGTTCCCGCGCGCGCTGCTGCCCCGACTGTCCGCCCTGGGCGACCGCATCCTGCTGGGCACCGACTTCCCGAACATCCCCTACCCGTACTCGCACGCCCTCGAGGCGCTGGCCCGGCTGGACCTCGGCGCCGACTGGCTGCGGGCGGTCTGCCACGACAACGCGGCGCGCCTGTTCCGGCTGTGAGGCCCGCGATCACCCGAGGCGGCGGACCAGGCCCGGCTGCACGCCGAATACGCCGCGGTGCTGCGCCGCCTGCTCGGAGGTCTGCGCTCCGCACCGCCCGCCCCGTGACGGTGACCGCCCCCGGTCCGGACACCACCGCCGGGTGCTCGTGAGAGCACGTCAGCGCGCACGGCCCGGCGCACCGCGCGCGCTGACGTCTGCCGCCCGCTCAGCGGCGCACGGCGCGCAGGTGCCACATCCGCCCGCGGATCCGGCCTCGCTCATCAGTGCTCGCCACCTCCGGGTTCACGGTCATCCCCGCCTGGTGCAGCGCCTCCAGCCCGGTCCGCTCGAGCTCCTCGACGGTGAACGCCGTGGTGTACTCGGTCTCCGCGATCTCCCGGACGTCCCAGTGGGCGCCGAGGTGCTCGCGCAGGTCCGCGGGGCTGACCGTCATCGAATCCGCCATCCGGAAGCCCTCGCCGCGATCTGCGAAGCAGAACACGTGCAGCTCGGCGTCCGGGGCGGTCACCCGGTGCAGCGCCGCGGAGTAGGCGGAGCGCTCCTCCTGGTCGAGGCAGTGGTACAGCGCGCTGTCCAGCACCGTGTCGAACGGGCCCGGCACGCCGTCCATCGTCGTGACGTCGGCGTGCACGAAGTCGATGTCAGCGCCGCGCTCCTCGGCCCGCCGGCGGGCCGTGGCCACAGCGGTCTCGGACCCGTCGACCCCGGTCACCGCGATCCCGCGGTCGGCGAGGAAGATCGCGTTGTCCCCGGTGCCGGAGCCCGCGTCGAGCACGGCTCCGCGCAGCTGCCCGGCGTCGGCGGCGGCCACCACGGCCGGTTGCGGCTCGCCGATGTCCCACGGGACCCGACCGAACGGCACCTCCACTCCTTCCACCGGTGACTTCCCCTGGTAGAAGGCTTCGAAATCGACCTCGTCGACGGTGAACCCGGATGCCATCCTCCTGCTCCTTCCCTGCGGACGCGGCTCACCCCGGTACTGCCCGAGGCACCTCCAGCAAATGACACACCGTGCCACTTGTCAATGCGGTAGCATGTTTCGGACGAGAAGGGGAGGATCCGGACACCATGGACCTGCGCGAGCGCAAGAAGGCGCTGACGAGAGCCGCGATCGAGGACACCGCGATCCGCCTGTTCACCGAGAACGGCTACGACGCGACACCCATCGACGCCGTCTGCGAGGAGGCCCTGGTCTCCCGGCGCACGTTCTTCCGCTACTACACCGCCAAGGAGGACGTCGTGCTCGGCCGCTCGCGCGACGCCTACGCGCTCGCCGAGGAGGAACTGCACCGGCGGCCGGACGGCGAGCCGTACCGGGACTCGGTGTGCGCCGCGTTCCGCCTGCTCGACCCGCTCTTCGACGACGACCGGGAGCGCCAGCTGCAGCGGGTGCGGCTGCTGACGGAGGTGCCGGCGCTGGCAGGCCCGTTCCTCAGCGCGCTCGCCGAGTTCGAGGCGCTGCTGGCCGGGTTCCTCGCCGGACGCAGCGGACGCCCGCGCGACGACGCGCGGGTGCGGCTCGGTGCCGCCGCGACGACCACGGCCTTCCGGGTCGCCGTGGAGATCTGGCGCGACCACGGCGGTGAGCCGAACCTGGCGGAGCTGGCGCAGGAGAACCTGGACCGCCTGCTGCCCGCGGAGACCTGAACCCCGCCGGCGCTGCACCGCACCGCTCGCGCGCGGACGCGCAGGTGCTGCGACACCGGAGTGCGCCGCGGAACCGCCCCGCGTCACGCCCCGGCCGAGCTCGCCCGGGGCGTCCGCGCTGGCCCCTGCAGTTCTTCGAGGCTCTGCCCGGCGGTGCGCGCGCCGAACGCGGCGAGCACGACGACGCCGAGCAGCAGCAGTCCGCACAGCATCGCGAACACCCCGCCGAAACCGAGATCGGTGTGCACGTAGCCGATGACCACGGGCGCGAGGATCGCGCCGACCCGGGCCACCGCGCTGGCCATCCCCATGCCGCTGGTGCGCACGGCCGTGGGGTAGATCTCCGCTGTGTAGGTGTACAGCGGCGAGGCCACGCCGTGGAGGCAGAACGACAGCGCGATGTTGCAGCAGAGGACCGCGACGGCGCTGCCGGCCGCACCGAGACCCGCAGCGCAGGCGACGCTGCCGAGCATGAAGACCACGATCGTCCACTTGCGGTCGAGGCGCTCGCTGATCGAGGCCGCCAGGTAGTAGCCGGGTATTTGCGCGATCGCCCCGGCCAGCGCGAAGGCGAAGCTGTTGGTGATCGTGAACCCCTTGAGCACGAGCAGCGTGGGCAACCACGTGCCGTACCCGTACTGCACCGCCTGGAAGGAGAACCACAGCAGGCACACCACTGCGGACCGGCGAACCATGCCCGGTCCCCACAGAGCGGTCAGACCGCGCAGCGGATTCCCCGAACCGTCGTGCCCGCTGGTGTCGACGCGCTCACCGGGACTGCCGCCCGTGGACGGACTGCCCGAACCGGGCGGGACGCCGGATTCACGCTCGAACCGCTCGACAATGGCGCGAGCTTCGTCGAACCGGCCCCTGCCGATGAGGAACCGCGGCGATTCCGCCATCGTCCGCCGCCACCACAGCAGCAGCACCACCGGCAGCGCACCGCTCATGCACGCGATCCGCCAGCCCGGTTCCGGCTGCGGGCTGATCACGGTGACCGCGGTGATGCCGGCCAGGGTGTAGCCGATGCCGAGGAACATCATCGTCCGGCCGATACCGCGACCGCGGTGGCGCTGCGGCAGGAACTCCGAGATGTAGGGCACGATCGCCGTCGCTTCGGCCCCGATGCCGATACCGCTGAGGATCCGCCACGTGATCAACTCGCCCGGTCCGGACGAAGACGCCGCGCACAGCGTGAACACGACGTAGACGAGCAGCGCGTACATGAGCACCCGACGACGGCCGATCCAGTCCGCGAGCACTCCGGCGGCGAGCGCACCGACGAGGTAGCCGATGAACACCGAGGCCAGCAGCCATCCGGCGATGGCGGAGTCGAGCGCCCAGGCGGCCACCACCGCGGAAGCCGCGTAACCGAGCAGGACTCCGTCGTAGGCCTCGAAGAGGTGCCCCAGGCCGCCTTGCACCATGAGACGGCGGTGGGGTGTGCCCACGGGGAGCCGGTTGAGCCGCGCGAGCAGGTCCGCACCGGAAGGAGTCGGGGGCGATGCCGTCATGGGCCGCTCCTTGCTGAACCGCGATGTTCAGAGACCTCGCACGTTATTGGACAGAAAGTCCATTAGTAACCGAGATGTTGAGGACTGTAGGGATCAACCGCGGCGCGCTCAAGAGCGCGACGCGCACCGGCGACGGCGAATCCCGGTGGCACACCGCGAACGGCGCGCACGACTGCGCCTCGCCGGCGCGCGGTGCGAGCCGAAGCGCCGGCCGATCCGCGCGCGGCGGCTTCACGCGCCGGCGTCGAAGCCGCTGGCCCAGTAGCGCCCGTGCACGGCGAGGTCGAGCAGCATGCGGGCGACCTCTTCGGCGGGCATCGGGGGAACGTCCGGTGCGACCCACCACTGCAGCACGGCGACCTGTTCGCCGACCCAGACGCGAGCCAGCAGCTCGGCGTCGATGCGCGGGGAGACGCCGTTGCGCTCGGAACGCACCCGGAACTCCTCGGTGACGGCCTGGATGAGCGCATCCGTGAACGTGCGCAGCGGTTTGCCGTCGCCTTCGCCGCGCAGCACGATCCGGTACCGGTCCCGCTCCTCCCGGGCGTGCCGCAGCAGCTCGAGCAGGGGCTTGCCGGTGAACCCGACCGCGCTGCCCTCGATGGCCGGACGCATCCGCTCTCGCAGCTCGGTCAGCAGATCCGCGGTCACCCGGGCGAAGAGGTCCTCCTTGCCCTGGACGTGCGTGTAGAAGGTCGCGCGCGCGACGTCGGCGCGCTCCGCGATGTCCTCCACCGACAGGGCGGTGAAGCCGCGCTCGAGCACCAGTGACACCAGCGCGTCGTGGAGCGCGCGCTTGGTGCGCCTGGTGCGCCTGTCCTCCGCCATCCCGCCTCTCGTTCTGCCGGTGCGCCGGGCGCCCCGCTCCGCGGCGCCCGGCGCACCAGTATACGTCCGGTTGACAATCTCAAATTTACTGGACAACCTGTTTACTATCTTTCAACTTGTTTCTCGAGCTCTTGTCCTGCAGCCGCCGTGGAGGCGTCGATGAACCTGGGCACTTACCTCACCCGCAGCTCGCAGCGCTGGCCGGAGCATCCCGCGCTGATCTGCGGCAGCCGCACCTGGAGCTACCGGGATCTCGAAACCCGGGCCAACCGCATGGCCTCGGCGCTCGTGGAGAGCTTGTCCCTCGGTCCCGACGACGCGGTGGCCTCGCTCGCGTGGAACCGCGGCGAGCTCGTCGAGATCGAGTTCGCGCTCTACAAATCCGGGATGCCCCGGGTTCCCGTCAACGCGCGCCTCGGCAAGGACGAGATCGCGCACATCCTGCGCGACGCCCCCGTCCGCGTCCTCGTCTTCGACTCCGCGCACCGCGCGGACGCCCTCGCCGCGATCGCGGCCGCGGACACCGGCTGCCTGCCCGTCCTGCTCGGTGGCGCACCGGGAGAAGCCGAAACGCCCGGCCCCACCGAGGCGTCCGGCGCTCCGGAGGAGCAGCCGGGCGGGAGCGCGGTGATCGGTTACGAGCAGCTGATCGGGTGCGGCCGCGACGGCGCGCTCCGCGCGGACGTCGATCCCGACGCGGCGGCCGTGCTCAACTTCACCTCCGGCTCCACCGGCAAGCTCAAAGCGGCCGTGCAGACGTTCGGCAACCGCCTGGCCAACATGCGCAAGCAGCTGATGAGCCACGAGTCCCGACCGGGTCCCGGCACCCGGTACCTCGCGTGCGGTCCGATCACGCACGCCACCGGCATGGGCTTGCTCAGCGGCGTCTTCGGCGGCTCGACCACGCACATCCTGCCGGTGTGGAGCCCGCAGGCCTTCCTCGAGGCGGTGGAGCGCGAACGCATCACCGCCACCTTCCTCGTGCCGGCCATGCTCACGATGGTGCTCGAGCACCCGAGCGCCGCCGATCACGACCTGTCCAGTTTGTCCAGTGTTCGCATCGGAGGGGCTCCGGTGTCCCCGCGCGCGCTGCGCGAGGCCGTGGCGCTGTTCGGCCCGGTCGTGGCCCAGGGCTATGGCTTGGCCGAGACGACCAGCGTGATCGCAGGCCTGACCAGCGACGAGATCGCCCACGCGTGCGGCGAGGACCCCGAGCTGCTGCGTTCGTGCGGACGCGCCGCCTACGACACGGAGATCCGCGTCATCGACGACCGGGGCGCGGAACTGCCGCCGCGGGAGATCGGCGAGATCACAGCGCGCGGACCGGACTGCGTCGCCCGGTACTGGAACGACCCGGAAACCTCGTCCCGGACGTTCCGCGACGGCTGGGTGCACACCGGCGATCTGGCCTGGATGCGCGAAGACGGGTACCTGTTCCTCGTCGACCGCAGGAAGGACATGATCATCTCCGGCGGGTTCAACATCTACTGCACCGAGGTGGAAGCGGTGCTGCACGAGCACCCCGCCGTCTCCGAGGCCTGCGTGGTCGGTGTTCCGGACGACACGTGGGGCGAAGCCGTGCACGCCGCCGTCGTCCTGCGCGCAGGAAGCACCGCGACGGCGGAGGAGATCATCACCTTCTGCGCGGAACGCCTCGACCGGTTCAAGAAACCCCGGTCGGTCGATTTCGCCGCCGAACTCCCGCACAACCGCAACGGCAAGCTCGACCGCAAGGCGGTGCGCGAACCGCACTGGGCCGGCGCCGGACGCCGCGTGAACTGATCCGAACAGGAGACCGCGATGACGTTTTCGCTCCGCCCCGACTACCACGACCCCGAACTGTCCGAACTGGTCGGACAGCTGCGTGCATACCTGGACGGGGAGCTGGCCGAGTACGAGCACGACCGCGGCATCACCAGGGAGAGCCGGATCACCCGCGCCGATCTGGAACCGGTGTGGCGGCGCAGCCGCGAACTCGGCTTCTACGGCATCCACCTGCCCGCCGAGCACGGCGGCCGCGGCCTGAGCCGCACCGCCCTGGCCGCGCTCAAGGAGGAAGTGGGAGCCTCCGGCCGCGCGCTCGGCCACAGCGTGCTCGGCGACATGGGCGGACCGCTGCGCGCCGGCGACATCCTCCGCCACGCCACCGAGCACCAGCGGCAGAAGTACCTGCTGCCGGTCGTGCGCGGCGAACGCGCCTGCTGCTTCTCGCTGACCGAGACGGACGCCGGCACCGACGTCCGCTCGATGCGGACCACCGCGGTGCCCGAGCGGGACGGGTACCGGCTCACCGGGCACAAGGTGTTCAGCTCAGCGGGGCCCTTCGCCGATTTCGCCATCGTCGTGGCCCGCATGCACGGCACCGAGGACTCCTTCTCCGCGTTCCTCGTCGACCTGGACAGCCCCGGGTGCACGGTCCTCGAGGGGGACACCCCCATGTCCGGGGAGCACGTCGAGAGCGATGTCGTGCTCGACGGTTGCCACGTCCCCGCCGCGAACCTCCTCGGCGCGGAGGGCAGCGGCATGCGCATCGCGCTGGGGCGGATCACCACCAACCGCCTGCTGCACTGCCCCACGCTCCTCGGCGCAGTCCGCCGCGTGCTCGTGCTCACCCGCGAACGCGCGCTGAGCCGGACCGTCGCGGGCGGGCAGAAACTGTTCGACCTGCAGGCGATCCAGCACAAGCTGGCCGACATGGCCACCGACTTCTACGCCGCGCGGTCGATGACCTACGCGGCGCTGGAGAGCCTGGACCGCGGTGAGGACGTCCGCAACGAAGCGTTCATGTGCAAGCTGTTCGCCGCCGAGGCGGGATTCCGCATCGCCGACGAGGCCGTGCAGATCCACGGCAAGGAAGGCCTGACCCAGGGCAACGAAGTCGAGCACCTCTTCCGGCGGATCCGCATGTTCCGCGTGCTGACCGGAACATCCGAGGTCCAGCGCAACGGTATCGCCAACGGGCTCGCCCGGTTGGGCAGCTGAGCAACGGAGGACCCCGATGACCGGTCCCGCCCCGCCGAGCGAGCACGTCCGCGCCGCGCACCGCCGCGCGGCGCGGGAACTGCCGTGGTCGGACGCGGAGGACTTCGCCGATGCCGAGCGCGGCCTCGTCGCCGCACCCGAACAACGCTCCACCACCGACGCCGAGGGGCGCGGTGCGGGACTTCGACCGCTACGAGTTCCTGGCGCGCGAACTCCCGGATTCGGTGCACCCGGCGTTGTGGCGCCAAGCGCGCCTGCTGGCCGCAGCGGGGCTGTTCGAGGTCGCGAGCGGTGCGTACCAGGTGCGCGGGTTCGACCTGTCCAACATGACGTTCCTCGAAGGCGACAGCGGGGTCGTCGTGGTGGACCCGCTGATCAGCGCGGAAACCGCCCGGGCGGCGGTCGCGCTGTACCAGCGGCACCGGGGGCGGCGCCCGGTGACCGGAGCGGTGTTCACGCACAACCACGTCGACCACTACGGCGGGGTGCTCGGCCTGCCCGGGATCGAGGAGATCGCCTCCGGCTCCGTCGACGTCCTCGCCCCGGAGGGGTTCGCCGAGCACGCGGTGAGCGAGAACGTCTACGCCGGTCCCGCGATGCAGCGGCGCGCCGCGTTCATGTACGGCTCCGCGCTGCCGACCGGGCCGCGCGGCCAGGCGAGCGTCGGCCTGGGTCCGGGCACGTCCACGGGGCGGGTGGGCATGGTCCGGCCGACCACCCACATCCGCCGCACCGGCCAGCAGCGCACCGTCGACGGTGTGCGGATGGTCTTCCAGGTGGTGCCGGACACCGAGGCTCCGGCCGAGCTGAACTTCTTCCTGCCCGACCGCGGCGCGCTGTGCGTGGCCGCACCCGCCCGCCGAAGCGGCCGTCCGCTACGTCCGGTTCATGGGCGGGGCGACCCGGGTGCTGGACATGGCCGAGGAGAGCTGCGCAGCGGGCGACTTCCGGTGGGTGGCCGAGGTCGTCAACTCCGTCGTCCAGGCCGAACCGGACGACGAGCGGGCCCGCCTGCTGCAGGCCGCGGCGTTGGAACAGCTCGGCTACGGCGCGGAGCGCGACCGGTACCACACCGCGCTGTCCCGCGGAGCGCTCGTGCACGGCAGAACCAACCCCGTTCCGGGCTCCGAAACCGATCTCGTGCTCGCGCTCGACCGCGACACGCTGAACCGGATCGTGGCGAGTCCGGGCGACGCAGCCGGCCTGCTCGACTCCGGTGCGCTCCGGTGCGACGGCTACCGCAGCGCGCTCACCACCCTGGTCGGTCTGCTCGAGCGGCCCCGGCGGAACTTCCCCGTCGTCACACCGTCCGCCGGTCCCTAAACTGGCGCCACGGCCTCCGCCGAGGGGACGGCGTGCGCAGGCACTGACCGGAGAGGAACGGGATGACTCGCGCCGAGGACGGGACCCGCGCGACCGCGCACGCCGCGGACGGCACGGCGCTGGCCTACCAGCACCGCGGCACCGGCTCCCCGCTGGTGCTGCTGGCCGGGCAGGGCAACGACCACCGCTGGTGGGACGGCGTGCGCGAGGACTTCCACGGCATCCGCAGCACCGTCACGGTGGACTACCGCGGAACGGGCGGCAGCGGCGCTCCCGAGGAGCCCTACTCGACGCGCGGGTTCGCCGCGGACGTCGTCGCCGTGCTCGACGACCTGGGAGTGCAGCGCGCCGACGTGTACGGGACGTCGATGGGCGGCCGGGTCGCCCAGTGGCTCGCCGCGGAGCACCCGCAGCGCGTTCGGCGCCTGGTGCTCGGCTGCACCTCCCCGGGCGGGCGGCACGCGGTGGAGCGCGACGCGGCGGTGCGGCGCGCGCTGGCCCAGTCGGATCCGGACGCGGCGCGGGAGGCCCTGCTGGACCTCATGTTCACGCCCGGGTGGCTGGCCCTGAACCCCGGACCGCACCCGGTCCTCGGCGACCCCGCCATGCCGCCCCGGGCGAAGCGCAACCACCTGGTGGCCAGCAACAGGCACGACGCCTGGGACGCGCTGCCGCGCATCACCGCGCCGACGCTGATCCTGCACGGGGACGACGACCGGCTCACCCCGGCCGAGAACGCCGCTCTGCTCGCCTCCCGCATCCCCGATTCCCGGGTGCACCTCCTGCCCGGCGCGCGGCACGCGTACTTCCGCGAACGGCGCGCTGCGGCCGGTGCGCTGGTCACCGGCTTCCTCGCGGACTGACGGGCCGCGCGGCAGGTGGAGAGCTCCCGCTCCGGTTCCCCAGCCCCGCGTTCGCCGGGGAACGGAGCCCGGTCCGCGGCGAACCCGCGGACGGCGAGCGGGGCTGGCCCGCACCTCGCCGCGCACCGGAACACCCGGCACGCCACCGCCGAGGCGTCCTCCGCCGAGGAACCGGCGATCACTCCGCCGAGTCGACCGGATCCCGCAGGGCGGGACCGGTGTAGTCGGCGAGGTGGGAGCGCGGGACGGGTCCTTTGATCCGGGTGCCGCTGCCCCGTTCCTCCCAGGCGTGCGCGAGGATGCCGACCGAGCGGGACAGCACGAACAGCCCGCGTCCGAGCTCCGGCGGGAATCCGAGCTCGGCGTAGACGACCGCGGTCGCGCCGTCGATGTTCATCGGCACGGGTTCGCTCGTCCGCGCCGCGATCCGCCGTTCGAGCTCCAGTGCCGCAGCCAGGTGCTCACCCGGCACGGTCCCGTCGGCAACCGCGTCCTGCACGAGGTCCAGCAGCGGGTCGCGCCGGGGGTCCCGCGGGTGGAAGCGGTGCCCGAAACCGGGGACGTAGTCGTGCTCGTCGAGCACCTCCTGCACGACGCCGCCGAGGTCGGCTCCCCGGGCACCCGCCCGCTCCCGGACGTCGTCGAGCAGGGCCATGCACTGCTGGCCGGCACCACCGTGCACGTCGCCGAGCAGGTTCACCCCGGTGGCCACCGCGTTGTTCAGCCCCACGCCGCAGGTGGCGGCCATCCGGGCCGCGGCGATCGAGGGGGCCTGCGGGCCGTGGTCCACCGCTGCGGTCAGCGCGGCCTCGAGCAAGCGCGATGCGCCGCGCCCGGGGAGCTCGCCGCGCAGCATCAGCCAGATCGCGTCGACGAAGGAGACCTCGCCGATCAGCCGCTCGATCGGGTAGCCGCCGAGGGCGATCTCGCCCGGTCGGATGCGCACCAGGTCCGTCGCCCAGTGCGCGGAGGGGTCACCGCTCATACCGCTCCTTCCCGCCGCAGCCGGTCGATGTCGGACTGCGCGTAGCCCAGTTCGCCGAGCAGTTCCGCGGTGTGCTGGCCGAGGGCGGGCGGCGCGCTCGCGGGGGCGCAGGCCTGCTCGTCCACCCGCACGCCGCTGCCGAGGACGTGCACCTCCTGCCCGCCGCCGGCGGGGTGCGGCAGGGCGTGGACGAGTTCCCGCTCGGCGATCTGCTCCAGCTCGAGGACGTCGGGCACGTCGAGCACGCGCGCCGCCGGAACACCGCGCGCCGACAGGGCCTGCTCCCAGTGCAGTGCCGTGCCGGTGCGCAGTCCGCGCTCCAGCTCGGAGCGCAGCAGCTCCCGATTGGTCTTGCGCTCCTCCCGCCCGGCGAAGCGCGGGTCGGTGACCAGCTCGGGCCGGCCGATCTCGGTGCACAGCGACTCGAACTGCTCCTGCTTGTTCGCCGCGATGTTGAGGAAGCCGTCCGCGGTGCGGAACGTTCCCGACGGTGCCGCGGTGGCGTTCTCGTTGCCCATCGGCCGGGGTTCGACGCCGGCGATGAGGTAGTTCGACACGGCCCACCCCATCGCGGTGACCGCGGTGTCCATCATGGACAGATCGAGGGTCGCCCCCTCGCCGGTGCGCTCCGCGCGCAGCAGCGCCGCGGACACGGCGAACGCCGCGGTCATGCCGCCGAGCGTGTCCGCGACCGGGTAGCCCGCGCGCAGCGGGGCGGTGCCGCTGCTTCCCGTCGCGCTCATCATGCCCGAGAGACCCTGGACGATCTGGTCGTAGGCGGGCCGGTCGGCCATGGGGCCGTGCTGGCCGAACCCGGAGATCGCGCAGCAGACCAGCTTCGCGTTGAGCTCGTGCAGCCGCTGCCCGTCGAAACCGAGCCGGGACAGCACACCGGGCCGGAAGTTCTCCAGCACGACATCGGCGCCGCGCACCAGTCCGGCGAAGACCTCGGCGCCCTCCCGGCTCTTCAGGTTGAGCGTCATGGAGCGCTTCCCGCCGTTCTGCGCGAGGAACGACGCGCCCAGCCGCGCTTCGTTGAGCTCGGCGTCCGCACCGAGTTGGCGGGCGAGGTCCCCGCCTCCCGGTGCTTCGACCTTGACGACGTCGGCCCCGAACAGGCCGAGCTGGTAGCTGGCGAACGGTCCGGCGAGCACGTTGGTCAGGTCGAGCACGCGCACGCCGTCGAGCAGTCCACTGGTCACGTTTCCCCTCCGAACCCGATCCGGGAGATCCGCGCGGCCGCGTCGATCACCGCGCCGCTGAACTCCTCCACCGCCCGCTCGGTGAACCGCGGAGTGGGCCCGCCGACGGCGAGCGCGGCGAGCACCCGGCCGTGCTCGTCGACGACCGGCGCTGCGACCCCGGAGGCGCCCACTTCGCGCTCGCCGTGGCTGACCGCGAACCCGGCCTGCGCCGCCGCGGTGACCTCCGCACGCACCGCGGACGCGGCACGCCGGCGCGGGTCGTGCTCGAGCACCGCGGCGAGCACCTCGTCGTCCACGTCGGACAGCAGGACCTTGCTCGCGGCACCCGCCCACAGCGGCAGTTCGTCCCCGACCCGCACCAGGTGCCGCACGGTGCCGGTGCCCTCCTGCTGTTCGATGCAGATGCGGGAGCGGTCCGCGCGCACGTACAGGTTGACCGTCTCCCCCGTCGCGGCGGCGAGTTCGCGCATGGTGCCGCGCGCGGACTCCGGCACCTGCCACGCGGTCCGGGCCAGGTTCGACCACCGCAGCAGCCCGGGACCGACGGTGATGCGCCCGTCCGGCTCGGACCAGAGCAGGCCGCGCCGCTCCAGGGTCGACACCAGGCGCAGCACCGTGGTCTTGGCCAGCCCGCTGACCGCGGTCAGGTCGCGCACGGTCCAGGACAGGCGCTCCTCGGTGAACAGCCCGAGCAGGTCCAGCGCACGCAGCACGCTGCGCACGCCCGCGTCCGCCCTCGGCTCCCCGGGAACTGCGGCGGCACTGGACATGCGATCACCCCCTCCGTGATCGTTGCCACACAGCTACTTCCCCGCTAAAGTAGCACACTGTCCGCTTGACGGACCTAGTAGTCCACCAGGCGGACCGACGCCAGCTCGTCCCGCGCCCGACGACGCACGCGAAGGAGCTCGGAGTGAGCACGACCGATCAACCGGAGCGACCGCGACCGGCACCCGGCCCCCGCGCGAAACGCCTCGTGGTGCGCACCGTCGCCTCCGTCCTCGGCGTCGCGCTGGTAGCGCTCGGCGTCGCGGACGCGCGCACCGGTGCCCAGGCGGGTGCGGGACCGCGCGAGCGCCTGCAGATCACGGTGCCCGCGGCACCCGGCGGCGGCTGGGACAGCGTCGGCCGCGAGATCCAGTCCGTCGCGGACGACCGCGACCTGGTCGGCACCACCGAGGTGCAGAACATCCCCGGTGCCGGCGGCACGATCGGACTGTCCAGAGTGGCCAACCAACCCGGCCGCGGCGACACGCTGATGATGACCGGAACCGTCATGATGGGCACCATCGCGGCCACGGGATCGCCGTACGACCTCAACGACGTCACCCCCATCGCACGCCTGGCCGACGACTACGGAGTCGTCACCGTGCCGGCCGATTCCCCGATCCGCACGCTCGACGACCTCCTCCGGGCGTGGCGGGCCGATCCGGGATCCATCGCGGTCGGCGGGGGCTCCGTCGGCGGCACCGACCACCTCCTCGCCGGCATGCTCATGGACGCCGGTGGTGCCGACCCGCGCGAGTTGAACTACATCGCCTACCCCGGTGGCGGCGAAGCGGTCGCGGGCATGCTCAACGGCAGCCTCGACGCCGGCGTGTCCGGCTACGACGAGTTCGCCTCCCAGATCGAGTCCGGACAGTTGCGCGCCCTCGGCCTCTCGGCGGGCCGGCCCGTCGAGGGCATCGACATCCCGACGTTCCGGCAGCAGGGCGTCGACGTGGAGCTGGCGAACTGGCGCGGCGTGGTCGCCCCGCCCGGCCTGTCCGACCAGCAGCGCGAACAGCTGCAACGGCTCGTCGAGCAGGTGCACGCCACCCGGCAGTGGCAGGACACGCTGGACAAGCAGGAGTGGCAGGACACGTTCCTGACCGGCCCGCGGTTCGAGCGGTTCGTGGCCAGCGAGACCGCCCGGATCACCGAGATCAGTGAGGAGCTGGGACTGGCATGAGCACCGCACCGTCACCGGCGGCGACGACACCGGTCACGCGCCGCGCGAAACCGCGGGGCGAGCTCGTGGTCGCGCTGCTCGTCGCGGCGATCGCGGCCACGCTGCTGGTCCGCACCGCGAGCATGGACGTTCCCGGCACCAGCGGCTACCTCGGCCCGCAGTTCTTCCCGGCCGTCGTGGGCGTTCTGCTGCTGGTGCTCAGCGCCCTGCTGGTGCTGCAGCACCTGCGCGCGCCGGCGCCCCCGACCGAGCAGGAGCACGCCGACGAGTCCGCGCCGTCCGAAGCGGCCGGTGCTCCCGGCATGGACTGGAAGCCGTTCGGCATCGTCGTGGCCACGCTCGTGCTGCACGTGCTGCTGCTGGAACCGCTGGGCTGGCTCATCGCCGGCGCCGGCCTGTTCGCCGGCGTCTCCTACGCCCTCGGCGGCCGGCACGTGCTGCGCGACATCGGCATCGCGTTCGTGCTCTCCTCGGCGGCGCAGCTGGGATTTTCGGCGGGCCTGGGCATCACGCTGCCGGCGGGCGTGCTCGGCGGGGTGATGTGACGTGGACACGATCTCGCTGCTGCTCGGCGGGTTCGCCGAGGCGGCCACGCCGATGAACCTCCTGCTGTGCCTGGTCGGCGTCGTGCTCGGCACCGCCGTCGGCGTCCTGCCCGGACTGGGCTCGGCCATGGCGGTGGCCCTGCTGGTGCCGCTGACGTTCACGCTGGAGCCGACCGGTGCGTTCATCATGTTCGCCGGCGTGTACTTCGGCGGGCAGTTCGGCGGCGCCACCACGGCGATCCTGCTGAACACCCCGGGCCAGAGCTCGTCGATGGCCACCGCCTTCGAAGGCTTCGCCATGGCCAAGAACCGGAAGGCCCCGCAGGCGCTCGCCGCGGCCGTGCTCGGTTCGTTCGTCGGCAGCATCATCGCGGTGACCGTGGTCGTGTTCTTCTCCCCGGTCATGGTGGACCTCGCGGTGAGCTTCGGGCCCGCGGAGTTCTTCGCGCTCGCGGTCTTCGCCTTCGTCGCCACCTCGGCGATCGTCTCCGGCGACAAGCTGCGCGGGCTCACCGCGCTGGGGCTGGGCCTGGCGCTCGCCCTCGTCGGCATCGACGAGCAGAGCGGCGCGGTGCGGTTCACCTTCGGATCCCCCCAGCTGCTCGACGGCATCAGCATCGTCGTGGTGACCGTGGGGATGCTGGCCATCGGCGAAGTCCTGCACGTCGCCTCCACCGCGGAGCGCACCCCGGCCGACGAGACGGTCACCTCGGGCCGGCCGTGGCTGTCCCGGCAGGACTGGAGCCGTTCCTGGCGCCCCTGGCTGCGCGGCACCGCGCTCGGCGTGCCGTTCGGCGTGATCCCCGCCGGTGGCTCGGAGATCCCGACCTTCCTGTCCTACGGAGCGGAAAACCGGCTGGCCGCCCGCCGCGGCGACGACGAGTTCGGGCGCGGCGCGATCGAAGGTGTCGCCGGGCCGGAAGCGGCGAACAACGCGACGACGGCGACCTCGCTGGTCCCGCTGCTGGGGCTGGGACTGCCGACCTCGGCCACCGCCGCGATCATGCTCGGCGCGTTCCAGCAGTACGGCATACGCCCCGGGCCGATGCTCTTCAGCGAGGAGAGCGACCTGGTGTGGGCGCTGCTGGCGAGCCTGTTCCTGGGCAGCGCGATGCTGCTGGTGCTGAACCTGCCGTTCGCACCCGTGTGGGCGAAGCTGCTGCGCATACCGCGCCACTACCTGTACGCCGGCATCGTCGTGTTCGCCACGCTCGGCGTGTACACGGCGAAGTCCTCGATCGCCGACGTGGTGCTGCTGTACGCGGTCGGACTGCTCGGATTCCTGCTGCGGCGGTACGGTTTCCCGATCGCACCGGTGCTCATCGGCGTCATCCTCGGCCCGCTGGCCGAAACGGAACTGCGCCGCGCCATGGCGATCAGCCAGGGCGACGTCGGTTTCCTCTTCCACAGTCCCGTCGCGCTGACCCTGTACGGGCTGCTCGTCGCGGCGCTCGTCGTGCCGCTGCTCCTGCGCACCCGCCGCGCGCGCACGGACGAGACCGCCGGAAGCCGGTGACGCGCAACAGCATTCCGACCGCCGGGTCGGCTCGCTCCGGACGGGAGCGAGCCGACCCGCGAACTCCCCGGCCAGTTCAGGCACCTGCGCTCCACGGCCGCGGCCATCATGCCCGTGCCCGCGGGATCACGCGCCGGGGAGCGCCCCGACGAGACCGGTGACGAGTTCGTAGGTCGCCCACAGGCCGACGGCTCCGATCAGCACGAGCAGCGCCTTCTCCCACCACCGGTTGGCGTGGCCCCGCGCCATGAGGTCGCGCCGCGAGGTCATCACGATCAACCCGATGATGATCGCGGGCACTGTCAGCACGTTGAACGAGTTCCCGAGCAGCGTGATCAGGACCATGCCGGGCATGCCGGGCGCCGAGAAGACGATCGGCACGGTCGTGATGAACGCGAGGATCGTCCAGAACAGCGGGTCGTGCAGGAACATCTCCTTGTCGGGGACCCCGCCCAGTTCGCGCCTGCCCCGCAACCGCCGCATGCGCTCCGGCCGCGACTTGTGCAGGGATTCGACGAACATGCGCACGAACACGCGCGGCTGCGTGACGATGTTGTTGAAGACCGTGAAGAACACCGCCAGCCACATGATGGGCGGCCCCCAGGGACCGATCGCCTTCTCCATCATGTTCGCCAATCCGTCCGCCGAGGACACTCCCTCGCCCGTACCGTGCAGCGTTTCGGCCGCCACCACCCACACGGCGAGCACGAGCGCGAACATCACGAACGTGCCGAAGCGCAGGTCGATCCGCTGCATCCTGCGGAAACGCGCCCCGCGCCAGCCTTTCTCGTGCATCAGGTACGGGTACAGCAGGTTCGAGGCGGAACCGCCGACGGCTCCGATGAGCCCCACCGCGGTGCTCACCGCCGTGATGTAACCCGCCCGCCCCGGCGGCATGTCGAACAGCAGGCCGCCGAACAGTCGGCCGAAGTCGACGCCCGTGCCGAACAGCGCGAGCAGGAAACAGGCCACGAGCACGCCCATGGTGATCTGGGCGACGATCTCGAGCCCGCGGAAGTGGCCGCTCCTGCGCGAGGCCAGCCACAGCGCCGCTCCGGTCGTCACGGCGGCCCAGAACGGGATGCCCCACGCGCCGAGCGGCAGCGCGCCGCGGAACAGGTGGTCCAGCGCGGTGCCCGCGGCCAGCAGCAGGAACGAGACGTAGACGAACCCGAGCACGCAGGTGGTCGCGCCGAGGTAGATCGGGAAGCCCTTCCACACGCGCCCGTAGCCGTCCATGATCGTCTCGTCGCCGACGGCGTTGCACAGCTGGTACTTCGACATCGACGAGACGATGACGTAGCGCGACAGGACCGCGACCAGCAGCGTCCAGATGAGGGCGTAGCCGTACATCGACCCGGACACCGAGGCGCTGATGAAGTCGCCGGTGCCGAGCCAGGACATCACCACGACGATGCCCGGGCCGAGGCTCTTCAGGTACTCCGCGACCGTGCTCGGCGGTTCGGCGGCCGGGGACGCACCGGTGCCCGGTGCTGCGGAGGCGGTTTCTCCGTTGGTCTCGTGACGCATTGACGCTCCGCTGCGCGACTGCTGTTCACATGCCGGCCCAGTCGGGGACCGCGCGCACGTGCTTGATGGCTCGGCGGTGGTGGGTGTACACGAGGTGCAGGTACCCGTCGGCGGTTTGCACCACCGAGGGGTAGGACAGTTCGCGGTTGGTTCCGTCCCGCGAGTTGTTCGTCAGGCAGTAGCCGTCACCGCTCTCCAGATCCCGGCGCACGGGCCACGTCTCGCCCCCGTCCTCGGACAGCGCGAGGGTCATCGGGGCGCGCGGGGCTCCCCAGAAGGCAGTGCCCGCGGGACCCTCGGCGGGCCCGCGGTCCGCGAGGGCGTCCCCGTCGATCTCGTCGTACAGCGAGGCGCGGCGGGCGGTCGCATCGGCGGCGCTGCTGGGGTTGAAAGCCAGCGCCAACCGACCGTCGTGCAACGCGGTCGCCTGGATCGACGAGTTGTTGTTCGGCAGGCCGGTCGGGGTCGGCTGACTCCAGCGCACGCCGTCGTCCGACCGGCTCCGGTGGATCGCGTCGGCCTGCCTGCGGCGGAACAGCGCCAGCAGCGCGCCGTCGGGCAGCGGAACGATGTTCATGTGCACGCATCCCGTGCTGCCGGGGACGTCGTGGTGCTGCCAGGTGGCACCGCTGTCGTCGGAGACGAGCACCGCGCTCGTGTCCTCGTCGCCGCGCCACCGCCCCACCGCGGGGCGGACGCAGTGGAACACGGGCAGCATCCACCGGCCGGACGCGCCGACCACGACCGGTTGGCGGACGAAGACACCGCAGCCGTCCCCGGCCGGGACGAGCGTGCGTGGTTCCGACCAGCTGCGCCCCTCGTCGTGCGAGAGGGACACGCGCACCTCGGCCGTGTCCTGGTGGCCGGAGTGCTGCGCGGTGTACAGCAGCCACAGCGCCCCGTCGGGTGCGCAGAACAGCACCGGGTTCTGCTCGGAGCACCGCGGATCGGCCGAGACCTGCACGGGGTCGGACCACGCGCTGCCCTCGAGGCGGGCGAACCAGATGTTGATGTCGGGCAGGCCTTCCTGCGTCCCGCCGAACCACGCGCAGCCGAGGGCACCGCTGGGCAGCGGCATCAGGTTCGCCGCGTGCGACTGGGGCGCCGGCGCGGCCAGGAACGCCTCGCAGCGGCCGGGATCGCCGGTGGGACGCAGCACCCCGTCGCTGGTCGCGGTCATGCGGGGACTCCTTCGGCGTGCCGGTGTTTCGCGGTCTGCGTTGCGGAGATCACCCTCGCACTGTTGCGTATTTCACGCAATATTCACAGCACAATTCGCGCAATCCGATCCGCGCGCACCCCACCCGACCCGCTCGCTCCGGAACGCTCCCCCAGCAGCGAGCACTGGCGCCTGTCCCTCTCACGCACCCCACGCGTTCTCGGTACCGCACCGCAGGTCCGTTCGCTCGCCCGCCGGGGGACGCGGAACCCCGGGGGGCGAGCGGACCGGTCACCGAACGGGCGGCACCCGCAACGCACCGCGCCGCGTGCGCGAATTGCGCAAACAGAGAGCGATATCGCGGGTGGTTGCGCGCCCCGCGCACCCGCCCCGGCACGGCCCGCGACGACGAAAGGCCGGCCCGGGCGCAGCCGGGCCGGCCGAGGGAGGTGCCGCGGAAGAGCGGCGGGAGCGAGCCGCTACGACTCCTCGGTGACGCTGACGGCGGACTCGCCGCGGGTGCGCAGCTGCCACGCGCGCCTGAAGGCGATCGCGGCCTCGACGACCATCCACAGCGCCAGCAGGAAGATGACCGCGTCCAGCGGAGCCAGGAAGAACACCTGCAGCGGATCGTCCGCCGCGAGGAACTGGCCGAACTGGACCACCAGTGCCCACGAGGTCATGATCACGAGGAACACCCAGGGCACGAGGATCGCGACCGGATTGCGGCCGCTCTTGGTCACCCACACCGCGATCACGGCCAGCGCCAGGCCGGCGGTGAGCTGGTTGGTGGTGCCGAACAGCTGCCACAGCGTGCCGAACGCGAAATCCCCCGGGAGCAGCGCGATCACCAGCGGAAGCAGCACCGCGACGAAGGTCGCCGCGGTCAGGTTGCGGGTCAACGGCCGGATCCGCGCCAGCTCGGCGATCTCCTGGACGATGTAGCGCTGCAGCCGCACCGCGGTGTCCAGACTGGTCGCGGCGAAGCTGATGACCACCAGCGAGGCGAAGATCGTGCCGATGCCCACCGGAGCGCCGAGGTTGGTGGCGAACTGGGCCACGCCGTCGACGAAGTAGCCGGTTGCCCCGTCGGAGGCCTGGTCGAAGTTGGTGTAGAGCTGGTTCCACTCCCCGGTCGTCGCCGCCACGCCCGCCGTGCAGGCGAGGATGGCGCACAGGGCCAGCAGCCCCTCGCCGGAGGAGGCCAGGTATCCCACGTAGCGGGCGTCGGTCTCCTTGTTCAGCTGCTTCGCCGTCGTTCCCGAGCCGACGAGGCTGTGGAACCCGGACACGGCGCCGCAGGCGATGGTGACGAACAGCAGCGGGAACCACGGCGGCGAGTCCGCGGGCACGTCGTTGACCGCCGGGGCGACGATGCTGTTCCAACCGACGGCGACGCCGAGGATGATCACGGCCAGCGCCAGCACCATCTGCATCTGGTTGATGTAGTCGCGCGGCTGCAGCAACGTCCACACCGGCAGCCGCGAGGCGAAGAAGGTGTAGGCGAAGATCAGCACGATCCACAGCGTCTCGGCGTCGAGGCCGATCGCACCCGCCAGCGGATCGATCGTGATGGGCCACATCTGCCCCACGGGGATGCTCAGGTAGATCAGCACCATCGCGAGCACGGCGGGCACGAGCGCCGTGGTGCGCTTGCGGTAGACGTACTGCCCCACGCCGATCGCGAACGGCACGGTGAGCAGGACCGGGAGCACCGCCTCCGCGTTCTCCGTGAACAGCTGCGCGATGACCACGGCGAACACCGCGTTGACCATCGTCAGCAGGAAGAAGATGATCAGCAGGAACAGCGTCCGCGCGCGACGCGTGATGATCTCGCTGGTCAGCGTGCCGATGCTGCGCGCGCGGTGCCGCACCGAGATCACCAGCGAGCCGAAGTCGTGCACTCCGGCGGCGAAGATCGTGCCGAACACCACCCACAGCAGCGCCGGGCCCCACCCCCAGAACACCGCCGTCGCCGGACCGACGATCGGCGCGGCGCCCGCCACCGAGATGAAGTGGTGGCTGAACACGATGTGCTTGTTGGTGGGGACGAAATCCACCCCGTCCTGGTAGGTGTGGGCCGGGGTGACGACGTTCGGGTCGAGCGCGTAGACGCGCTTGGCCAGGTACGCCGAGTAGTAGCGGTAGGCCAGTGCGAGTGCCGCGATCGCGGCCACCAGCACGACGACTGCGGGCATGGAATTCCTCGTATCGCACTGCGGTTGTCGGGAATCCCCCCGGGACCGTGCTCGCGCGCCTCGGCCCGGCGCAGTCGTCCTGGGAGGACCGGCTAGAGTTCGCCTGAGAAGGTAGCAACTCACAGCGCCGAGACATAGGTTTCATGGCCGAGGAGATGGTTGCGGCTTGGTCTCAGGCCGCCACGGCGGAGATCCTGTGGACCACGCCGAGCGGGGCGCGCGGGATGCCCGTCGTGCCGCTGACGTGGCCCGAGCGGCGCGCGCCGTGCGCCGCCGTGCCGCTGTCCCAGCTGGACGAAGTGGATTCCCTGCCACGCTGCGCCGCGTTCGCCGTCCACACGCGCGGCGAACCCGCGGCGACGCTGGTGGCGACCGGCCGCGTCGAGGTCCGGTGGGACCTCGACGGTGCGGAGTTCGTCGAGCACCTCCTCGGGCAGGAAGTGGCGAAGCACCCGCCGACGCGGCTGCGCGCGGACAGCATCATGGCCCGCCGGGAGAACTGGTGGTGGGTCCCGCGCGCGCTGGTCACGCTCGCCGAGAACGCGCGCGTGACCGCGCTACCGGCGCGCACCCGCGCCGAGGACGCGCTGCTCGTGCGGCAACCGTCCGGCACCGCTGAGACCGAACCCCGCACCACCGTCGTCACCGCCGCGCACTGGCCGGACCCGGGGCAGGACTCCCGCGTCGAGCTGTGGCCGCGCGACGGCACCGCGCTCGACGGCCGGGGCGAAGCCGCGCTCGTGCTCGGGCACCGGCACAGCCCCGATTTCGAGCGCTGGGAGCGCTGGTACCGCAGCGGCGCGGTGCACCGCGAAGCGCTGCACGTCTGGGCCGGCGACGGCGCACCGCGCCCCGGCGACGAAGTCCCCGGCGCCGCCGAACCGTTCGGGCTGGTCGACCGGCTGCTGCACCACCGCCGCGTGGCGAAGGCCTGCAAGGCGGGCATCGCCCGCGCGGAGAGGCGGTAGCGCTCGACCGCTCCGGCTGCGCCGCGTCGCCCCCGAACGTCGCAACCAACCGTTTATCGGCAGCACCCTGGTCCGCGACCGCCATCGTCTGTACTGTGTCCGATTGTCAACAAAACAACAGAAAATCGCGGGTGAACACACGGATCGGCCGGCGAGCTTCCTCGCTGATCGACTCACGCAAGGGGCGTGATCATGGCCTCCGAACAACCAACCAGCGGTGGCACAGCAGACACCGACGAGTTGCCGAAAGGGGTGCTGCGGCGCGCGATCGGCGCGTCCGCGCTGGGCAACGCCACGGAATGGTACGACTACGGGATCTACGCCGTTCTCACCCTCTACATCGAATCCGCGCTGTTCCCCCAGGGTGAGAACACCATCGGTTGGGTGCTGGCGGCGTTCGCCGTCTCGTTCATCGCCCGCCCGTTCGGGGGGCTGGTGTGGGGGCCGCTCGGCGACCGCATCGGCCGCCGCGCGGTGCTGTCGCTGACCATCATCCTGATGTCGGCCTCCACGTTCTGCATCGGACTGATCCCCTCGTTCGACAGCATCGGGATGGCCGCTCCCGTCGCCCTGTTCGGCATGCGGCTCCTCCAGGGCTTTTCCACCGGCGGCGAGTACGGCGGCGCGGCGACGTTCATCGCGGAGTACTCCCCCGACCGCAAACGCGGCTTCTACGGCAGCTTCCTCGAGTTCGGCACGCTCGGCGGGTACGCGCTCGGGTCCCTCATCGGCCTCGGGCTGCTCGTCGGACTCGGCGAAGGGGCCATGCACGAGTGGGGCTGGCGGCTGCCGTTTTTCCTCGCGGGCCCGATGGGGCTCATCGGCTTCTACCTGCGCCTGAAGCTCGAGGACACCCCGGTCTTCCGCGAGACGGAGGAGAAGAGCCTCACGAAGGAGAAGACCTCCACCCACCTGAAGGATCTCCTCTCCGTTTACTGGCCGCAGATGGCGCAGCTGTTCGCCCTCGTCATCGCGCTCAACGTCATCAACTACACCCTGATCGCCTACATGCCGACGTACGTCCAGGAGGAGATCGGCATGAGCGCGACCGAGGCGCTCGTCCTCGTCTCGGTCGGGCAGCTGGTGATGATGGCGTTCATCCCGTTCTGCGGGTCGCTGTCCGACCGGATCGGGAGAAAGCCGATGTGGTACATGTCGTTGATCGGCATGATCGTGCTCGCGATCCCCATGTACACCCTCATGGCGCAGGGCTACGTCTGGGCGATCGTGGCGTTCGCCGTGCTGGGGCTGGTCTACACCCTCCAGCTGAGCACCATCTCCTCGGCCTTCCCCGCGCTGTTCCCGACGGCGGTCCGCTTCGCCGGCTTCGCCATCACGTACAACGTCTCGACGTCGTTGTTCGGCGGCACCGCGTTGAACGTGAGCAACTACTTCATCGGGGTGACGGGCAGCAACATCTTCCCCGCCTACTACATGGTCTTCTCGTGCCTCATCGGGCTGGTGGCGATCTCCTTCGTCACGGAGACGGCCGGGAAGTCCATCCGCGGCAGCTACTGCCCCGGAACACCGGAGTCCGAGGCAGAGCTCGCGCACGAGTCGCCCGTCAACCCGTGACGGCGGCGACGGCGTCCTCCCAGATGCCGGCGGCCTCGTCGACGTGCTCCGGCTGGACGACGAGGGCGGGGACGAAGCGGACCACCTCGCCCCGCGGACCGCAGGTCAGCAGCAGGAGGCCGCGTCGAGCGGCTTCCTGCTGCACCGCCGCCGCGGCAGCCCCGTCGGGGTTGCCGTCGGCGTCGCGGAACTCGGTCCCGATCATGAGCCCCGGTCCGCGCACGTCGGCGATCCGGTCGTGCCGCGAGGCCACCTCGGACAGGGATCGCGCCAGCTGGTCACCGCGCTGCGCGGCGTTGTCCACCAGCTTCTCGTCCTCGATGACGTCCAGCGTCGCCAGCGCCGCGGCGCAGGCGACGGCGTTGGCCCCGTAGGTGCCGCCCTGCGAGCCCGGCCAGGCCCTGGCCATGAGCTCCGCCGGCGCCGCGATGCCCGACAGCGGGAAACCGGAGGCCAGCCCCTTGGCCGTGATCAGCACGTCGGGGCGGAGACCGAAGTGCTCACCGCCCCAGAACTTGCCGGTCCGGCCCCACCCGGTCTGGACCTCGTCGACCACCAGCTGGATCCCGTGCCGGTCCGCGCGCTCCCGCAGCCCCTCGAAGAACCGGGTGCTGCCGGGCACGTACCCGCCCTCGCCGAGCACCGGTTCCACCACGAACGCGGCGGTCTCCTGCGGTGCGCTGACCGTCTGCAGCAGGTGGTCGAGCTGGCGCAGCGCGAAGTCGGTCGACTCCTCCTGCGACCACCCGAACAGCGCGGGGTTCGGGAACGGCGCCACGTGAACGCCGCCCATGAGGGGGCTGAAGCCGGACCGGAACTTCGTGCCCGAGGTCGTCATGGAAGCGGTCGCCACGGTCCGGCCGTGGAACCCGCCCTGGAAGACGACGACGTTCGGGCGTCCGGTCGCCTGGCGGGTCAGCCGCAACGCGGACTCCACGGCTTCCGAGCCCGAGTTCGCGAAGAACATCCGGTCCAACCCGCTCGGCAGCACGTCGCCCAGCCGTTCGACCAGGTCCAGCAGCGGCCGGTGCATGACCGTCGTGTACTGGGCGTGGATGAGCGTTCCGACCTGGCGCTGCGCCGCCTCGACCACGCGCGGGTGGCAGTGCCCCGTGCTCGTCACGCCGATCCCGGCGGTGAAGTCGAGGTACCTGCGCTCCTGCTCGTCGAAGAGGTGGACGCCTTCGCCGCGGGCGGCGAGGACGCCGGTCGCCTGCTTGAGCACCTGCGAGAGCTCGGCCATGAGGAACTCCTTCGGTAGGATTGTCGACAATTAAACGGCAGAAGCGGTCCAGGACCGGGGGGGCGACACGGGCGGGATCGCGGATTTCCCCGGGAAGCAGCACGCCGGGACCGCTCTCCCCGACGCCGGCCGTCAGGCGTCCGGTCGGGAGGCCGCAGCCCCGGTGAGCCGTTCCACCGCGTCCTCCATGTGCGCGACCAGACGAGCGTCGCACAACGTCGGGTTCGCGTCCCGGAACGCCTCCGCGATCCCGCGGTGTTCGGCCACCCGCTCATCGGAGTGGCTGTAGGTCTCCTCGAGGGCGTGGATGCACATCCGGGTCTCGGTCAGCAGCGTCATGTGGATCCGATCGAGCCGAGGGCTCCGGGCCAGGTCCACCAACCGCTGGTGGAACTCGATGTCGGCCTCGGTGACGCCGCCGTCGTCCGCGCGCTCGGCCGCCTGCGCCATCTGCTCGGTGATCCCGAGCAGCTGCTCACCGGCCTCCCGCGGGTCGTGCCGGAAGATCTGCTCGGCAGCTGCCCGTTCGACCGCCGCCCGCGCGACGTACATGTCGTGGACGTTCTCCGGGGTCATGTCGACGACGAACAGGCCCCGGTTGCGGATGGAGACGAGCAGCCCCTCCTGCGTGAGCCGCTGCATGCCCTCGCGCAACGACCCCCGGCTGACGCCGAGCTCGCGCGCCAGCTGCGCCTCCCCGAGCTGCTCACCGGCGGAGAAGTGGCCGCGTCCGATCGCGGTGCGCAGCTTGTCCGCGATGATGCTCGGGGTCGACTCCCGCTCCAGCGGCTCGATGGTGCGACGGGAGCGGTTCATCGGGCACCCCCCTGGAACAGGGAGCCCGTGCCCGGCAGCTCCGGCACCGGTCCGAGCAGGCGCAACCCCTCCCAGACGGTGACCTGGTTGGCCGTGAGCACCGGTTTGCCGGCCGCGGCCTCGAGCTCGTCCAACCACGCCAGCGAGTGCATGGCGGTGTCCGGCACCAGCACGGCCTCGGCCCCGTCGCCGGAAACGGCGGCGACCAGCGCGCGGACCGCGTCCTTCTCGAGGGTGCCGACCTCGGCGGCGGTGACGATGTCGTTGCTGACCATGGTGGTGACCTCGATACCACCGCGGCCGAGGAACTCCCGGAAGCGGGCCGCCACGTCCTCGGGGTACGAGGCCGCCACCGCGACCGAGCGGAGCCGGAGGGCTCGCGCGGCGTTGACGAAGGCGAGGGAGGTCGAGGAGGCCGGCAGGCCGGCGGCCTCGGCGATCCCCCGGACCTGGTCGTGCGCGCCGTCCCACCCGAACACGAAGCTTCCCGAGGTGCAGGCCCACATGATCGCGTCCGGGCCCTCGGTGACCAGCGCCCGGGCACCGTCGTGCAGCCGCACGTCGCTTCCCAGGTCGAGCAGGGCGTCGATCCGGTGGGCGTCCTCGCCCACCGAGGTGTGCACCAGCGGTAGTCGCACCCCGCCCCCGAGCCGCTCCTCGAGCGCGGGGAAGTCGTCCTCGGCGCTGTGACCGGGGTAGAGAAGCCCCACGCTCGGTCGCGCTGCCGGGCCGGGCGCTTGCGGGTCTGCCATCACTCCTCCGGACCGATGCGGTTCGTCTGATTGTCGTCAATCGTACTCGTCCTCAACCGACGAGCAGTCGCATCGCCGCGAGCGCGTACGCCCGAGCGGCGAGGTGCAGCTCGTCGATGCCGACCGATTCGTCGGCGGTGTGGGCCTGCTCGGCGACCGACCCCGGGCCGAGGACCACCACGGGAACGCCGGTGTCGCGCTGGACGAACCCGCCGTCGCACGCGGCGGTCCAGCCGCCCACCGGATGCCCCGGTCCCCCGGCCGCCCGGAGCGCACCGTCGGTGGCGAGGACGAACCCGTCCTCGGGCGAGGTCTCGAACCCCGGCATCTCCATCGTCATGCGCGCCTGCGCGCCCAGTCCCCGCTCCTGCAGACCGAGCGCGTCCAGCCGCGCGGTCAGCGCCGCGAGCACGTCCTCGCCCGTCTCCCCCGGGAGCAGGCGGCGGTCGGCCTGCACGACGCACTCGGCCGGCACGACCGCCGTGCCCGTGCCGCCGCGCACCTGCCCCACGCTCCAGCTCGCGGGCCCCAGCAGCGGGTGCGGTGCCCGGCCGAGCTCCTCGTGCCAGGTCTCGAGCTCAGCGATGACGGCGGCCGCGCCGTAGATCGCGTTCGCCCCGTCGCTGGGGCGGCCCGCGTGGGCGGCGCGCCCCCGGACCGCCACCTCGGCGTAGGCGTCCCCCCGCGCGGCGGTGATCGTCTGCAACCCCGTGGGCTCGGCGACGATGCACCCGGTGAACTCGCCGCGGTCGCCGGAGGCCACGTAGTGCTGGATGCCGAGGCCGTCCTCCTCCTCGTCGACGACGGCGGCGAGCTCGACCGGGCCGGACAGCGCGGCCCCGGCCTCGCGCAGAGCGGACATCGCGACGACGCACGCGGCCAGACCGCCCTTCATGTCGGTGGCTCCCCGGCCGTACAGCCGCCCGTCGCGGACCGCACCGCCGAGCGGATCGACGGTCCACCCGTCGCCGATCGGGACGACGTCGGTGTGCCCGAGCAGCAGCAGCCCCGGTCCGGCGGGCTCACCGGTGCCGCCCAGCCGCGCGGACGCGTTCGGCCGCCCCGGCGCGACCTCGGTGAGCTCGCAGGGCAGGTCGCGGCTGCGGCACGCCTCGGCCAGCACGGCGGCGGTGGCCGACTCGCCGCCGGGCGGGTTCTCGCCGGGCGCGGCGAGGAGCGCCCGGGTCAGCTCGGTGATCTCCTCGGCGGAGATCAGGTCGAGCACCGCCCGCTCCTCCGGCGTCACCGGGCGTTCGGGGCAGGACTCATGCATGGCGCCCCCCTCCGGCGGCCAGGGAATCGATCGCGCGGCGCAACCGCACGACGCCTTCCTCGCTGCGCTCCGGGGTGGTCGAGGCGAAGCACAGCCGCAGCGCGTTGCCGAAGTACCCGGCCGGGGACAGCGCGGGACCCGGGATGAACGCGACGCCCTCGGCCAGCGCGACCTCGAACAGCTCCTGCGCGTCGATCCCGCTGGTCGAGTCCTCGTCCAACGTCACCCAGAGGAAGAACCCGCCCTCGGGGTCGGTCCACCGGGCGATGTCGCCGAGGTGCTCGTCGAGCGCCTGCTGCATGGCGACCTTGCGGCGGCGGTACTCCGCCCGCTGGGTCGCCAGGTGCGACCACAGGTGACCGCCGGCCAGGAACCCGGCGACGAGGCGCTGGGCCGGCAGGTTCGCGCAGGTGTCCATCGTCTGCTTCGCGTGGATCAGCAACTGCTGCAGCGCCGGGTCGGCGTCCACCCAGCCCACGCGCAGCCCCGGGGCGATGACCTTGGAGAACGTGCGCACCGAGAAGACGTGCGGGTCACCGCCGCCGAGCTCGCGCAGGGTGGGCAGGGGCTCGCCCTCGAACCGCAACAGACCGTACGGGTCGTCGTCGATCAGGACCGATCCCCAGTGGCGGGCGAGCTGGAGCAGCTCGCGGCGCCGGGGCAGCGACATCGTCGCGCCCGAGGGGTTCTGGAACGTGGGGATCGTGTAGATCACCTTCGGTGTGCGCCCGGCCCGTTCCACCAGGTCGGGCAGCTTCTCGACGACCATTCCCGCGTCGTCGACCGGCACCTCGAGCAGCTTCGCGCCGTAGGCCAGGGCGGTGGCGCTGCCGTTGGTGTAGGTCGGGGACTCCACGACGACGAGGTCGCCCGGGTCGACGAACAGCTTGAAGGCCAGGTCGAGGCCCTGCATGCCACCGGAGGTGATCGTCAGCCGGTCCGCGGTCGTCTCGTCGCCGGTGCCCGCCAGGGTCTGCAGCAGGGCCTCGCGCAGCGGCGGATCGCCCTCGGTGGCGCCGTAGTTGAAGGCGTCGGCCGCGTCGGCCCCCAGCGCCGTCCCCCCGATCTCGGCGAGGATGTCCGAGGGGACGCTTTCCGGCGCCGGGCTGCCCATCGCGAAGCGCACGACGTCGTGCGTCCGCTCGTTCAGCAGCGAGGTGCTCGAGTCGATGATCGAGCCGACGAGATCCTCGGCTCGGGCCGCCGTCGGGAGGCCGGTCGGGGGCTGCACCACGTGGCTCACCTCTTGGTGGTCAGGTCTTGGGGGAGGTCGGTGAGGCGTTCGGTACCCGAGTCGGTGACGACGACGGGCTCGGAGAGCTCGTAGCCCCAGCCGTCCATCCACATCCCGATGATGATGTGGAAGGCCATTCCCGGGACCACCACCGTCTTCTCGTCCGGGCGGAGGCTGACGGTGCGCTCGCCCCAGTCCGGCGGGTAGCCGATGCCGATGGAGTAGCCGATCCGCGAGTCCTTGCTCAGGCCGTGCCGGCTGATCACCGCGTTGCACGCGTCGTGCACATCGCTCCCGGTCACCCCGGGAACGAGGGAGTCCAGGGCCGCGCGCATGCTCTCGCGCACCGCCCCGGCGGTCGCGGCGAGCCGCCGCGGCGGCTCGCCGAGCACCACGGTCCGCGCCACCGGCGCGTGGTAGCGCCGGAACACGCCCGCGAGCTCGACCGTCGTCGCCTCGCCCTCGACGAACGTCCGGTCGGACCAGGTCAGGTGCGGCGTCCCGGCACCGTCGCCCGTCGGGAGCAGCGGGACGATCGCGGGGTAGTCACCGCCGTGCTCCGCGGTACCCGACGCTTGCGCGGCCATGACCTCGGCCACGACGTCGCACTGCCGGCGCCCGGCGACGACGCCCTCGAGCGCGACCCGCATCGCCCGCTCGGCGATGCTGCCGGCGACGCGCAGCTGGGCGATCTCGTGCTCGGACTTCACCAGGCGGACCCAGTTGACCAGCTCGCGGCTGTCGGTGAACCGGCAGCGGGGCAGCCCCTCCTGCAGGGCGTGGTAGGCCCGCGCCGGCAGGTGCGGGGAATCGCTCTCGACGGCGATCAGCGACTCGGCGCTGTCGACGAGCGCTCCGCTCTCCCGGGCGCGGGCGGTGACCCAGTCGAACGGGTGCGCGTCATCGCGGTGCACGAGGTCCTCGGGGTAGCCGTGGACCTGCTCCTCCGGGAGGCTCGAGATCGCGCTCGCCCCGCCGGCGTCCATCGCGCGCGTGAAGAACTGGAGCTCCCCCTCGGCGGGCACGACCAGGCACTGCGGTGTGTAGAACGACCACGCGTCGTACCCGGTGAGGTAGTACAGGTTCGCCGGTTCGGTCACCACGAGCGCGGACAGCGAGCGCTCGGCCATCGCCGCGCGCACCGCCCGCAGCCTGGTCTCGTGCTCGTCGGCCTCGGCACCGGGGAGGGACTCCCCCGCAGATGTCCGGGTCACGGGAGGCACCTGCCTCTCGGTAGTCGGATTGTCAACAATCGAGCGTAGAGATGATCCGGGAGCTCTGGCAAGCCTGCCGCTCATCCGGAAGCGGAGTCGGCGAGGAGCCGCTGCCCCGGCCCCACGGCGGGGCGCCCGACGGCTCGCAGGCTCGCCCACATCGTGGCCTGGTTCGCGGTGACCACGGGCTTGCCCAGCTCGCCCTCGAGCGCGGCGATGACGTCGTAGGTCGGGAGGTTGGTGCAGGAGACGAAGATCCCGTCGGCCTCGGGGCGGTCGGTGCGGCGCACGAGGTCCGCGGTCGTCTCGTGCGGGACCCGCCAGATGTGGCTCCGCAGGCCGAGGTTCGTGCACCCCACCAGGTCGAGGTCGCTGCCCAGGAGGTAGCTGCCGAGCAGGTCGGTGAGCTCGTCGTCGTACGGGGTGGCGGCGGCGACGCGAGTCACGCCGAGGTGCTTCAGCGCCGAGACCGCGGCGCCGCTGGTGGTCACCGCGGCCGGCGCCCCGGCGGCCCGCATGGCCTCGGCGAGCGCGCGCTCACCGGCGGTCCCGCGGATGAAGCTGCCGGAGGTGCAGGCGTAGGCGTGCACGGCGGCCTCGGTGGTGGCGAGGTCCCGCACGGCTGCGGCGACCAGCTCGGAGTCGCTGATCGCCGCGATCATCTCGGCACCGACGTCGGACTCGTGGCGGCGCGTGCGGGTGAGGTGCAACGTGACGTCCTCGGGCACCCACCGCCACAGCTCGCGGTCGAGCGCCATGTCGTGCGGGACCACTACCCCGATGCCGGTCTGTTCGACGAACCGCATCGTGCGACGGTAAGCACGCGCACCCCCCGGAGCCAAGGATTGTTGACAATCCGACTGGGTGTTTCTAGGCTCGCCGCAATGACCAGGGCTCACGCCAGTCCAGTGATCACGGTGCTGTGCACGCGAGCGGACGAGCGGCCACCGCGGATGGAAGCGGTCGAGGAGCGCGCCGAGGTCCGCTACACCGACTCCGCCGGGCTCGCCGCGGCGATCGAAGGTGCCGACGCGCTGTTCCTCTGGGACTTCTTCTCGACGGCCGTCAAGGACGTGTGGCAGCACGCGGACCGGCTGCGGTGGATCCACGTCGCCGCCGCGGGGGTGGACACGCTGCTGTTCGACGAACTGGTGGACTCCGACGTCGTCGTCACCAACGCGCACGGCGTCTTCGACCGGCCGATCGCCGAGTACGTCCTCTCCGCGGTCCTGGACCGCGCCAAGCGGACGCACGAGAACTACGACCTGCAGCGGTCGCGGACCTGGCGGCACCGCGAGACCGAGACGATCCGCGGGAAGAACGCGCTCGTCATCGGCACCGGCGGGATCGGCCGCGAGATCGCGCGCCTGCTCACCGCGGTGGGGATGCGGGTGCGGGGCGCGGGACGCGCGGCGCGCTCCGACGACCGCGACTTCGGCGAGGTCGTGGCCAGCGACGACCTGGTGGCGCACGTCGGGTGGGCCGACCACGTGGTGCTGGCCGTCCCGCTGACCGACCAGACCCGCGGGCTGGTCGGCGAGGAGGTGCTGGCCGCGATGCACCCCTCGGCGCACCTGGTCAACATCGCCCGCGGGCCGGTGGTCGACGAGGCGGCGCTGATCCGGGCGGTGACCGGGGGTTCGCCGGCCGCGGCGACCCTCGACGTGTTCGCGACCGAGCCGCTGCCCGCCGACAGTCCACTGTGGTCCACTCCCGGGGTCGTCGTCACCCCGCACATGTCCGGCGACGTCGCCGGGTGGACCGACGCGCTGGCACGGCAGTTCGCCGACAACGCGCTGCGCTGGCTGGACGGTTCGGAGCTGGTGAACGTCGTCGACCTCGCACGGGGGTACGTGCCGTCCCCGCCGGGGTCCGGCGCGGAGACCGGAACGGAGCGATCTTGAACGAGGACTTGGCCAGGGCGGGCGCCGCGGAGCTGGTGGCCGGCTACCGGGAGGGCGAGCTCTCCCCCGTCGAGGCCACGCGCGCGGCGCTGGAGGCGATCTCGACGTACGACCCGCTGGTGAACGCGTTCGTGCGGGTCGACGAGCACGGCGCGCTGGAAGCGGCGCGGGACTCGGAACGGCGCTGGCGCGCCGGCGAGCCGCTGGGGCCCGCCGACGGGGTGCCCACGTCGATCAAGGACATCCTGCTCCAGCGGGGAGCACCCACGCTGCGGGGCAGCCGCCTCGTCGACGGGACCGGACCGTGGCGCGAGGACGCGCCCGCGGTGGCCCGGCTGCGGGAGTCCGGTGCGGTGTTCCTCGGCAAGACGACGACGCCGGAGTTCGCCTGGAAGGGGGTCACCGACTCGCAGCGGTTCGGGGCGACCGGGAACCCGTGGGACGCCGGGCTGACCGCCGGCGGGTCCAGCGGGGGCTCGGCCGCGGCCGTCGGACTCGGCATGGGGACGTGGTCGGTGGGCACCGACGGCGGCGGATCGGTGCGCATCCCGGCGGCGTTCACCGGCACCGTGGCGCTGAAACCGACGTACGGGCGCATACCGCTGTGGCCGGCGAGCCCGTTCGGAACGCTGGCGCACGCCGGGCCGATGACCCGCTCGGTGCGCGATGCCGCCGTGCTGCTGGACGTGCTCGCCGGGTTCGACTCGAGGGACTGGTCGGCGCTGCCGGAGCCGTCCTCGTCGTTCCTGCAGGACCTGGACGATGAGGACGGCGGGCTGGAAGGACTGCGGATCGCGTTCTCCCCGACGCTCGGGTTCGGCACCAACGACCCCGAGGTCGAGCGAGCGGTCCGCACCGCGGTGGCGGAGCTCGCCGCTGCGGGCGCGGAGGTGGAGCAGGTCGACCCGGGTTTCGGCGACCCGGTGGAGGCCTTCCACGTGCTGTGGTTCTCCGGTGCCGCCAAGGTTCTGGAGCAGCACGCCCGCACCGGTGGTGCGCAGGCGCTCGAGGAGGTGGACCCGGCGCTGCGCGAGCAGGCCGAGGCAGCCGCCGGGTACAGCGCCGCGGACTACCTGGACGCGACGGCCGTGCGGATGGAGCTCGGGCGGCTGATGGGCGCGTTCCACGAGGAGTACGACCTGCTGGTGACCCCCACCACGCCGGTGGCCGCCTTCCCGGCGGACCAGCCCTGCCCGGACGGGTGGCCGTCGGCGCTGTGGACGAGCTGGACGCCGTACACCTACCCGTTCAACATGACCCAGCAGCCGGCGCTCAGCGTGCCCTGCGGCTTGACGAGCTCGGAGCTGCCTGTGGGGATGCAGGTCGTGGGACCGCGCCACGCGGACGGCGCGGTGCTGCGCGCAGGTCGCGCCCACGAGCGGCGCACGCGCTGGAACGCGGCGGTGCCGCGGTTGGCGCGAGCGCAGGAGACCCGCTAGTGCGGCGGGTTTTCGAGGACGTCAACACGGATCCGTTCATCGGGGAGGAACGCATGGCCCGGTACATCACGGTGCGGCTCGAGACGCGCGGGGTGAGCTGCCTCGCCCGGCTGCTCGACGACGTCGCCCCGCGGACGGCCGGCGCGGTCTGGGACGCGCTACCGCTGTCCAGCCAGGTGTTCCACGGCAAGTACGCGCGCAACGAGATCTACCACCTGGTCCCGGCCTTCGCCGAGGCACCCGTCGGCAAGGAGAACACCACCGTCACGCCGATCCCCGGCGACCTGTGCTACTTCACCTTCGACTCCGACGACCTGGGCAACCCGGCCTACGGCTACGAGGAATCGACGGGTCCGACGAGCTCGCAGATCGTCGACCTCGCGCTGTTCTACGGGCGCAACAACCTGCTCATCAACGGCGACCAGGGCTGGGTCCCGGGGAACGTGTTCGGCGCGGTGGTGCGCGGCCTGGAGGAGATGGCCGAGGCCTGCCAAGACCTCTGGATGGGCGGGGCCAGGGGCGAGACCCTGACGTTCGCCCGCGCCGAGGCGCCGTCGTCCGAGTAGCGGCCGGTTCCAACGGAGCGGACGGCGGGCACCGGAGGCCCGCCCGCTGTCCGCAGTGGTCTTCGCGCGCGCCTGCCGCGGCGGGCGCGCGGGCGCCGCCGTCACGCGCCGAGGTGCTCCACGACGGCCTCGGTGAGCGCAGCGGTGCCGTCCGAACCGCCGAGGTCGGGTGTGCGCACCGACGTGCGGGCCAGCACCGCGGCCATCGCCCGCTCGACCTCCGCGGCCGCCTCCGGGTGCCCGAGGTGCTCGAGCATCATCGCCACCGTCCAGATGGCACCGAGCGGATTGGCCACGCCCCGGCCGGCGATGTCCGGGGCGGAGCCGTGCACCGGTTCGAACAGCGACGGGAACTCCCGCTCGGGGTTGATGTTGGCCGACGGGGCGATGCCGATGCTGCCGGCGACGGCCGCGCACAGGTCGCTGAGGATGTCGCCGAACAGGTTCGAGCCGACGATCACGTCGAACCGGGCCGGGTCGAGCACGACCTTGGCGCACAGCGCGTCGATGTGCTCGGAGTCGAAGGCGACGTCCGGACGGGACTTCGCCACATCGGCGACCACCTCGTCCCAGAACGGCATCGTGTGCACGATGCCGTTCGACTTCGTCGCCGAGGTCACCTTCCCCCTCCGGGAGCCGGCCAGGGAGAAAGCGAAATCGGCGATGCGGTGCACACCGGCGCGGGTGAAAACCGCTTCCTGCACCGCCATCTCCTCGGGGGAACCGCGTCCCGCGCGGCCGCCGATCTCGCTGTACTCGCCTTCGACGTTCTCCCGCACGACCACGAGGTCGACGTCACCGGCTGCGGCGTGCCGCAGCGGGCTGTCCACCCCCTCGAAGACCTTGACCGGGCGCAGGTTGACGTACTGGCGGAAGTTGCGCCGGATGGGGATGAGCAGGTTCCACAGCGAGACGTGGTCGGGCACGGAGGGATCGCCGACGGCCCCCAGGAAAACGGCGTCGTGCCGGCGAATCCGCTCCAGACCGTCGTCGGGCATCATCGCCCCGAGCTCGCGGTAGCGCTCGTGCGACCAGTCGAACTCGTCGCGCTCGAAGGTGATGCCGTGGCGCGCGCCGACGGCGTCGAGCACTGCGCAGGCTGCGGGTGTGACTTCCCGGCCGATGCCGTCGCCGGGGATGAGAGCGATCCGGTGATGGGCCATGCTCCTCATCCCAGCAGGAGAACCGGCTGAGGTCCACCCGTTGCGCCCGCTCCGCGGGATCACCGGCGCAACCCGCGCACCGCGGCGACCACCGCCCCGGCGAGCGCACCGGCCGCGGCCACCGCGCCGCGGTTCCGGGACAACCACAGCTGCCGGCTCGTGCCGCGCGCGGAGGCGTCGAAGACGCCGTGCGCGCCGTAGTCCCGTCCGTCCGGTCCGTCCGCCGGTTTCCACAGGTTCGCCGCCTGCCACGGGTCCTCGACCTCGGTGTTCTGCTGCGCGGCGTGACCGGTGCGGCCGAGGTGGCGGTCGAGCAGCCCCGGCGCCAGGGCGTTGGCCAGCAGCGTGGCCGCGGTGCTGCCGCCCACCCAGCGCTCGCGCCGGTCCGGGTGGTCGGCCGCGTGCAGGACCCCCTGGGCGGCGACCTCCGGCTGGTAGATCGGCGGGACCGGTTGCGGGTGGTGCGGCAGCCGGTTGAGCACCCAGGAGAACTGCGGCGTGTTCACCGCGGGCAGTTGCACCATCGTGGTGCGCACCGCGCTGCCCTCGTGCAGCAGTTCGCAGCGCAGCGACTCGTGGAAGCCCTGGATGGCGTGCTTGGCGGCGCAGTAGGCCGACTGCAGCGGCACTCCGCGGTAGGCCAGCGCCGAACCGACCTGCACGATCGTGCCCCGGTCCCGCGGGCGCATGCGGCGCAGCGCGGCCAAGGTCCCGTGCACGAAGCCGAGGTAGGTGGTCTCGGTGACGCGGCGGAACTCCTCGGCGGAGATGTCGCGGGCCCGGCCGAAGACGGTGGTGAACGCGGCGTTGACCCACACGTCGATCGGCCCGAGCTCGTTCTCGGCGCGCTCCGCGGCGGCCTCGACCTGGTCGGCATCGGCCACGTCCACCGGGATGCTCAGCGGGGTTCCGCCGCGCCCGCGCACGTCCTCGGCCGCTCCGGCGAGTCCCCGCTCCCCGCGGGCGAGCAGGGCCACGCGCGCACCGCGCTCGCCGTAGAGGCGCGCGAGCGCCCGGCCGACACCGGCGCTCGCGCCGGTGATCACCACCGCACCGCTGTCACCGCTCATCTCCGGTCGCTCCGGTCGCCGGCGCGTTGCGGTCACTGCTGCCTGCCCCGCCCGGGCACGAATTCCTGGGCCTTGGACTTGATGCCCTCCTTGGCCACCGACCAGGCGTCCGGGTCTCCCCTGAGCATCGACGCCGCGACGTTCTCCATCTGCTCCCAGTTCGCCTGCGGCGGGATCGGCGGCACGGCCGGGTCGGTGACGAACTCGACGACGGCCGGGCGGTCCGCGGCCAGGGCCTGCTGCCAGGCGTCGTCGATGTCCTCCGGCCGCTCCACGCGCGCGCCCTGCATCCCCAGCATACGGGCGAACCCGGCGTAGTCGAAGTCGGGGATCTGCTGCGACGGCGGGAACTGCGGCGCTCCGGCCAATGCCCGCATCTCCCAGGTGACCTGGTTGAGGTCCTGGTTGTTGAAGACGCCGACGACCACGCGCGGGTCGTCCCACTCGGGCCAGTAGTGGGCCATGGTGATCAGCTCGTTGATGCCGTTCATCTGCATGGCGCCGTCGCCGACGAGCACGACGACCGGCCGGTCGGGGTGGGCGAACTTGGCCCCCGTGGCGTACGGCATGCCCGGTCCCATGGTGGCCAGGGTTCCGGACAGGGATCCGCGCATGTCACCGCGGAAGCGCAGGTGCCGCCCGTACCAGTTGGTCACCGATCCGGAGTCGGTGGTGACCACGGCGTTCTCCGGGAGCTGCGGGGAGAGTTCGCTGGCCACGCGCTCCGGGTTGATCGGATCGGCCCCGACCCCGGCCCGCCGGTCCATTGTGGACCACCACTCGCGCACGGTGCGCTCGACGCGCTCCCGCCACGTGCGGTTGTTCTCGTACCGCAGGCGGGGCTGCAGCGCGCGCAGCGTCGCCCGCGCGTCCCCGACGAGGTTCACCTCGAACGGGTAGCGCATGCCGATCATCGTCGGGTCGATGTCGATCTGCACCGCCCTCGCCTGGTCGTAGTCCGGCAGGAACTGGCTGTACGGGAAGCTGGCACCGACCATGAGGAAGGTGTCGCAGTCGCGCATCAGCTCCCACGACGGCCTGGTGCCCATCAACCCGGAAACGCCGGTGACGAACGGCAGCTCGTCGGAGAGCACGTCCTTTCCCAGCAGCGCCTTGGCGACGCCGGCACCGAGCGCGTCGGCGACCTCGGTCACCTCCTGCGCCGCGTGCCGCGCCCCCTGGCCGACCATGATGGCCACGCGCTCGCCGCTGTTGAGCACCTCGGCGGCGTGTTCCAGGTCCTCCTCGGCCGGCACCGTCGTCGCGCGGGACACGCCGAGGCTGGAGGGCACCATCTTGAACGCGTGCGTCGGCGGCGAGTACTCCTGCTCCTGCACGTCGGCCGGGATGATCAGCGCAGTGACGGTGCGCTTGGTCAGCGCGGTGCGCACGGCCCGGTCGAGCACGTTGGGCAGCTGCTGCGGCGCGGTGACGAACTGCGCGTACTCGCTGGCGACGTCCTTGTACAGCGCGTTCAGGTCGATTTCCTGCTGGTAGGCACCGCCGAGCGAGGTGCTGGTCTGCTGCCCGACGATCGCCACGGCGGGCACGTGGTCGAGCTTGGCGTCGTAGAGGCCGTTGAGCAGGTGCACCGCGCCGGGTCCTCCCGTGGCCATGCAGACACCGACGCGCCCGGAGAACTTCGCGTAGCCGACGGCTTCGAAGGCGGCCAGCTCCTCGTGGCGCGCCTGGATGAAGCGCGGATCGTCACCCGCGCGCTGCCAGGCGGCGAGCAGGCCGTTGATGCCGTCACCGGCGTAGGAGAAGACCCGTTCGATCCCCCATTCGCGGAGGCGGCGCACCAGGAAGTCCGACACGAGCTCAGCCATGCGATCGCTCCGAGTTCACCGGCGGGGTTGGTCCGGCATCCGCTTACCCGCCCCTCGGAGGGCTTAAACGAGCGGGGGTGCGGCACGGGGCACCGGCCCCGCGCCACCCCTGCTCGCTAACGCCGCAGGTCCTCGGTGGTGACCGGACGCCCCGGCAGCGGGCCGTGGGAACCGGTCCGCAGCCCGTCGAACATGATCGCGACGGCGCGGTCGATCCCCTGCTCCTCGGGACCGTCCGCGGCGGGGGGTTGGCGCAGTATGAGCGAGAACAGCAGTGCGATGTCGCCGGCGCTGACATCCGCCCGCACGCTGCCCTCGGCCTGCGCGCTGTCGAGGATCTGGGCGAGCTCGTCCAGCAGCGCATCGCGCAGTTCGCCGGTCTTCGGATCGCCCTGCAGGATCTCCCGCGCCCGCTCGGAGACGAGGGCGAGCTGCACGCTCACCTTGAGCTGGTGCGAGCGGTTGATCAGGCGCACCAGGGCGTCCCAGCCGGTCGCCTCCTCGGCGGAAGCGGCGCGCGCGTCCTCGAGCACCTGCGCGAAGCTCTCCTGCGCCACCGCGCGGATGAGCGCCTCCCGATCCGGGAACCTCCGGTAGAGAGTGCCGACGCCCACGCCGGCCGTGCGCGCGATCTCCTCCATCGGTGCGTCCGGCCCCTGCTGCGCGAACATCTCGCGGGCCGCCGCGAGGATCTGGTCGCGGTTGCGCTGCGCATCAGCGCGCAGTCGCGTTCCCGTGTCAGCCACCATCTCGCCCCTCCTCGTCATCACCGGGGAATTGTCCCACCCGTGCGCAGGTGGACGGAAACTTTCCGGATGGGTACCGTCGCGAGCACAAGCGGAAGAACATATTCCAGATATTTCGTTCTGGACGAGGTGGAACGATGACCGCCGCACGCCCCGCCACCCTGCCCATCACCCGCAGCTGCCCCTACGCGCCTCCCGCCGAGCACCGCCGGCTGCAGCAGGAGGAACCGATCGCGCACGTGACGCTGCCCAGCGGAGAAAGCGCCTGGGCGCTCACGCGGCACGCCGACGTCCGGACGGTGCTCACCGACCCGCGGTTCAGCTCCGACCGCCGCCACCCCGGCTTCCCGCGCCTGCTGCCGGGGCAGCGCATCGATCCGCAGTTCACCCCGTCCCTGCTCGGCATGGACCCGCCGGAGCACGGACCGGCGCGCCGGGCGGTGCTCGGCGAGTTCACCGTCAGGCGGATGGCCGCGCTGCGCCCGCGGATCCAGGAGATCGTCGACGAGCACATCGACGCCGTGCTCGCCGGACCGCGCCCCGCCGACCTGGTGAGCGCCCTGTCGCTGCCGGTGCCGTCGCTGGTCATCTGCGAACTGCTCGGGGTGCCCTACGACGACCACGAGTTCTTCCAGGCGCGCTCCTCGCGGCTGCTGAGCCGCACGGTCACGCCCGACGACCGCGCGCAGGCCCTGTCGGAGCTGCTCGACTACCTCGGCGACCTCATCGCGGTCAAGGAGCAGGCCCCGGCCGACGACCTGCTCAGCCGCCAGCTCGCCGGGTCCGAGGACCGCGAACAGCTGAAGAGCCTCGCGTTCCTGCTGCTCGTCGCCGGCCACGAGACGACGGCGAACATGATCTCGCTGGGCGCGATGACGCTGCTCGACCACCCCGAGGACCTCCGCGCCCTCCGGGAGGACCCGTCGAGGATCCCGCCGGCGGTCGAGGAACTGCTGCGCTACTTCACCATCGCCGAAGCGGCGATCGCCCGGGTGGCCGTCGAGGACGTCGAGGTCGGCGGTGTGGTGATCCGCGCCGGCGAGGGCGTGCTGGCGCTGGCGAACACGGCCAACAGGGACCCCGACGTGTTCGCCGACGCGGACGAGCTGGACATCGCGCGCGGTGCGCGGAACCACCTCGCGTTCGGCTTCGGCGCGCACCAGTGCCTGGGCCAGAACCTCGCTCGCGCGGAGCTGGAGATCGTGCTCGAGACGTTGTTCCGCAGGATCCCCGGTCTCCGCCCGGCCGTTGCGCCGGACGCGCTGCCGTTCAAGGACGACGCCACCGTCTACGGCATCCACGAATTCCCCGTCACCTGGTGAGGAGGGTGAACCATGCGCATCACCGCCGACACCGACCTCTGCGTGGGCGCGGGTCAGTGCGTGCTCACCGAACCGTCCGTGTTCGACCAGGACGAGGACGGCACCGTCTCCCTCGTCCTCGAACACCCCGAGGGCGAGCAGGCGCGCAACGCGCGGGAAGCGGTCGGCCTCTGCCCGAGCCGGGCGCTGTCCCTCGAGGACTGACCGCACCCGCGCGCGAGCGGCGCGCACCTGACCACCACCTGCCGGTGGCCGCGGGGGGGCGGCCGGACAGCACCCGGTGCTGCCCGCCGAGCTGGGGTGCCGGCTCGCGGTCGCAGCGGCACCCCGCTCGTCTCGGGCGGGGATCAGGAGGTGTGGTGCACCTCCTGCAGGTCGTAGACCGGGGTCGGGATGCCTTCGGCGCGGGCTTTCAACTGCAGCGCCAAGTACAGCGAGTAGTGCCGCGACTGGTGCAGGTTGCCGCCGTGGAACCACAGCCCCTCCTGCTGGGTGGGTTTCCACATGTTGCGCTCCTCGCCCTCCCACGGACCGGGGTCCTTGGCCGTGCCGGATCCGAGACCCCAGACCTTGCCGACCTTGTCGGCGATCTCCTGACCGACGATGTCGGCGGCCAGGCCGTTCATGGAGCCGAATCCGGTGGCGTAGACGACGAGGTCGGCCTCCGCGCGCGTGCCGTCGGCGAGCACCACTTCGGTCTCGGTCAGCTCGGAGACCTGCCCGTTGGCGAGCGCGATGCTGCCGTCGGCGATGAGTTCCGACGCTCCGACGTCGATGTAGTAGCCCGAACCGCGGCGCAGGTACTTCAGGAACAGCCCCGAGTCGTCGGCGCCGAAGTCGAGCTGGAAACCCGCCTTGTCCAACCGGTCGTAGAACTCGGCGTCCTGTTCGCGGATCGCGTCGAAGGCCGGCTTCTGGAACTCGGGCATGATCCGGTACGGAATCGACGCGAACGTCAGGTCCGCGGTCCGGGTGTCGATGCCGGAGGCGACGGCTTCCTCGGAGTACAGCGGTCCCAGGCAGTGCTCCATCAGCGAGTCGGAGCGGACGACGTGCGTGGAGGAGCGCTGCACCATCGTCACCTCGGCACCGTGCTCCCACAGCGCGGAGCAGATGTCGTGCGCCGAGTTGTTGGATCCGATGACCACCGCCTTCTTGCCCGCGTAGGCGTCCGGACCGGGGTGCTGCGTGGAGTGGTGCTGCTCGCCGCGGAACCGGTCCTGGCCGGGGAACGACGGCACGTTCGGTTTGCCGGACACCCCGAGCGCCATGACGAGCTGGCGCGGTCGCAGCGCCACCTCCTCGCCGGCCCGGTCCACGAGGAGCTCCCACCGGCCGGTGCCCTCGTCGTAGGTGGCGCTGCGCGCGGTCGTCGAGCTCCAGTAGTTCAGCTCCATGACCGCGGTGTACATCTCCAGCCAGTCGCCGATCTTGTCCTTCGGCGCGAACACCGGCCAGTTGTCCGGGAACTTCAGGTACGGCAGGTGGTCGTACCAGATCGGGTCGTGCAGCGCGAGCGACTTGTAGCGGTTGCGCCAGGAGTCGCCCGCGCGTTCGTTGCGCTCGACGATGATCGTCGGCACGCCGAGCTGGCGCAGTCGGGCACCGAGCGCGATACCGCCCTGTCCCCCGCCGACGATGACGACCTCGGGCTGGCGGCTGCGGCCGAGTTCGCGCAGCTCGGCCTCGCGCTCCTCCGCCCAGGTCGCGCGATCGGGGTTGATCCCGTGTTCGGCTCCTTTCGGCCGCCGGTGGTTCAGCGGTTCCTCGTGCCCCTTCAACTCGTCCAACGTGGTCAGAAAGGTCCACGCCAGACCGCCGACGAGCCGCAGGTGGGCGGTTCCTCGGCCGACTTCGGTCTCGAACGACAGCCACGCCTCGGTGGCACCGTCCGCCTCGGACGGTTCGCCGAGCACCGCGAAGTCGCGCGGAACGGTCCGCTCCAGCGTCGCGCGCAACATCGCGGTGATCTCGGCACGCCCTTCGACGGTCGTGATGTTCCAGGTCAGGGCGACGAGGTCGCGCCAGTAGCTGTCCGCGCCGAACAGCGCGGCCACGCGCTCCGCGTCGCGGGCGGCGACGGCCTCGGAGAACTCGGCGACCCACTGCACGACGTCGCCCCGGTTCGGGGCGTGCTCCACGGTCTGGCTCACGGACTACCTCCTGCACGGCGGCGAGCGGCGGCACCGTCGCGACCGCGGCGCTCGCCGTCACCGCGGATCGCGATCGCGTGACGTGCGTCATGCAGCCAGACGTCACCGCGGTGACGCACGGGTTGCAGGGGGTTGCATCCGACCGCGCGGTCCGGAGGACCCGCGCTCGCCTCACGCCGGGACGACGAGGACCTTCATGCGCTCGCCCCGGTGCAGCGCCCGGAAACCGGCGTCGACGACCTCGTCCATCGGGATGTGCTCGACCCACCCGGACGTGTCGTAGTGACCGCGTGCCATCAGATCGATGACCGCGGCGTAGTCGTGCGCGGTGTAGCACAGCGAGCCGCGCACGGCGGTCTCGCGCATGACGAGGTTGATCAGGCTGTTTTCCAGGGGTTTCTCGTAGATCGCCACCGAGACCATGTGGCGCCGGTGCTCCAGGCAGGAGATGCCGGCCTCCACGCTCGCCCGCACGCCTGCGGCGTCGTAGGAGGCGGCGGCGCCGACTCCACCGGTGCGCTGGCGGACGTGCGCGACCGGGTCGACGCGCCCCGGGTCGATCACGTCGTCGGCGCCCAGCCGCTCGATGGCCGCGCGCCGCGCGGCAGCGGGTTCGACCACGGTGATGTCGGTGACCCCCATGCCGCGCAGCGCGAACCAGACGCCGATGCCGATCGGGCCGGCGCCGAACACGACGGCGCGCTCACCCGGTTCGACCGAGCCGAGGTTCGCCGCGTGGTGGGCCACCGCCATCGGTTCCACGAGGGCTCCGAGCCCGGTGCCCACGCCTTCGGGGAGCACGTGCACCATCCGCGCGGGCACGACGGTGCGCTCGGCCATGCCGCCGTCGGACATGAGTCCGTGGAAGCCGATCTGCCGGCAGACGTTGTAACGACCGTCGCGGCAGGCCGGGCACGTGTCGCAGCGGTACAACGGCTCGATCGCCACCGCGTCACCGACCGCGACGTCCCGCACACCGGTGCCGACCTCGGTGACGGTTCCGGAGAACTCGTGTCCCATCACCAGCGGACGCCGCCTCCCGGTCAGCGGGTGGTCCTCGCCGTCCGGGACGAAGATCGGCCCGGCGAAGTACTCGTGCAGGTCGGTTCCGCAGATGCCGTTGTGCGCCACCTGCAGCTTGACCTTCCCCGGACCGCACTCCGGCTCGGCGACATCGGTGACCGCGATGTCCTCCCTGCCCCGGTACACCACTCCACGCATCGGGCACCTCCGATCCCGCACCGCCGCTGCGCCACGTCGTGGACAGCACCTGCGGTGCACGGCCGTTCACGTGCGGTTCATCGGAACCGATGCTCCCCCTCCGGGGGCAGGGTTGCAGGAGGGTTGCACGCGTGCTCGGCGCCCAGCCCGACGCCTCAGGTCGCGGACAGCCGCAGCAGCCCCTCGGCGACGGCGGTGAGGTCCTCGCCGCGCACGTCGGCGGGCTCGAAGACCTCGCCCGGTTCCCCTTCCAACCGGGAGCACCACCCGGCCCGGCATCCCGCGCGCTTGGCCCCGTGGCAGTCCCACGCGTGCACCGCCACCACCGCCATGCGCTCCAGCGTCGTGCCGAGCTCGGCCGCGGCCGCGCGGTAGATCGCGGGGGCCGGCTTCCACACGCCGGCCTTCTCCGCCGTGACCACGCCGTCCACGAACTGCTCCAGCCCGGCACCGGCGAGGAACCGGCGCGTGTTGTCCGGGCTGCCCACCGTCAGGCAGCCGATCCGCAGTCCGGCTTCGGACAACCGGAGCAGGGCCGGTTCCGCATCGGGGTGGGGCGGGAGCTCGGCGAAACCGGCCAGCACGTGCTCGATGTCCGCCTCGGAAGCGGTGTGCCGCGCGTCGGTGCGCAGCGCCTGCCGCGCCACGGCGTCGAAGTCCGCGAAGTCCCCGCTGAGGGTCAGCGCCATCGAGTCGCGCTGGAAGCGCATGAACCACACGTCCAGCAACTCCGCCGGTTGACCGATCTCCCGCCACCGCTCCCGCAGCGGGCCCAGGTCCAGCAGCGTTTCCAGCACGTCGAAGGCCACGGCGTCGAGACGACCAGGCATCGGTTCCTCCTTCGTCGGCAGCTCGCGCGTTCACCTTACATACCGGTCTGTATAGTCCCAAGGGGAGAGCACGAGGAGGAGCTGCCATGACGACCGGGGACGAGACCGAGGCCGGCTCCGCCCGGCAACGAGTGCTGCGGACCGCATCACGCCTGTTCTACGAGCAGGGCCTGCGGGGCGTCGGCGTCAACGCCATCGCCCAGCACTCCGGCATCACCAAGATGACCCTCTACGCCCACTTCGGTTCCAAGGACGGGTTGATCGCCGAGCACCTCCGCGCCCGCGACCGGCGGTGGCAGGACGACCTCGGCCGGCACCTCGCCGGGGTGAGCGCGCCCGGAGAAATGCTGGCGGCGACGTTCGACGCCTACGAGTCCTGGGTCCGCGCCGAGGAGTTCCGCGGTTGCGGCTTCATCAACGCCGCCGCCGAGCTGCCCGATCCCGACCACCCCGGCCGCGCGGTCATCGCCGCGCACAAGCGGAGCGTGCGCGAGCACCTGCGGCGCATCGCCGAACGGGCGGACTGCCACGCGCCCCGGGACGTCGCCGGTGAGTGGTTCCTGCTGCTCGAAGGGGCGGTGGTCACCGCGGCGCACCAGCACGACCTGGAACCGGTGCGGCACGCCCGCCGCGCCGCCTTCCGCCTGCTCCCCGGCGGCGAGGCCGGCAACGCGCGCTGAGCGCCGCTGCGAAAACGCTCCCTAAGCGGCGTCGGTCCAGGTGTCCGGTGCGACCACGTGCAGCGCGTTCCGGGCGATCGAGAACCGCTGCGGCGTGCTGTCCACCACTTCCCCGTCGATGTTGATCGGCAGGGTCTCGTCCGTATCCACGTCGACCGCCCGGGTCCGGAAGTGGTCGACCTGCGCGTTGGGTTCGCCGGTCTTGAGCCCCCGCACGACGGAGACGAGATCGAGCAGGCCTCCCTGCCGGATGACCGTGACGTCCAGGGCGTCGTCGTCGATCCCGGAGTCGGGGGCCGCGATCTGCCCTCCGCCGAAGAAGCGCCCGTTGGCCACGGAGATCTGCAGGACCCGGTCGTAGTCGACCGGTTCGCGGTCGCCATCGGGGAAGCGCAGGCGCGCCGGGAACGGCCGGTGCGCGAAGAACGCCTTGGCGGTGGCGACCGGGTAGGCCAGCGGACCGACGCGGCGTTTCAGGCTCGGCGACATCGCCTGCGCCACGCGGGAGCCGATGCCCACGGAGGCGCGGTTGACGTAGTAGTTGTCCCCGCACAGCCCCAGGTCGATGTCGACGGTGTGGCCGCGGGCGATCGTCCGGCACGCCTCGTCGAGATCGGTGGGGAGGTGCATGGTGCGGGCGAAGTCGTTGGCGGTGCCCAGCGGTAGCAGCCCCAGCGGGAGTTCGCGGTGCGCGAGCACGTCCACGACGGAGCTGACGCTGCCGTCCCCGCCGCCGAGGATGATCAGGTCGTGCCCGGCCTTCGCCGCGGAGTTGACGGTTTCGACCAGTCGGGAGGGATCGTGCAGCGGATGGGTAGCGCCCAGGGGCACGCCCAGCGCGCGCAACCGCTCGAGGGCGTACGAGTACGCCTTGCCGCCGGTGCGCGAGTGCGCGTTGACCACGAGGGCGGCCTTGGTGGCCGGTCTGTCGACGCGAATGGTCGCCTCCAGGGGTTTTCGGTTCGTGCTCCGTACCCGCCGGACGGGGGACGGCGCCCCCGCGGCTCCGAGCCTAGCCCGTCCGGATCCGGCGGCGGCGCGACGGGTGCCCACCGGTGGCGTTCGCCGCACCCGGGTCTCCCGCGCCCGCCCGGCTCGGATGCGCGCGGTTCCGCGGAACGCCCGAATCGCCCGGCCGCCGCGTCAACTGCCGACGCTGCCCGCGTTGGGGTCGAGCACACCGGCCCAGATCAGGGCGAAGATGGCCAACCCGGCCAACACCCGGTACACGACGAATGCGGTGAACTTGTGCGTGCTGACGTAGCGCAGGAACCACACGATCACGGCGAAGCCGACGAAGAACGAGACCACAGTGGCCAGCAGCGTCGGCCCCCAGGCCGGCGCGGCCCCCTCGCCGATCTTGGTCAGCTCCAGGCCTCCGGAGGCCAGCACCGCGGGGATCGCCAGCAGGAAGGAGTAGCGCGCGGCGGCCTCGCGGCGGTACCCGAGCAGCAGTCCGGCGGTGATCGTGCCACCGGAGCGGGACACGCCGGGGATCAGCGCCAGCGCCTGGGCGAACCCGTATCCCAGGGCGTGCGGCATGTTCAAATCGGACAGAGCGCGCCGGTTGCTGCCGACGTGGTCGGCGGCGGCGAGGATCAGTCCGAAGACGATCAGCGTCACGGCCGTGACGCGCAGATCGCGGAGAGCGCCTTCGATGGTGTCCTGGAAGGTGAAGCCGAGCACGCCGATCGGCAGCGTGCCGAGGATGACGAACCAGCCCATGCGGGCGTCGGGGTCACGGCGGCGTTCCGGTTTGACCAGCGACGCCGCCCACGCCCCGATGATGTTGACGATCTCGCGGCGGAAGTACAGCAGCACCGCGGCTTCGGTGCCCAGCTGGGTCACCGCGGTGAAGGCCGCTCCCGGGTCGGGCCAGCCCGCCAGCGCGGCGGTGACTCTCAGGTGGCCGCTGCTGGAGATCGGCAGGAACTCGGTGAGTCCTTGCACGAGCCCCAGAACGACCGCTTCGAACCAACCGATCGACACGTGTTCTCCTGCTTCTCGTCAACCAAGGAGGACGGGCGGTGACGTCGCGGATCGGCGAGGCGGTGCGAGCACGCCCCGCTCCGCGAGATCTCCGCGGTGGGGTACGCGAGTGCGCGGCCGCGCCGATCACGCGCACCACACCCTAACGGGGTACGTGCGAGCGCAACGTGCGGGTGCCGCGCACGCTCTCCGCTGCCGGGAACGTCGTTGCGCAGCGGCGCGCAGGGCGGGAAGACCGCCGGGAAGTCCCGCACGAGGCCGGGAGGAATCCGACCGCCCGCGCATTCCCGCCGCCGAAACGCGAAATCAAAGAATTGTTCACTCCGCGTTCCCCTCGTGCCCCGGATTCCGACGCGCAGGGCGCCCCGGGAGGCGATCGGAGGCAGGCCTTTTTGCTGTCCTGGCAAATTTTTTTGTCACCCCGTGCGCGACAGCGGCACGGTGGTCGGCGTAGCACACCCCCGTCCCCGGAGGTTCGAACACATGCGCATGGACGAGCAGAGCTGGAACGAGCGCTACAGCAGCCAGGAGCAGCTCTTCAGCGGCAACGTCAACGGAGTGCTGGCCACCGAGATCGCCGAACTCCCCCCGGGACAGGCGCTGGACCTGGGATGCGGCGAAGGCGCCGACGCGCTCTGGCTGGCCGCGCGCGGGTGGCACGTCACCGCGGTGGACATCTCCCGCGTGGCGCTGGAACGGGCCGCCGCGTCCGCGGAGGAGCACGACCAGGACACCGCCGCGCGCGTGGCGTGGCACCACGGCGACCTGACCACGACAACACCGCCGGAGAGCTCCTTCGACCTCGTCTCGGCCCAGTACCTCCCGCTGGCGAAGCAGCACGAGCACGCCGCGCTGCGCGGTCTGCTCGCCGCGGTCGCCCCGGGCGGCACGCTGCTGGTCGCCGCGCACGACCCGGCGGACCTGCCGGCGGACGACGGGCACGGGGTCGACCCGGGCGCCTACTACCAGCCCGGCGAGATCGCCGCGCTGCTCGGCGAGGACTGGGTCGTCCAGATCCACGAGACCCGGCCGCGCACCGCGCTCGCGCCCCTCGGCACGCGACACGTCGACGACGTCGTGTTGCGCGCACGACGCCTGCGGTGACCCCGGGCGCTCACCCGCCGCTCGCCGCGGGCGAGCGCCCGGATCAGGTCACGGGCGCGGCTCACCGCGGTAGTAGCCGAACGACCAGAGGTTGCCCTCCGGATCGCGGATGGCGAACTCGCGGTTGCCGTACTCCTGGTCCTCGATGTCGCGGACCATCTCCACCCCGGCCGCGCGCAACCGCTGGTACAACGCGTCCGGATCGGCGGTGACGACGTACATGCCCGCGGCGCCGGGCTCGCGGGACCAGTCGCGGCCCGGCTGGTGGGACCCGAGCATGACGCCGCCGCCCTCCGGCCAGTCGAGCTGCGCGTGGGCGATGTGCTCGCCGTCGGCGTAGGCGGCCGTCCTGACGAATCCCACGGTGCCGACGAGGAAGTCGATGAGCGCGTGGGCGTCGGTCGCTTGCAGGGTGGGCCAGACGGTCGGTGCCGGCCTCGTCTCAGTGGTGGTCATACCCGAATTCTTCGCCGCGCTGGCCCGCGCCGGCTTGGATGTTTCGGAACTCCTCCGCGACCCAGCGGGTGGGGCTGGCACCGGTGTACTGCCGGAAGTCGCGGACGAGGTGGGAGTGATCGGCATAGCCGCACCGGTGCGCCGCTGCGGCGAGGTCGAGCGGGTGTTGCTGCCGGACGGAGCGGGAGATGCGCTGGCGGGCGTCCTCGAAGCGCATCAACCGGGCCACCGCCTTCGGCGCGAGCCCCAGCTCGGCGCGGAACACGGCGGTCAGCTGCCGTTCGCTGAGGTGCACGTGGCGGGCGAGCGCGGCGATCGACCCGGCACCCCGGTGCCCGGCGAGCCACGTCCACGCCTCGACGACCTCGGCGCGCGGTGCGCGCCGGGGTGCCTGCGCCAGCCGGCGACGCAGGTACTCGTCCAGCACGGCGAACCGCTCGCCCCACGTGGGCAGTTCGCCCACGCGTTCGCGCAGCAGCTCGACCTCCCGGCCGAGGACCTCGTGCGCGTGGACCGCGTGCTCGCGCAGCTCCCCCGCCGGCAGGCCGAACAGCGCCCGCGCCGCCAAGGGCCTGACGGCGAGCTGGACACCGGTCTGCACCGCGGGTTGGGCGAGGTAGGCCGGGGACGTGCGCAGCCCGCCGAGGAGGGCGTCCGCCGAGTGCGCCTGCGGCCCGAACGCCTGCTCCGGACCGGTCCCGGACACGACGGGGGTGTCGAACGTCAGCACCAGCGTCAGCCCCGGCGACGGCAGCCCGCGGTGCAGCGCGGGCTGCTCGAGCGCGGAGCGGTACCCGACGGCGGAGACGACCGCCTCCGGCGGGAGTCGCCCGCTGGTGACGAACTCCCACCCGCCGGCTTGGTCCTCGGCCATGCCGCCATTGTGCGCGGCGCGTCCGACACCGCAGTCGCACCGGCCCGCGGCGGCCGCCGTGATCGAACCCGTGGTCGTCGGCGGCGGCGACGCTGAGCTGCCGGGACAGCTCAGCAACCCCTCCGCGCCGCTCCCCGCCCGCGGTGCGCGGCTGCGGGGGTGCGGGGCGTGGCCGCAGTCCCGCCGGGCTCGCGCCGGCCACGCGGGCGGCGTTCCATCAGGAGTGCTGATGGAATGGGGAGCGTTCCGCGCCGCTCGGAGCTGCGGGACTGATCGGCCACCTGCCCGCGGAGGAGTGCGAAGATGACCGGCGTGGACGAGCACACCGACCAACCGGCGGACGTCGGGACACCGCTGACGCTCTACCTGGTCAAGCAGCTGGAGCTGGTCGCGCGGGCGCTCATGGACGACGCGCTGCGCCCGCACGGGCTCACGACGCTGCAGTACACCGCCCTGACCGTGCTCGCCTCCCGCGGGGAACTCTCCTCGGCGCAACTGGCGCGGCGCTCGTTCGTCACCCCGCAGACCATGCACGAGATGGTGCGCTGGCTGGAGCGGCGCGGCCTCGTCGAGCGTCGGCGCGACGAGGCGAACCGGCGCGCCCTGCTGATCAGCCTGACCGAGGCCGGCCACGAGGTGCTGTCCGCCTGCGATCCGAGCATCCGCTCGCTCGAGCAACGCGTGCTCGACGTGATGAACCCCGGCGAGCGCGCCGTGTTCCGGGAGTGCCTCCACCGCAGCTACGCAGCCCTCGCCCCGCTGGCGGGGCAGAACCCCGAACCCGCCGACTCCTCCTCCGCCGAGACGTCCTGACGCACCGCCCCGCGGCCCGCCGTGAGATCGCGCTCCCCGGAACGGGTCCAAGTTGGCGGGAGGGGCGGCGCGCGGCCAGCCGCGTCCGCGGGGTGCACCCCTTGCGCATCCGCACCGCGAACTCCATTATCAGGGAGCCTGATGGATGAGCGTCCCGGCGTCGGTGGCGCCGGGGCGCGAACCGGGATTCGGTGGATATCACCGGCTCCGCCCCACCCGACCCGAGGAGAGCTGCTGTGCCGAGCGCGAACGGATCGAGCCCGACTCACGCGAGCGGATTGGTCCCGACTCAGTACGAGACCGTCGAGGTCGACGTCGACACCTCCGGCATCGGGTGGCTGTCGTTCAACCGCCCCGACAAGCGCAACGCGATGAACCCGGTGCTCAACCGCGAGATGATCCAGGCCCTGGAACAGCTCGAGGCCGACGACCGGGCCCGGGCCGTCGTGCTGACCGGCAAGGGGCAGGCCTGGTCCGCCGGGATGGACCTCGAGGAGTACTTCCGCGAGGTCGACGCCTCCCCGCCGCACGTGGAGGTCCGAGCGCGCCGCGACAGCGCGGAATGGCAGTGGCGGCGGCTCATCCACTTCGCCAAGCCCACGATCGCCATGGTCAACGGTTGGTGCTTCGGCGGCGCGTTCACCCCGCTGGTGTGCTGCGACCTGGCCATCGCCGCCGAGGACGCGACCTTCGGCCTGTCCGAGGTGAACTGGGGCATCCCGCCCGGCGGACTCGTCTCCCGAGCGCTGGCCGAGACCGTCCCCACCCGCGACGCGCTGTGGTTCATCATGACCGGTGAGACCTTCGACGGTCGCCGCGCCGAGCGGATGCGCCTCGTCAACGAAGCGGTCCCGGCCGAGCAGCTGGCCGACCGCACCGCGGAGGTGGCGTCGAAGCTGGCGGGGATGAACACCCACGTGCTGCGCGCTGCCAAGGTCGGGTTCAAGAAGGCCAAGCGCCTCTCGTGGGACGAGGCCGAGGACTACCTCTACGCGAAGCTCGACGCCGCCACGGGGCACGACCCCGACCAGGGCAAGCAGCAGGGCCTCAAGCAGTTCCTCGACGACAAGACCTACCGGCCGGGCCTGGGCGCCTACGACGACCGGGCGTAGTCGCGGACGCACCGAGGAACGGCTCCGTCCGGCGGCACCGGCACAGCCCGCCGGGCGGACACGCACTCGCGCGGGAAGGGGCAGACCATGCACGACCACGGCCTGGGTTCCTGGCCGGTGCGACGCGCCCGCAGCACGCCGAACGCCGTCGCCACGGTCCACGAAGGCCGCACGCAGACCTACGCCGAGCTGCGCGACAGGGTGCACGCCCTCGCCCGCGGGCTGCGCGCGCGGGGCCTCGCCCGCGGGGAGCGGATCGCCTACCTAGGTCCGAACCGCCCCGCGTTCCTGGAAACGCTCTTCGCCGCCGGCGCGCTGGGGGCCGTGTTCGTCCCGCTGAACACGCGGCTGGCCGCCGAGGAGCTGGCGTTCGTGCTCGACGACGCGGGTGCGGGGTTGCTGGTGCACGACCGGCGCCACGGCGAAACCGCCCGCCGCCTGCAGCAGCACCGGCCCGACCTGCAGCTGCTCGCCGTCACCTGCAGCTCGCACGAAGGAGGTCTCGAGGAGCTCGTGCACTCCTCCTCCGCCGATCCGGTCGACGAACCCGTCACCGAGGAGGATCCTGCGCTCCTGCTGTACACCTCCGGCACCACGGGCCGGCCGAAGGGGGCCCGGATCAGCCACGGCAACGCCGTGTGGAACGCGCTCAACGTCGTGGTGGACGTCGACCTCGCCAGCACCGAGGTCACGCTCGTGAACGCTCCGCTGTTCCACACCGCGGCGCTGGGGATGACCTGCCTGCCGACCGTGCTCAAGGGAGGCACGCTCGTGCTGGACGAATCCTTCGACGTGGAGCGGACTTTCGACATCATCGAACAGCAGCGGGTCACCCTCGCGTTCGGCGTGCCGACCATGTTCGACGCGTTGAGCCGCTCGCCGCGGTGGCCGGGTGCCGATCTGTCGAGCCTGCGGTTCCTCATGTGCGGCGGCGCTCCCGTGCCCCGGGACCTCATCCGGCGGTACCGCGAACGCGGGCTCACCTTCATGCAGGGGTACGGCATGACCGAGGCCTCCCCGGGAGTGCTGCTGCTGTCCGCCGCCGACAGTCCACACCGGATCGGTCATGCCGGGAAACCGCACTTCTTCAGCGATGTCCGCCTCGACCGGCCGGAGAGCGCCGCGGAGGACTCCGGAGCACCCGGCGAGGTCCTCGTCGAAGGGCCGAACGTCGTCGACGGGTACTGGAATCGCCCCGAGGCCAGCGACGCGGCCTTCACCCGGGACGGCTGGTTCCGCTCCGGCGACGTGGCCGCAGTGGACGGTGACGGCTTTTACCGCATCGTGGACCGGATCAAGGACATGTTCATCTCCGGCGGGGAGAACGTCTACCCCGCCGAGGTCGAATCGGTCCTGCAGGAGCACCCCGAGGTCGCCGACGCCGCGGTGATCGGCGTCCCCGACCCGTCGTGGGGCGAGGTCGGAAAAGCCGTCGTCGTCGTCCACCCCGGAGCGGAGACCACCGCCTCCGGCATCACCGAGTTCGCCGCCGAGCGCCTCGGCAAGTACAAGGTCCCCAAGAACGTCGAGTTCCTCGCGGAGCTGCCGCGCAGCGCCACCGGGAAGCTCGACAAGCTCGCGCTCCGCCGCGACCACACCTGACCCCGTCCGGTCGCTCCCGCGGTCCGCCGGGAGTGCCGGGATGAAGACCGGCCGCCAGGCCCGAACCCCGCGAGGTGAAACATGTCCCTGCGTTCCGCCCCACCCTTCCGCGCTGACCACGTGGGCAGCCTGCTGCGACCGCGCGAACTGCGCGAGGCCCGGCAGCAACACTCAGCCGGCGAGATCAGTGCCGAACAGCTGCACCAGGTGGAGGACGAGGCGATCCGCCGCGTGGTGCGCCGGCAGGAGGAGATCGGTCTGTCCACGGTGACGGACGGGGAGTTCCGCCGCTCGTCCTGGCACATGGACTTCATCTACCAGCTCGATGGCATCACCCGCTCCGACGAGCAGATGCAGGTCCAGTTCCGCAACGCCGACGGCACCATCGACTTCGCCCCCTCGGCCACCGCGGTCACGGGCAAGGTCGGGCTGGGGCGGACGATCTTCGCCGACGCGTTCCGGTTCCTGCGCGAGCGGACGAACGCGACGGCGAAGCTGACGGTCCCCTCGCCGAGCATGGTCCACTACCGGGGCGGTTCGGCGCAGATCGACCCCGCGGTGTACTCCGACGCCGACGAGTTCTGGGCCGACCTCTCCACCGCCTACGCCGAGCAGATCCGCGGCATCGCCGAGCTCGGGTGCCGGTACCTGCAGCTGGACGACACGAGCCTCGCCTACCTCAACGACCCGCGCCAGCGCGCCATGCTGGCCGAGCGCGGTGAGGACGGCGAGCACCAGCACGAGCGCTACATCCGCCAGATGAACGCGGCGCTGGCGGGCCGTCCTGAGGGCATGCGCGTGACCACGCACATGTGCCGCGGAAACTTCCAGTCCTCCTGGGTGGCCGAGGGCAGTTACGAGTTCGTCGCCGAGGTGCTGTTCAACGAGCTCGACGTGGACGGTTTCTTCATGGAGTTCGACGACGAGCGCTCCGGCGGTTTCGAGCCGCTGCGGTTCGTCCCGGAGGGCAAGCAGGTCGTGCTCGGACTGGTCACCACCAAGAGCGGGGAGCTGGAGTCCAAGGACGACCTCAAGCGCCGCGTGGAGGAGGCGAGCAAGTTCGTGCCGCTGGAGCAGCTGTGCCTGTCGCCGCAGTGCGGCTTCTCCTCCACCGAGGAGGGCAACGACCTCACCGAGGACCAGCAGTGGGCCAAGCTCTCGCTGATCGTCGAGACCGCTCAGGAGATCTGGGGCTGATCCCGCGGCGGCCGAGCCCGGTGCGGCCGTGCTCGTGGGCTCGGCCGCACCGGCGGCTGCCCGGCGCGGCCGCGAGGCCGGTCCCCGCACTCGCGGGGCTCCGCTGCCGTCCGGTCGGCACCTCCGGGGCGCCGGCGGTTGCGCGGAGGCGGTGCCGCTGCACATCATGGGCTTCGCCTGTCGCGCGCAGGAGCACGTCCATCCGGAGCCCGTGGAGGGCGCCATGAGATCCCCGTCCGACGACCCGGCGCGGCTGCGGCGCCACTGGGACAAGCACGCCCGGACCTACGACCGCCAGATGGGGTTCGCCGAACGCCGGTTCTTCGGCGACACGCGGGAGTGGCTGTGCCGGCAGGCCGAGGGCGCGGTCCTCGAAGTGGCGGTCGGCACGGGCCTGAACCTGGACTTCTACCCGTCGGACGTGCAGCTGACGGGCATCGACTTCAGCCCGGGCATGCTCGAGCACGCCCGGAATCGCGCGGACGCCGCGGGGCACCGGGTCGAGCTCGCCCTCGGCGACGCCCAGCGGCTGGACTTCCCCGATGCCTCGTTCGACACCGCGGTCTGCACGTTCTCGCTGTGCGCGATCCCCGACGACCGCGCCGCCGTCGCCGAGATGCACCGCGTGCTCAAACCGGGCGGGCGGTTGCTGCTGGCCGACCACGTCGTCAGCACCTCGCGAGCGGTGCGGGCGCTCCAGCGGCTGCTCGAGCTGGTCACGGTCCCGGTCGGCGGCGAGCACTTCCGCCGCCGACCGATCCGCCACGTGCGCACCGCCGGGTTCGACGTCGAGCAGCACAACCGGTTCAAAGCCGGCATCGTCGAACGCCTCACCGCCCGCAAGGAAGACGGCAGTCGATCGTAGACCGCCGTGGGCACCGGCCACCGGGGCCCCGGCCGCCACACCGCCGCACCGGTTCCGTTTCACTCGTGCAGGTCGAGCCAGCGGAGCACGTGCGCGAGCCCCCGGCGGTACCCGCGCGACCACGGCGCGGAGAAGAACCCGTGGAACGTTCCGGGCACGACGACGTGCTCGGTGGTGACGCCGGCGGAACGCAGCTCTTCGGCGAAGGTCTCCCCCGAGGCGCGGAGGGTGTCGCGGTCGGCGTCGACGAGGAGGCTCGGGGGCAGCCCCTCGAGCTGCCCTCCTCCGGGAAAGGCCAACCGGTCGGTCAGCAGGGCTTCGGAGCCGACGTAGTTGACGTTCATCCCCCGCACCATGGCGGGGGTGAACTGCAGCCATCCGAGCGCGCCGCGCCGTCGCGCCCGCACGGACTCCGGCAGCGCCGGGAGTTCCGCGTGGAACGTGCCGTAGGCGAGCACCAGCGCCGCGGGCAGTTCGCCGCCGTCCCGCAGGCGCAGCGAAGCGGTGACCGCCAGGCAGGCCCCCGCGCTCGCGCCGCCGAGCACCACGGGCCCCTCGGCGGCGCGCATCAGGTCGAGGGTGGCCGCGTGGACGTCGTCGGCAGCGGCCGGGTACCGGTTCGCCGACGGCCGCAGCGGCCGGTTTCCCAGCACGGGTCCGCGCGGCACGAGCCGGTAGTCCACGGTCCGCACCGTCCGCCCCGAGCGCGCCACCGCGAGGGCGACGGCGTGGGACTCGGCCATGTCGAGGCTGCCGGAGTGGAACGCACCGCCGTGCACCCAGAGGAGCGGACGCGCACGCCGGCCCCGCACCGGCACGTAGTCCCGCACCGGCACCGCGCTGTCCCCACCGGTGACGACGCGGTGAACGACCTCGACCCCGACCGCCTCCGCGCGGCGCAACCGCCCGCTCCACCGCATTCCGGAACCTCCCCTGCACCTGTCCGCTCGCGCACCGACTCCGCGCACTGTTGCGCACTCAGGTCATGTCGCGCACGACCGCCCGCACGTCACCGCGCGCGAGCTCCGCCTCGTAGGCGGTGACCGCCTCCAGGAAGTGCTCGGTGTCCAGCAGTTCCCGGTCGAGTCCGGCCGCCGCCAGGGCCGCGCGCACCGCGTCGCGCCCGCACCTGCCCGCGGCGGCGGTGCGCATCGCGGGCGCAGCCGGGTCGTCGATGTCCAGGGGTGCACCGTCCTGGCGCTTCCCCGCCAGGACGCACCGCACCCACGCCGCGGTGGTCAGCAGCGCCGCGGCGGGTTCCGCGCCGCGCGCGTAGGCCGCGCGGATCGTGCCCACGAGCCGGGGCGGGATCTTCCGCGAGCCGTCCGCGGCCACCTGGGTGGTGGTGTGCCGCAGCGCCGGGTTGGCGAACCGCGCCAGCACCGCGTCCACGTAGGACTCGAGTTCCGGGTAGTCGTGCCACGTGGTCCGGGGCAGCGCGGGCCCGGCCTCGTGCAGCGCCAACCGGCGGGCCGCCCGGGCGAACTCGTCGACGCCGACGGCTGCGGCGATCGTGTCCGCCCCGGACAGGCAGCCGAGGTAGGCCAGCAGCGAGTGCGCCGCGTTGAGCGTGCGCAGCTTGCGCCGCTCGTACGGGCCGACGTCCGGGACGAACAACGCCCCCGCCTTCTCCCACGCGGGCAGGGCAGCTGCTGCTCCCTCCTCGACGACCCACTGGGTGAACCGCTCGGTGACGACCGGGGCCGCATCGGCCACCGACAGCGCTTCGGCCACCGCTCGGCGGTCCTGCTCGGTCGTGGCCGGCACGATCCGGTCGACGGCGGTGGAGGGGAAGGCGACGTTCGCGGCGATCCACTCCCCCACCGCGTCCGGCAGCAGCGCGCAGTAGTCGGCCACGGCCTGCCGCAGCACGGCCCCGTTGCCCGACATGTTGTCGCAGCAGAGCACGGTGATCGGTCCGGCGTCGGCGCTGCGTCGCCGCTGCAGCCCGGCGACCAGCCGGCCGAGGACGGTCTGCGGAGCGCGTCCGGCGGCGTCGGCGCGGATCTCCGGGTCGGCGGTGTCCAGCCGGTCCGTGGCCGGGTCGAGCCGGTAGGCCTTCTCGGTGACGGTCAGGGTGACCGCGGTGACCGCGGGGTCGGCGATGCGGTGCAAGGCGGTTCCGAGCTGCGCAGTCCCGTCCAGCACCTCGCGCACCGCACCGACGACCCGGTACCGCGCGTGCGCGCCGTCGGTCGCGGCGACCGCGTACAGCCCGTCCTGCGGGGCGAGCTGGTCCCGCATCCGCGGGCTGCGCTGGGTGACGGCGGTGATCGCCCACCGCGGGTCGCCGGCGGCCGCCATCGCGTCCTCGGTGTAGACCGCCTGGTGCGCCCGGTGGAACCCGCCGATTCCGAAGTGGACGATCCCGGTCGTCAGGCTCCGCGGGTCCGGGTCCGGTCGGGCCGAGGCCGGCAGCAGTTCCAGGTTCCGCAGGTTGAGCGCATCCATCGTGGTCACCAATCGTGCATGGTTCCGTCGCGCAGGCGGGCGACCGGCAGGTAGGCCGGATCGTAGGGGAATTCGGCGGCGGCGTCCTCGTCGATGTCGACGCCGAGCCCCGGCGTCTCGCCGGGCAGCAGGTGACCGTCGGCGAACCGGTAGCTGTGCGGGAACACCGCGTCGGTCTCCGGGGCGTGCGGCATGTACTCCTGGACGCCGAAGTTGGGCACGGAGGTGTCCACGTGCACAGCAGCGGCCAGGCACACCGGGGACAGGTCGGTGGCGCCGTGCGAACCGGAGCGGACCCCGTAGAGCTCGGCCAGCGACAGGATCCGCCGCAGGTGGGTGATCCCGCCGGCGTGCACGACCGAGGTGCGGATGTAGTCGATGAGCCGTTCGGTGATCAGCCACTGGCAGTCGATGATGGAGTTGATGATCTCGCCGGTGGCGAGCGGGGTCGTGGTGTGCTGGCGGAGGAGGCGGAACGCCGTCTGGTCCTCGGACGGGGTGGGGTCCTCGATCCAGAACATCCGGTAGGGCTCCAGCGCCCTGCCCAGGCGGGCCGCCTCGATGGGGCTGAGCCGGTGGTGGACGTCGTGCAGCAGGTGGAAGCCGTAGCCGTGCGCGCGGCGGATCTCGGCGAACAGGGCCGGGGCGTGGTCGAGGTACTCCGGGGTGGACCAGAGCGTCTCCTCCGGCAGACCGCTCGACGCCGGTTCGTAGCGGTCGCCACCGGAGCCGACCCCGTAGGTGCCGGCCAGCCCGGGCACCGCGACCTGTGCGCGCACGGCGCGGTATCCGCGCTCGAGGAACCTCCCCACGTCGGCGACGGTCTCCTCGATGGTGCTGCCCTGGGCGTGGCCGTAGACCATGACGCGGTCGCGGCTGGCCCCGCCGAGCAGCTGGTAGACGGGCATGCCGGCCGCTTTGCCCTTGATGTCCCACAGCGCGGTGTCGATGGCCGCGATCGCCGTCATGGTCACCGGGCCGCGCCGCCAGTACGCGCCGCGGTGGAGGTACTGCCACGTGTCCTCGATGCGGCCGGCGTCGCGACCGAGCAGCAGCGGGCGGACGTGTTCGGCGAGGTAGGCGGCGACGGCGAGCTCGCGCCCGTTCAGGGTGGCGTCGCCGACGCCGGTGAGCCCCTCGTCCGTGACGACCTTGACGGTGACGAAGTTGCGTCCCGGGCAGGTCGCGATGACGCGCACGTCGGTGATGTTCATGGTTTTCCTCTCAGGGCGTGCGTGCTGCGGCGGCGGGCCTCACGCCGCGGCCGCGCAGTCGACGACGGTTTTCAGCCCGCCTCCGCCGGCGGCGTGCTCGAGGGCTTCTCCCGCCCGGTCCAGCGGGAAGCGATCGGTGATCAGGGCGCGCACGTCCACGGCACCGCGCGCGACGAGGTCGACGGCCTCCGGGAAGCTGCCCGCGTAGCGGAACGCGCCGACGAGGTCCACCTCGTGGCGCTGGACCGCGCTGAGCGCGGTCGCTCCGTGCTCGGCCGGGATCGTGCCGACGAGCGCCACGCCCCCGCCGGGGGCGGTGGCGGCCAGCGCGTTCGACAGCGCCTCGACCGTCCCCGAGCACTCCAGGGCGCGCTCCACGCTGATCCCGCCGAGCTCGCCCGCGGGGACCGCGCGGTCGAAGCCGAGGGCGCGCGCGGTGCGCAGGCGCTCCGGGTGCACATCGCTGACGACGACCTCGCCCGCTCCCCACGCCCGCGCTACTTGGGCGGTGAGCAGGCCGATCGTTCCCGCCCCGATGACCAGCACCGACTCCGCGGGGGTGAACCGGCAGCGGCGGAGGGCGTGCACCGCCACGGCCAGGGGTTCCAGCAAGGGCACGGCCGCGGCCTCCAGCCCGGCCGGCGCGGGGTGCAGGTGCGCGGCGGGAACCGCCAGGTAGTGCGTCAACCCGCCGTCGACCGGAGGGGACCCCAGGCAGCTCGTGCGCGGGCAGAGGTTGTACCGCCCGGCGGTGCACAGCGGGCACGTCCGGCAGGGCACGGCCGGTTCGACGACGACGCGGCACCCGCGGAGCTCACCAGGAGCCCCCGGACCGGTCTCGAGCACCGCGCCCCCGATCTCGTGGCCGAGCACCGCCGGTGCGGTGAGCGCGTTGGTGCCGTTGCGCCCGTCGCAGTAGTAGTGCAGATCGGACCCGCACAGCCCGACCGCTTCCACTGCCACCAGCGCTTCGCCGTCCGCGGGGCGCGGGGTCGCGCGCTCCTGCAGCCGCAGGTCCTTCGCCCCGTGCAGGACGGCCGCGCGGTTGGGTTCGCTCGTGCGCATCAGGACGCACCTCCGAGGCTGATCGCGTTGTGCACGCCGAGTCCGGCGATGAGCAGGCTGCTGAGGGCGAGCGCGGCGGTGAACCACGGTCCTCCGCGCAGTTCGGTGTCCACTTCGGTCCGCCGCAGGTACCAGGCGGCGATGGTGACCGCGACGAGGAACAGCCCGCCGATCAGCCCGCCGGTCTGGATCATGAGGACGGGTTCGGCGAAGAACAGGTAGGCGCTGCCCCAGATGACGGGGAACAGCACGGTGAACAGGCGCATCCACCGGCGCCGCTGCCGTCCGTCGCGCCAGTTGAACACGCCGCACAGCGCGACCGCGTTGGCGGCCACCCGGGTCCAGCCCGGCAGCGCGGCCCAGAGGGTGGAGCCGAGCACGGCCACCGCGCCGAGCAGGAAAGCGCCGCTGGCCCACTCGCCGAGGGTGCCGGTGTAGATGTGCGACAGCGTGATGATCATGTCGTTGCCCTCGGGGACGAGTCCCGCGGGGTGCAGCACGGCCGCGCCCATGATGAAGAAGGCCATCGTCCCCACCGTGTAGACGCCCCACGACAGGATCGCGTCGCGGTACATCACGCGGATCCAGCCGCGGGCGCGGCGCTTCCAGTCCTCGCTGCCGTCGTTCGGCCCGGTCCAGCGGGCGTAGCCCTTCTCCAGGCACCAGTAGGGGTAGTAGGTGATCTCGTCGGAGGTCACGCCGGTCAGCCCGAACATGGCGATGGCGGCTCCCACCGCCCCGGCGGGTAGGGAGAAGCGCATCCCGCCGGCGAGGTCGTCGAGGCCGTAGCCGATGCCGGTCAGCGGCAGGCCGAAGGCGATCGCGCAGGTGATCAGGACGAACACCATCGTCAGACCGACCGCGCCGCGTTCGATCACCGAGTACCGGTTGGAGTACAGCGACACGATCGCGGCGAGCACCACGACGCTCGTCCAGAACGCCAGCGAGGGGAACTGCAGCGGCCCGGAGGCGATCGGGAACAGGATGCTCAGCGCGGCGGCGAGCCCGCCGACGACTCCGCCGTTCTGCAGCACCTTGATCACGGCCATGAGCATCCACAGCAGGCTGATCCAGCCGAGCCGACCGAACCGGGGCGGGACCTTGTTGTAGCCCTCGAGGGCGGGCTGGCCGGTGACGATCGCCCACCGGCCGAGCTCGGCCTGAACGGCGACCTTGACCAGGGTGCTGATGATGACCAGCCAGAGCAGGGCGAATCCCGCCTCGGCGCCGAGGGCCGTGGTGGCGACGAGCTCGCCCGATCCGACGATCGAGGCGCTCAGGACCAGGCCCGGGCCGAGGAAGCGCAGGGACCCGCGCCACCCCTCGGGTGGTTCGGTGACGTCGGCCGACCGCAGCACGTAGGGATCCTGCGCCTGGGGATCCTGCGGTTGGACGTTCGCGCCTGCCGTCAACGCGACCTCCCTGTGTCTACTAATATACTAGTGCGACACTGAAGCACATCGCCGTTTAGGATCACAAGGGATGACTGCCGCACGGAGGAACCGCGGGACCACGACCCGGGACGTCGTGCTCGCCGAACTGCGCCGCCGGATCCTGGACCTGAGCCTGCCGCCGGGCAGCGCCCTCGCGGAGAAGGAGCTGGCCGGGCAACTGGGCGTCAGCCGCACCCCCGTGCGCGAGGCGCTGATCCTGCTCGTCAACGAGAACCTGGTCGAGATCTACCCGCAGATGGGCACCTTCGTCTCGCGCATCGACCCGGCCGCCGTCGCCGATGCGCAGTTCCTGCGCGAAGCGCTCGAGCTCGCCTCGCTGCGCGAGCTCGCCCCCGAGATCGGAACCGCGCAGATCGCCCGCCTGCGCAGCATCCTCGGACAGCAGCGCTTCGCCGTCGACGCCGCCGACGTCGAGCAGTTCTTCGAACTCGACGAGCAGCTGCACCGCACGATGATGGAGATGGCCGGCCGCGGAACCGCGTGGAACGTCGTCCGGTCGGCCAAGGGGCACCTGGACCGCGCCCGGCGCGCCTGCCTGCCGATGGAGGGCACGCTCGAACGCATGCTGCAGCAGCACGCGCACATCGTCGACGAGCTCGCGGGCGGAGCCCCCGGAACCGCCGAGACCGCGTTGCGGGGGCACCTGCGCGAGGTGTTCAGCGACATCGACGCCGTCGAGGCGCTGGCCCCGCACTACTTCACCGCCTCCGAACAGCCCTCCCGCGACGACCCCGGAACACCGCGGGTTTCGGGCTGAGACCCTCCCGGGAGTGCTCGCGCGGGCGCCGCGCCCGCGCTCAGTGCTGCTGCTGGCTCACGTCCAGCCCGCGGGGAACCAGCGCGTAGACCGCCACCGCAGCGGCGAGCGTGCTCAGCCCCCCGATCAGCCCGACCTGCACCAGGGACGCGGAGAAGGCCGAACCGGCCCGAGCTGCCAGCTCGGCGCTGCCGGTGCGCGCGGCGACGTCCAGGGCCCCGCCCAGCGACTCCCGCGCAGCGGTGATCTGCGCACCGTCCAGCCGGGGCAGACCGGAGGCGTCGAGCCGCGAGCGGTACAGCGCCGAGGCGATGCTGCCCAGGATGGCCACGCCGAGCACGTTGCCGAGGTCGTAGGCCGTTTCCTCGATGGCGGCGGCGTTGCCGGCCTTGGCCGCGGGCGTGCCGGACATGATGATGGCCGAACCGATCGCCAGCGACCCCCCGCCGGCCCCCAGCAGCACCATCGCCACCAGCACCGGCGGGTAGGACAGGGGAACGGGGGCGGCCGCGAGGACGAGGAAGCCCACACCCGCCAGGGCCAGCCCTCCCGCCAGCGTCGCACGAGCTCCGATGCGGGCAGCCAGCGCTGGCGCGAGCGGGGAGGCCACCATGGTGGACGCGGCCATGGGCGCCAGGTACGCGCCGGCCATCAGCGGGGACACCCCCAGCACGAGCTGCAGCCACTGCGCGATCAGCAGCAGCAGCGCCGCCATGGTCAGCATCGCCGTCAGCGCCGCCAGCACCCCGGCCGTGAACGGGCGTCCCGCGAACAGCCGCACGTCCAGCAGCGGGTCGGGCCGGCGCAAGCAGCGCAGCACGAACCACGTCAGCACCACCGCGGCACCGGCCAGGACGGTCCAGCCCAGGACGTCGGCGACGCCGGCCTCGGCGAAGTGCTTGACGGCCCAGACGAGCGCGACCATGCCCGCGATGGCCTGCGCGGTGCCGAGCACGTCCCAGCGCCCCGGTTCGGGATCGCGCGCCTCGGGCAGCAGCAGCGCACCCGCGACCACCGCCGCGGCCATGAGCGGCACGTTGACCAGAAAGGCGGCGTGCCAGGAGAAGCGCTCGAGCAGCAGTCCGCCGATGATCGGCCCCACCGCCATGCCGACGGAGGAGATCGCCGCCCACACGCCGAGCGCCCGGGCGCGCTCCTGCGGGTCGGTGAAGACCGTGCGGATCATCGACAGCGTCGTGGGCATGATCATCGCCCCGCCGGCGCCGAGCAGCGCGCGCACCGCGATCACCGCTGCGGGGTCGTCGGCGGCCAGGACCAGCAGGGACGCACCGCCGAAGACCGCGAAGCCGGCGAGGAGGAGCTTCTTGCGCCCCCACCGGTCGGCCAGGGCGCTCATCGGCACCAGCAGTCCCGCCAGCACCACGGAGTACACGTCGACGATCCACAGCTGCTGGTCGGCGGTGGGGTGCAGGTGCGCGGCCAGGTCGGGCAGGGCCACGTTGAGCAGCGTCATGTCCATGGCGACGACCAGCAGGCTGGCCGACAGCACGGCCAGGCACGACCAGCGGCGCCGGTGGGACAGCGCACGGGGCGGGCTCTGCAGGGTGCTCACGTGCCGCTCCCGGCTTCCGCGCCGTGCTCCGCGCTCATGAGAGCGGCGACGGTGCGGTGCAGGAAGGCGGTGTCCAGCGGCTCGTCGTGCAGCAGGGCGTGCACGACGGCACCGTCGCTGAACACGGCGATCGCCCGCGCCGCGTCCGGGTCGGTGTGCTCGGCCAGGGCGGAGACCAGGCCGTCGAACCAGATCTGCCCCAGGGGGCGCAGCTCGGGGTCGTCGACGGCGCTGGCGATCAGGGCGAAGTCCGCGCGGACCTGACCGCGGTCCTGCAGGTAGGTGCGCAGGAACTCGCAGAGCGCCGCGGGATCACCACCGCAGGCGTCGAGTTCCCGCCGCACGCCGTCCACCCAACCGCTGATCTCCGCACCGAGGTGCTGCAGCGCCGCCACTTCGAGCTCGTGCAGCGTGGCGAAGTAGTAGGTCGTCGCCCCCAGGGACACCTGCGCCCGGGAGGCCACCCCCCGATGGGTGAGCTCACCGGCTCCCTGCTCGACGATCAGTTCCGCAGCGGCCTCGACGATCGCCCGCCGGCGACCGCGCGGGTCCCGGCGCGCCCGCTGCGGCGACGAGCCCGTGCTGGGTTCGCGCGTCATGCCACCCCCCTTTCGGAACAAGTGTACATGTACATCTGTTCTGCCGGGGTCGGCAGCGGTGGCGCGTCCGACGGCCGAGCACCAGAACCCGCGTCACTCCGCGCGGTGCTAGCGTCGCACCGTGCCGGAGACGAAGAGCCCCCAGCCTTTCACCGATCAGGACCGCGCTCACCTGCGCCGCTGCGTCGCGCTCGCGGAAGCAGCGCTCACCGAGGGCGACGAACCCTTCGGCTCCCTGCTCGTCGACGCCCGCGGCGCGGTCCGCCTCGAAGACCGCAACCGGGTCAGCGGCGGCGACGCGACCCGGCACCCCGAGTTCGCGATCGCCCGCTGGGCAGCGGAGCACCTCACCCCGGCGGAACGCCGCGCGAGCACCGTCTACACCTCGGGCGAGCACTGCCCGATGTGCAGCGCCGCCCACGCCTGGGTCGGGCTCGGGGGCATCGTCTACGCCACGAGCAGCGAACAACTCGCCGCCTGGCACCGCGAATGGGGCGTGGCCCCGGGGCCCGTCGCCGCACTCCCCATCAACGCGGTCGCACCGGACATCCCGGCTACCGGGCCGGATCCCGAGCTCGCGGCGGAAATCCGCGAGCTGCACGCGCGCATGCACGGGGTCGGCGCGACCGGTTAGCCGTGCTGCCGGTCCCGTCCGCGCCGAGGGCAGTCAGCCCTCGGCCGGGAGCCCGTCCGCCGCGACGGACCCGCTCGTCGCGAGGAGGCCTCCCGTCACGGGGAGGAGCCGTGCCACGTCTCCCGGTGCGCGGCGTGCGTGCGGAGGTAGGCCCCCGGTTTGAAGAAGCGGTCGTAGAACTCGAGGTCGAGGTGGTGGGCCTGCACGTAGTTCAGGATGAACAACGTCGGCACCGTCCCCGGGAACTTCCCGAAGGTGTCCAGGACGTACTGGGCCTGCAGCGCCACGCACCGCTTGAACCGCTCGTCGTGGACCTGCGCGCTTCCGCGGAAACCGGGGGTGTCGAGCCACGCGCCCGGGGTGTCGCGGTGGAACGGACCTCCCCGCCCGAACTTGCGCTCGGCGAAGGCCTCGACGGCCGCCGCCATGTCGGGGTGGTGCGGCGGGCAGTGGGCCTCGAACACGCCGGGCAGGCCGGTGGGGTTGGGCGTCGACCAGCGCTCGTCCTCGTCGTAGCGGAAACCGAGGCCCGGCACCTCCGGATCGCCCGAGGCTCCCAGCACGGAGAACCGGTCGATCCCGTCGAACATCCACCCGCCCAGCCCCATCGCTTGGAGCATCAGCACACCCGCGTAGCAGGTCGTGGCGAGTTCGGCGGTGGCTTCCGCGAACGCGTACTGCTCGATGAACGTCAGCGGCAGCGGCTGGTCGAGGTCGATGAGCCCGCCGAACTCCTCGATGCCCGGGATGCTGCGTCCCGTGACGTCGTCGTAGATCGGATATCCGTTCTGCACGTTGAAGCACAGCACGGCGAGCAGGTGCTGGGCGAGGTCCGCCACCGGAATGACCAGCAGCGATCCGGGAACGTTGACGCACCACGTGTTGTGGCCCTCGATGTAGGGCTCCTCGGCGGGCAGGTGGAGCCGCTGCGGAGACAGCTGCCGCACGCACCCGCGGTGGCGTTCGACCAGCAGCTCGGGGGTGACGTCCTCGGTGGCCGGATCGACCAGTGCACCGGCGTCGCGCGTCGGGAAGAAGTACACGCCCGAGTCGTCGGTGAAGAACAGCTCGGCGGTGTGGAAACCGGCGGCTGAGGGGAAAGTGCGCCCGGCGGCGGCACCGGCGTAGTTGGCGACGTGCGGGGCGTAGTGCGCGTTGCGCGTGATCGAGTAGTGCCAGCCCGTGGTGCCGCCCATGGCGCCGAGCACGAGCATCCGCTCCAGCTCGGCGAGCGGGACCGGCTCGTGGCGGGAGCGGTAGGCCAACGGGCCGTCCGGGATCTCGTCACCGAGCGCGAAGCGCCGGGAACGGCGGCCGAACAGCGCTTCGACGAAGGGGAACGCCGCGAGCTCGCGGAGCGCCTCGTCCTCGGGGGCGTCCGTCTGGTGGGTGTGCATCGCGTCCTCCCCGACGACGTCGATCCTGCGCGGGAACCACCGGCAGGCCCGCCCCGGGAGGCGGCGGGCACCGCGGTGGTCCTCCGCTCTCCACCCCGCGCGCTCCCCACGCTGCGCGGCGGTGCCCGGTCGTCGCCAGGGCCGTAAGTCACTCCCGCCGCCCGCAAGCCGGAGCGGTAGGGCGGGCGCCTCGAGGCGCCGCCGGACGGCTCCACCGCGTCCGGCAGGTGCGGCGGAGCGCTCCACGTGCCACCTTCGCATGGGAGCGGGACTACACCACTCCGCCTCCCGGTGAGGTCATCGAGGAGCCCCCCTGCTCGCCCTGGTCCCTCCACCGCGCGTAGATCAGGAGCACTCCCGCGAGCATCCCCGCGACGAGGAATCCCGACCCCGCGCCGAGGAACAGGCACAGCACCGCGAGACCCCCCGCCAGCACTCCCAGCGCGCGCCACATGGTCATCCACGCCATCACCCGCGCCACAGGACGAGAGCCGCTCATCCTCCGCGCGAGATCCGGGTCGTCGGAAATGAGCCGCCGCTCGATCTCCTCGAGTTGGCGGCGCTCGTGACGGCGGAACATCGGGCCTTCCCCCTCTCCGCTGCGTCGGAGCCTCCCCTGAAGTGTTGCGCACGGACAACCCGCCTGCACAGAGGAAATCGGCCCGGATCCGCGTGCGGAACGTCGGCCGCCAGCCCCGCACCGGTCGCCGCGGGAGGTGGAGCGCGGAGCTGCCACCCGCCGAGCGGGCGCAGCGGGAACCCGGCAGGAGAAAACTGCGCCGCCGGCCGTGCGCCACCGCTGCCCGAAGGCGCCCCGCTACCCCGGCGCACCGGGACCATCGCCTCTGGAGCGGAACGCCTCCGGCGCCCACCCTCGAAGCACGTCGCCCGCAACCGCGGCGCGGCGGTGCTCGCGGGATCGGCGCAGCGAACGGCGCCCGGCCGCGAACCATTCCTCCGAGGGAGGCCCGCGATGGGCACGAGCGCTGTGCACAGGCCCGCGTGGAGCGGGCACGAGACGTGGCGGGCCCTGGGGGTCCTGGTGCTCGCCGCCATCGGCGTCCTGCACACCGTCGGCGGCATCACCGCGGTGGTGCGGACCGAGGGCCTGGACCTCGCGTCCACGCCCGTCCTGGCCGACTACCGCGCCTACGGCTGGGGGTTCGTCGTCACCGGCGCGGTGCTCCTCGCGGCGGCCGTCGGCGCGTGGTTCGGGCAGCTGTGGGCGCGCATCGCGGGGGGTGTCCTGCTCGCGTTGAGCTTCCTGAACAACCTGGCCCTGCCCGGCGGCGTTCTCCTGTCGATCGTGCTCATGGTCGCCGCCCTGCTCGGCATCTACGCGATCGTCGTGCACGCCAAACCGGTGCACCGGACACCGACCGGCTGACGCGCTGCGGCCCGGCGTCTGACGAGGGCCGGCGTCTGACGAGGGCCGGCGTCCGACGAGGAACGAGAGTCCCACGAGCCCCGCCGACGCCGGAGGCCGCTCAGCCGCGCGGTGCGGGAGCGGGCCTCGCACGAGCCGGCTCCCGGCAGCACGAACGCGGCGGAGGCCTCGTAACCGCCCGGAGGGGCGATGCGAGGCCTCCGCCGCGTGATGCGCTCCGGCCCGGCGGACCGGAGCGCGGTGAGGCTGCTGCGCGGTCAGGCTGTTCCGGTGCCGATGTTCATCCCGGTGCCGATGACCGCCTCCGGCCGCCCGCCGGACTTCTCCCGGAACCTCCCGTCGAGCACCTGCTTCACCTCGGTCCGCTGCGCGTCGCTGAGGCCGCGGGTCAGCTGTGCCGCGATCGGGTTGCTGGCGGTGACGACGTCCCAGAAGCGTTCGGCTGAGGGGAAAGTCCTCTCCCAGGTCACCGGGTCCACGTGGACATCGGCCAGTCCGGCGTCGACCAGCTCGCTGTGGAGCCGCGCCGGGTCGGCCAGCTGGAACGGCAGCGGTGGCGGGTCCATCGGCGGCGGGGCGAACCCGGGAACGGAGGCGCGCAGGGCACCGAGGAACACGGCCAGGAACTCCGCATCCCGCAGCGCGCCGAACGCGGCGATGAGCACACGTCCGCCCGGCTTGGTGACCCGCGCGATCTCCCGGAGCCCGGCCCGCACGTCGGGGAACAGCGACACGCCGTTGAGCGAGGCGGAGATGTCGAAGGTGTCCGCGGGCAGCTCGAGCGCCTCGCCGTCCATGACGAGTCCGTCCACGTCGGACACGCCTGCGGCTTCGGCCCGCGCACACAGGAGTTCGATCATCGCAGGGGCGATGTCGACCGCGACCACGTGCGCACCCCGGCGGGCGGCGGGCACCGCCAGCGCACCGCTGCCGCAGGCCACGTCGAGGAACGCGGCACCGGGGTGCAGGTCGATCCGGTCGAGCAGCTCCTCGCCGAACGGCAACGTCCACTCGGTCGTGGTGAACTCGTCGAACCGGGGCGCGAGGGCGTCCCACGCCTCCCGGATCTGCTCGGAAGATGTGGTGGTCATGGCTGTCCTCCTCGCACTATGGCCTCCGCCCTCCCGCCAACGCCGTCCCCGCGCGACCGACCTCGTGCGCCGGGGTCGTGCGCGGGTGCCCGCGCGACCCCGGTCGCGCCTCACTCCGCCTCGGCGGTGGAACCGCTCATCACCCGCTCGACCCGCCGTTGCATCTCCTCCTCGGAGACGTCCTCGACGTGCGTGGCGATGGACCAGCGGTGCCCGAAGGGGTCGTCGAACTGGCCGGCGCGGTCACCGTAGAACTGGTCCTCGACCGAGCTCACGCCCGTCGCCCCCGCCTGCACCGCCTGGTCGTAGGTGCGGTCCACGTCCTCGACGTACACGTGCAGCAGCACGGGACTCCCGCCCAGCGCACGCGGGTTGCGGTCGTCCATGTCCGACAGCATGACCATGGATCCGCCGATGCTGAGCTCGGCGTGCCCGATCCTCCCGTCCTGGGTCGGCATGCGCATCCGCTCCACGGCGCCCAGCACGGACGTGTAGAAGTCGATCGCGGCAGCACCGTCGTCGACGACGAGGTACGGCGTCACGCGCGGGTACTCCTCCGGAATCGGCTGAACCTCGCTCATGGGGATCTCCTCCGGTGCTCGATTGGCGGCGCGCCGACGGCGCGGAACTCGCCAGGCTCCGCGGGGCCGGCGCGATGGGGTTCCACGGGTGAGCGTGCGCGGAGGTGGCGGAGCCGGGCAGAGTCTTTGGTCCCAGCGCCTCCCGCAACAGCGCGGGCGGCGGTCTTGCCGCGCCTCCTCCGCGACAGTACTGTTCGTGGTAACTCAGTACTGTTATCCGTACCTACCGAGGGAAGCCATGGCCGTGGACCGCCTGCTGCCCACAGCGGAAGCACGGGACCTGATCCAGCTCACCCGCCAGGTCTGCGACAGCGCGCTCGACCCGGTGGTCGACGAGCACGAGCGCACCGGGAGCTACCCCGCGGGGGTCTTCACCACGCTCGGCGAGGCCGGTCTGTTGAGCCTTCCGTTCCCCGAGGAGTGGGGCGGTGGCGGGCAGCCCTTCGAGGTCTACCTGCAGGTCCTCGAGGAGATCGCCGCGCGCTGGGCCGCGGTGGCCGTGGCCGTCAGCGTGCACGGCCTCGCCTGCTACCCGCTGCTGGCGTTCGGCAGTGAGCAGCAGCGGCAGCGCTGGCTGCCCGAGATGCTCGGCGGCGGGGTCGTCGGCGCCTACAGCCTCTCCGAGCCGCAGGCCGGGTCCGACGCCGCCGCGCTGGCCTGCGGAGCAGCCCCGACCGACGGCGGGTACGTGGTCAACGGGAGCAAGGCGTGGATCACCCACGGCGGAATCGCCGACTTCTACACCCTCTTCGCCCGCACCGGCAGGGGCTCCCGCGGTGTCTCCTGCTTCCTGGTGCCGAAGGACACGGCGGGGCTGACCTTCGCCACCCCCGAGGACAAGATGGGCCTGCACGCGGTCCCCACCACCGCGGCGTACTACGACGACGCGTTCCTCCCCGCGCACCGCCGCATCGGCGAGGAGGGCCAGGGACTGCAGATCGCGTTCAGCGCCCTCGACGCCGGACGCATGGGCATCGCGGCGGTCGCTGTGGGGCTGGCCCAGGCCGCCCTCGACGAAGCCGTGGCCTACGCGCGGGAGCGCACCACCTTCGGCGAGCGGATCATCGACCACCAGGGACTCGGCTTCCTGCTCGCCGACATGGAAGCAGCGGTGGCCTCGGCGCGGGCGACCTACCTCGACGCAGCCCGCCGCCGGGACGCCGGGTCGCCCTGCTCCCGCAGCGCCTCCGCGGCCAAGCTGGTGGCCACCGACGCGGCGATGAAGGTGACCACCGACGCCGTCCAAGTCCTCGGCGGCTGCGGCTGCACCGGCGACTTCCGCGTCGAGCGCTACATGCGCGAGGCGAAGATCACGCAGATCTTCGAGGGGACCAACCAGATCCAACGCCTCGTCATCGGCCGCTCCCTCGCCGCGAGCTGAGGAGCGGATCCCGCGAACGCCCCGGGCTCTCGCCACGAGCCCTCTCGCCACGAGCACCGCCGCCCGGCACACTGATCACCGCCGCTCCCCGGTCCGCGGGCCGGGGAGCGGGACCGATCACCGCACCTGGTGTCCGCACCCCGTTGTCCGAACCCTGTGAGGAGCACGCGTGAACATCGACGGATCCGTCGCGGTCGTCACCGGAGGGGCCTCCGGACTCGGCCACGCCACAGCTCGGGAACTGCACAGCCGAGGAGCGCAGGTCGTGCTGCTCGACCTCCCGTCCTCGAACGGCGCGGCCGCGGCCGAGGAGCTCGGGGACGGCGCGTACTTCACCGCGGCCGACGTCACCTCCGAAGAGGACGTGAGCGCCGCGCTCGACGCCGCTGCCGAGCTCGGGGACCTGCGCGTCGCCGTCAACTGCGCCGGCGTCGGAACCCCGGGCAAAGCGCTGGGGCGCAGCGGCCCGCTCCCGCTGGCCGACTTCGAGAACGTGGTGCGCATCAACCTCGTCGGCACGTTCAACGTCGTGCGGCTCGCCGCCGAGAGGATGGCCGCGACCGAACCCGTCGACGGCGAGCGCGGCGTCATCGTCGACACCGCCTCCGTGGCGGCCTTCGACGGCCAGATCGGACAGCCCGCCTACGCCGCCTCCAAGGGCGGGGTCGCCGCGATGACCCTGCCCCTCGCCCGGGAGCTCGCCCGGCACCTGATCCGCGTGACGAGCATCGCTCCGGGCATCTTCGAAACGCCGATGGTCGCCGGACTTCCCCAGGAGGCGCAGGACTCGCTCAGCCAGCAGATCCCGCACCCCTCGCGGCTCGGCCGGCCGGAGGAGTACGCGGCGCTGGCCGCGCACATCGTCGACAACACCATGCTCAACGGGGAGACGATCCGCCTGGACGGCGCCGTCCGAATGGGACCGAAGTAACCGCTCCCCTCGGCGCGCGGGTTCGCCGCGGCGACGTGCCCGCGCGCCGAGGAGCCCGGCTCCGCGGAGCGAGGCGGCGCGCCCTCTCAGGCGCTGACCCCGCTGGTGAGGATGGCTGCGAGCTCGCGGTAGGCCGCCGCGTCGTCGAGCCCGGTCGCGGCGGAGACGCCGCGCCGCTGGATGCGGACCATCATCGTCGCGGTCAAATCGGCCGCGAACGCGGCGTGGACGGGGCGGAACTCCCCCGCCGCCACGCCTTCGTCGACCAGTTCGCGCACGCGGCGCGCCGCGATCGCCGTGTTCTGCTCGTAGACCTCGCGCGCCGGGGCGAACTCGTCGAGGTCGGTCATGAACTGCTCGGAAGTCACCGACAGCGCTTCGCCCACCGCCGCGAGGTAGGCGGTGATGCGCTCCCGCGCTCCGGTGGTCCGCTGCACGCGGTCCTCGACGGTCTCGGCAGCCCGGCGGAAGAAGTGCACCGTGGCGGCGCGGACCAGCTGCTCCTTGCTGTCGCTGAGGGTGTACAACGTGGACTTCGAGCACTTGAGCCGCGTGGCGAGCTCGCCGAGCGTCAGGTGCGCGAACCCCTCCGCCAGGAACAGGTCGACCACCGCGTCGAACAGTTCCGCGCGCCGCGAGGTGGCCAACGGCCGGGTGAGCTCCTCCATGGGCGGCATGGTACTGGCCGCGCACTGATGTCCAGGATGTACCGGCCCGGCAGCGCGACGCACGTCCCGCGGCGCGAGCCGGGCGGCTGCGCGGGATCGCGGCACTGGGCGCGCAACCGCGGGGCCGGGGCCGCAGCCAGCGGGATCGGACCGCGGGTCAGAGCGCGACGTGCTCGCGCGCCAGCAGCACGGCGCCGTCGAGCTCGGCGTTGGTCAACGAGCTCGTCACCAGGCGGCAGGCGGACTGCGGCAGCGAGGACCACCGCACCGCCTGTTCCAGCGGAGCCCACAGCTCCTCCCCGGCTCCGGCCACCGCGCCGCCGAGGACGACCAGGTCCGGGTTGAGCACGTTGCGGAGGTAGGCGATGCCGCGTCCCAACCCGGTCCCGGCGCGCTGCACCGCCGCCACCGCCGCGGCGTCGCCGCGCGCGGCGTTCGCCAGCACGGCCCCGATGCCGCTGTCGGGTCCGACATCGCTGCCGGTTCCGAGGCCGCTGTCCGCACCCTGGCCGTCGAGCTCGCGCACCGACCGCAGGATCGCGGGTTGGGAGGCCACGCTCTCGAGGCAGCCGATGTTGCCGCAGGCGCACAGCCGACCGTCGTCCTCGACGCGGCAGTGCCCGATCTCCCCGCCGATCCCGGCGGCTCCGGAGAACAACCGGGAATCGAGCACGACACCGGCGCCGACCCCCGCGCTGACCATGATCCGGACGAAGTTGGCGACCCCCTCGCCCCAGCCGAAGCGCTGCTCCGCCAGCGCACCGGCGTGGGCCTCGTTGTAGATCACCGCCGGGACGCCGAACAGCTCCTCGATCCACTCGCGCAGCGGCACGTCGTGCCAATCCAGGTTCGGGGCGAGCAGGCAGTGCCCGCTGCGGTGGTCGACCAGCCCGGAGACCGACACCCCGACCGAGGCGATGCGGTCGACGGGCACCCCCGCCCGTTCGGCCGTCTCGCGGACCAGCGGCCCCAGCTGCCGCACTCCGGCCGCGGCGTCACCGATCGCGCTGGGCACGGCCGCCTGCGCCAGGGTCTGCCCGAGGGCATCGGCCACCGCGACCGAACTGCTGCGCACACCCAGGTGCACACCGACGTGGGCGCGCGCGTCCGGGTTGAAGACCACGAGGTTCGGCCGGCGGCCGCCGACGACACCGGCCTCGCCCACACCGGCGGGGACGAGCAGGCCCTCCTCCAGCAGCGCGTCGATGATCGACGCCACCGAGGGCTTGGTCAGCCCGGTCGCGCGGGCCACGGCCGCGCGCGAACGCGGCTGCCCGTCGCCGAACAGCTCGAGCATGTGCTGCCGGTTCATCTGCCGGACCGTCCTCGGGTCGGCCATGACGCGAAACCTCCTCGTGCGGCCCGCGCAGCCGCTGCCGGGTGCGGGCACCGCGGCTCTCGGTGACCTCCGCCCATCCGCTCGGCGAGGGGCGAGTTCCATCTTGACACAAGTTAGTAAGGATACGATCCTTACTAACCATTGCTGAGTGCACGTGCCCCACCAATGCAATGGAGCATCGATGTCCGTCCATTCCACCACCGGCACTCCAGGTCCCAGACCCCGCACCCACCCCCTGCGCACGGTGCACTTCGCCTCGGTCGCGGCGCTCGGCGGCTTCCTCTTCGGTTACGACACCGCCGTGATCAACGGAGCCGTCACCGCCATCCGCAGCACCTTCGACGTGGGCTCCGTCGTCACCGGACTGGCCGTGGCGATGGCCCTGATCGGCTCGGCGCTCGGAGCCTGGAACGCCGGGACGCTCGCCGACCGGTACGGCCGCCTGGTCGCGATGCGCACCGCCGCCGTGCTGTTCCTGTTGAGCGCGATCGGCTCGGCACTGCCCTTCACCGTCTGGGACTTCACCTTCTGGCGCCTCGTCGGCGGCGTCGCGGTCGGCATGGCCTCGGTGATCGCACCGGCCTACATCGCCGAGATCTCCCCGGCCGGCAGCCGGGGACGCCTCGGCTCGCTGCAGCAGCTGGCCATCGTGCTGGGGATCGCGATCTCCCAGGCCGTCAACTGGATCATCGCCGGCGCGGCCGGCGGCGCCGAAGAGCCGCTGCTGGGGATCGACGCGTGGCAGTGGATGCTGGCCGCGGAGGCCGCTCCGGCCGTCCTCTACGGCATGCTGGCCCTCACCATCCCCGAATCACCGCGCTACCTCCTCGCCCGCGGCCGCGAGGAGAACGCCCGCGAGGTCCTGAGCAACGCGGAAGGCGGCGACGTCGACGAGCGGCTCGCCGAGATCCGGGAGTCCGTGGCGAACGACCACCGGCCGCGGGTGCGGGACTTGCGCAGAGCGGGCACCGGTCTGCTCCCGATCGTCTGGGTCGGCATCGTCCTGTCCGCGCTGCAGCAGTTCGGCGGGATCAACGTCATCTTCTACTACTCCTCGGCGCTGTGGCAGTCGGTCGGCATCGACGAGTCCAGCTCGCTGCTGCTGAGCCTGTCCACCCAGATCTTCAACATCCTGGGCACCGTCGTCGCCCTGGTGCTGCTGGACCGGGTCGGACGCCGCCCCCTGCTGCTGACCGGTTCGGCGGGCATGACGGTCATGCTGGCGATCACCACGTTCGCCTTCAGCCGCGCACGCACCGTGGGCGGCGAGCCGGAGCTGGCCGATCCGTACGGCCCGATGGCGCTGACCGCCGCGCACGCGTTCGTGTTCTTCTTCGCCATCTCGTGGGGCCCGGTCGTGTGGGTGCTGCTCGGCGAGATGTTCCCGAACCGGTTCCGCGCCCCGGCCCTGGCGGTGGCCGCCGCGGCCCAGTGGCTGGCGAACTTCGCCATCACCGCCACCTTCCCGCCGCTGTCCGAGATCAGCCTGTCGCTGACCTACCTCGGCTACACCGCTTTCGCGGCGGTGTCGGTGTGGTTCGTCCTCAAGTGGATCCCCGAGACCAGGGGCCGGACTCTCGAGGACATGGACCGCACCGCGCTGGCGCGGACGGGCTGAGCACCCGGCCGCGCCTTCCCCGACCCGACACGAGGAGAGCACATGGACCTCACCCCCACTGCCCAGGACCGCTTCGCCTTCGGCCTGTGGACGATCGGCTGGCGGGCCGACGACCCGTTCGGCGACCCCACCCGCGAGCGCCTCGACCCGGTCGAGGCCGTGCACGGGCTCGCCGAGATCGGCGCCTACGGCATCACGTTCCACGACGACGACCTGGTCCCGTTCGGCACGCCGGAGTCCGAGCGCACCGCGATCATCGAGCGGTTCCGCGGGGCGCTGGCCGAAACCGGACTGGTGGTGCCGACCGCGACCACCAACCTGTTCGGACACCCGGTGTTCAAGGACGGCGCGCTGACCGCCAAGGACCGCGACGTGCGGCGGTTCGCCCTGCGCAAGGCGGCCCGCAACATCGACCTGGCCGCCGAGCTGGGCGCGCAGACCTACGTGTTCTGGGGCGGCCGCGAGGGCTCGGAGGCCGAGGCCGCCTACGACCCGACCGCTGCCCTGGAGCGGTACCGCGAAGGCCTCAACGCGCTGACGCACTACGTCAAGGAGCGGGGCCACCAGCTGCGGTTCGCCGTTGAGCCCAAGCCGAACGAGCCGCGCGGCGACCTCCTGCTGCCGACCATCGGCCACGCCCTGGCCTTCATCCAGACCCTGGACCACCCGGAGATGGTCGGGGTCAACCCCGAGGTCGGCCACGAGCAGATGGCGGGCCTCAACGCCGTGCACGGCTACGCCCAGGCGCTGTGGCAGGGCAAGCTGTTCCACATCGACCTCAACGGCCAGCACGGTCCCCGCTACGACCAGGACCTCGTGTTCGGGCACGGGGACCTGATCAACGCGTTCTTCCTCGTCGACCTGCTGGAGAACGGCGGTTACGAAGGGCCGCGCCACTTCGACTACAAACCGCTGCGCACCGAAGACGAGTCCGGCGTGTGGGAGAGCGCGCGCTCCAACATGCGCACCTACCTGGCCCTGCGGGAACGAGCGCTGCGGTTCCGCCGGGACCCCGAGGTCGCCGAGGCGCGCGAGGCCGCGCGCGTGGACCAGCTGTCGGTGCCCACTCTGGACAGCGGGGAGGGAGTCACCGGCCTCCTGTCCGAGGAGCTCGACGTCGACGAGGCGGCCGAGCGGGGCGCGGCGAACGCGCGCCTGCAGCAGCTGGCCGTGGAACACCTGATGGGAGCGCGCTGATCATGACCCTGGTCGCGGGGATCGATTCGTCGACCCAGTCCTGCAAAGTGCTCGTCCGCGATGCCGGTACCGGTGCCCCGGTGCGCGAGGGGCGGGCCGACCATCCCGGCGGGACCCAGGTCGACCCCCGCCACTGGTGGGCGGCCCTGAACACCGCCGTCGACCGGGCCGGAGGGATCGACGACGTCGCCGCGGTGTCGGTGGCCGGCCAGCAGCACGGGCTGGTCTGCCTGGACGAGCGGGGCGAGGCCGTGCGCACGGCGTCGCTGTGGAACGACCTCGCCCCCGCCGCGGCGGCCGATGCGCTCGCCGCCGAGCTCGGTCCGCAGCAGTGGGCCGAGGCGGTCGGGATCGTGCCCCGCGCCTCGTTCACCGTGGCCAAGCTGCGCTGGCTCGCGGAGTCCGACCCGGTTTCGGCCGGGCGCACCGCGGCGGTGTGCCTGCCCCACGACTACCTGACGTGGCGGTTGGCCGGCACCGGCGATCCCGCTCGCACCACCACCGACCGGGGCGACGCCTCCGGTACCGGGTACTGGTCGCCGCGATCGGAGAGCTACCGCAGCGACCTGGTCCGGCGGGCGTTCGGGTCGGTGCCGGAGCTGCCGCGCGTGTGCGGACCGGCCGAGCAGGTCGCGAACCGCGGCGGCCTCGTGCTCGGGCCGGGCACGGGCGACAACATGGGTGCGGCGCTGGGCCTGGGAATCGGTCCGGGCGACGTCGTGGTCTCGCTGGGGACCTCGGGAGCGGTCTTCGCCGTCGGCGAGTCCCCGGTCGCCGACCCGGCCGGGGACATCTCCGGTTTCTGCGACGCGACGGGCCGGTACCTGCCGCTGGTGTGCACCCTCAACGCCGCGCGCGTGCTCAGCAGTGCCGCGGAGGTGCTCGGTACCGACCTCGACGGGCTGGACCGGCTCGCCGCGCGGGCCGAGCCCGGTGCCGGCGGGCTGACGCTGCTGCCCTACCTCGAAGGGGAGCGGACACCGAACCTGCCGGGAGCGACCGGCACGGTCACGGGTCTGCGCACCGCCAACATGACCGCGGCGAACCTGGCCCGGGCCGCGGTCGAGGGCATGCTGTGCGGGCTCGCCGAGGGGCTCGACCTGCTGCGCGAACGCGGCGTGCAGGTCCACCGCGTGCTGCTGACCGGCGGAGCTGCGCGCTCGGCGGCCGTGCGGAGCGCGGCCCCGGACCTGTTCGGCGCCGATGTCGAGGCGCCCGCGCCGGACGAGTACGTGGCCATCGGGGCGGCGCGGCAGGCGGCCTGGGCCCTGGCGGGAGCGGCGGAGCCGCCGGCCTGGGAGGTCACCCGCAGCCGGGTGCCGGCGGGGGATCCGACTGCTCTGCGGCCGGTGCGCGAGGCCTACCGCGAGGCCCGCGAGCGGATGCACCCGGCCTGATCCGGTGGGTGCGCCCCGGCCCGGTCGGTGCCGCGGCCTCCCCACCCGGACCACTGTGGAGGGAGCTAGGAGGAATCCGCGATCCTGTCACCGAGCGGCCACCTCGCCTTGGCCCGCTGCTTCTTGGCCGGACCCCGCCGGCGATGGTGCACTCCAGGTGCACATCGTCCGTGCTCGTTGCGAAGGAGGAATCATGGCTGACGAGGTGACCGACCCGGTGAACGAGGAGACCGCCGTGGACGGCGAATCCGCCGCGGAGGAGACCGAAGCGGAAACGGCCGGGAACGCCGGCGTTTCCGAGGACGAGGAGTGAGCCAGCGGAGTTCCGCACTCCCGCTGCGGTGATCGCCCCGCTGCGGTGATCGCCGTGAGCAGGATCGCGGCGGGTCCGCCAGCTCGTCGCGATCCACAGCGGCGCTCAGCCGCCTTTCCCTCCCCGCAGCCCGCGAGGGCTCGGTGCGTCAGCGCGGTGGGGGCGATCCGGTGTCCACTCCGGACGCTCCCGCCGCGCCCGCGCCGGCAGCACCTTGCACGACGAGCGAACCGGCGCTAACGTGTCGCCACCTCACGCAGGAAGGCGATCGCTCGCATCACGGGCCGCGGAAGGAACGGCAACGATGCCCGAGTTGGGATTGGCCGACACCAACGGCATCCTCGACCAGCCCTGGATCCAGCCCGACCGCACCAGCAGGGGTCTCGGCTGGGAGTGGCTGTACGTCTCGAGCCAGCGGGAGCAGCCCTACAGGTCGGAATTCGACGCGGCCGGCAGTCACCTGCTGATCCTGCACCGCAACGGGCCGGTGACCGTGCGGCGCGGCCGCTTCCGCCTGACGGATTCCCGGACGATGCCCGCGGGAGGGTTCTTCCTGCATCCCGCTGGCCGGGACCTGGCGGTGGAGCTCGGCGGGGAGTTGGACACGGTCCACGTCTACCTGTCGGACGCGGCCCTCCGGGAGGTATGCGGACACGCGGTCGAGCTCGACGAGGAGCTCGGCAGCGCCGATCCGCTGCTCGAGCAGCTCGTGCTCTCCCTCGACGGGATCCTGCGCGCGGAGGAAGCGGCGAGCCGCACCTACGTCGACCAGCTCAGCGGTCTTCTCGCGGCCCAGCTCGCGCACAAGCACAGCCGGGGCCGGACCGCCGAACCGACCAGGGCCGAGCGGGCACCGCTGACCGAACAGCAGCTCGACGCCGTGCGCGACTGGATGCACGAGCGGCTGGACGAGCCGATCCCCCTGGCCGAGATGGCCGGTCTGGTCGGTCTGAGCGTCAGCCAGTTCTCCCGGAAGTTCAAGGCCAAGACCGGGACGGCACCGCACCGGTTCCTCCTGGGACTGCGGCTCGACCAAGCGGTCCGCGCGCTGCGCACCGGATCCGCGCCCATCGCCGAGATCGCGGTGCGCTGCGGTTTCTCCCACCAGGAACACCTGACCCGGGCGATGCGCCGCCACCTCGGCACCACACCCGCCATGGTTCGCCGCACCGGCTGAGCTGCTCGGTGCGTCCGCGCACGCGGCACCAGCTCCGCACGGCCCCCAGCACGTGCGGTGTTCGTGCAGAAAGCACGCGCAGAACCTGCAGGAAACATCACCTCCGCTCCCGCACACTCGATCCACCGTGATCCCCGCACAACGCGTTCCCGAAGTGCTGGAGGGGCTGATGAGGAACTTCGTCCACTCGACCAACCCGACACGGGTGGTGTTCGGCTGCGGCACGAGCGCGCAGGTCCGCGATGAAGTGGAGAGGCGGGGATGCGCTCGCGCCCTGCTGCTGGGGAGCCCACCGCTGGCGATGCTCGCGGACCGGGTGTGGGCAGCGCTCGGACCACTGGCCGCGGCCCGCTTCGACGGAGCGGTGATGCACACTCCCGTCGAGGTCACCGAACGGGCCGTGGAGCTGGTCCGGGACCAGGCGATCGACTGCGTGGTCGCGGTCGGCGGCGGATCCACGACCGGGCTGGCGAAGGCGATCGCGGTGCGCACCGAACTGCCCCAGGTGATCCTGCCGACCACCTACGCGGGCTCCGAGGTGACACCGGTGCTCGGTGAAACCGATCGGGCTGGAAAGACCACCCGGTCGGATCCGAGCATCCTGCCCGGGACCGTCGTCTACGACGTGGAGTTCACCCTGGACATGCCGGTGTCGATGTCGGTGACCAGCGGTATCAACGCGATGGCCCACGCCGTGGAGGCCCTGTACTCGGAACGGACCAACCCGGTCGTCGACGGTTGGGCGCTCGATGCCATCGCGCGGATGAGCCGTGCGCTTCCCGCCGTCGTCGCCGACCCGTCGGACGTCGAGGCGCGTGGTGATGCCCTGCACGCCGCGTGGCTGGCCGGAACCTGCCTGGGGCACGTCGACATGGGCTTGCACCACAAGCTCTGCCACGTCCTGGGCGGCACGTTCGACCTGCCGCACGCCGAAACGCACGCGGTGGTGCTGCCGCACGCCATGGCCCACAACGCCCCCGCCAGCGGCGAGGTCATGCGGCGCATCGCCGACGCCCTCGGCGTGGACGACGCACCGGCCGGCGTGCACGACCTGATCGCCTCCCTCGGCGGACCGCTGTCGTTGCGCGAACTCGGCATGCGGGAACAGGACGTGGAAACCGCGGCCGAGCTGGCCGCAGCGAAAACCTACCCCAACCCGGGGGAAGTGACCGCCGAGAGCGCTGCTGGTGCGCTCCGCCAGGCGTGGTCCGGTCACCGGCCGAGCTCAGCAGCCCGTCCGCTGGCGGAGCTGCACCAGCTCACCGAGCAGGTCGTGTCCAGCTTCTCCGCAACGCCCGACCCGCGGGTGCGCGATCTCGTGACGGACCTGGTCCGCCGACTGCACGCGTTCGTCGCCCGCAACGACGTCACCGAGCAGGAGTGGCAGCACGCCATCGACTTCCTCACCCGCGCGGGCCAGCTCTGCAGCGATACCCGCCAGGAGTTCGTGCTGCTGTCCGACGTCCTCGGGGTGTCCAGTGCGGTGGACCTGCTGGCGAACTCGCGCACCCCGGAGACCACGCCCTCCGCGGTGCTCGGGCCGTTCCACGTGGCGGGACCGCCCGCACTGGAGCACGGCAGCGACATCGCCCGAGGCCTGCCGGGCGAATCCCTGTGGTGCGACGTCGCGGTGACCGATCCGCGGGGCGCTCCCGTTGCCGGGGCCGTGGTCGACGTGTGGCAGTCCAACGAGGACGGGTACTACGACGTCCAGCTCCCGGACCTCGACGGACCCGTCCTGCGCGCCCGGTTGCGGACGGATGGGAACGGTCGGATCACGTTCTGGACGACGGTCCCCGCGGAGTACCCGATCCCGGAGGACGGCCCGGTCGGGCAGATGCTCGAAGCCGTCGGACGACACCCCTACCGGGCACCGCACGTGCACTTCATGATCAACGCACCCGGTTACCAGCGCCTCATCACCCAGCTGTTCGTCGCGGGCGGAGCCTACCTGGACTCGGACGCGGTCTTCGGCGTGAAGAACGACCTCGTCGTCGAACTGCCGCGGCGCAGCGACCCGGCACCGGCGGGGCGGGACATCGGTGGGGCCTGGCGCGCCCTCGACTTCACGTTCCACGTGGCTCCCACCACCGAAGACAGCGACGGGAGCGAGAATTGAGCACGATGGACAACTACGACACCGACGTCCTCGTCGTCGGGGCCGGCCCGGCCGGGGGCTCTGCCGCCCTGCTGCTGGCCACCTACGGCGTCCGCACGACACTGGTCAACAAGTACGGCTGGGTGGCCAACACCCCTCGAGCGCACATCACCAACCAGCGCACCATGGAGGTGCTGCGCGACCTCGGAGTCGAGGGGGAGGCCGTCCAGCAGGGCACCCCGCCGGAGCTGATGGGCGACACCGTGCTGTGCACCTCTCTGGCCGGCGACGAGATCGGCCGCATCCGCAGCTGGGGCACCGGCGAGCGCTCGGCGACCGAATACGGCGCCGCCAGCCCCTGCACCATGCTCGATCTCCCCCAAACCCACCTCGAACCGATCCTGGTCGCGCGTGCGGCCGCACGCGGGGCCGCGGTGCGCATGGACACCGAGTTCCTCTCCCTCGAGCAGGACGCCGGCGGTGTCACGGCCCGGTTCCGGGATCGCGTCCGCTGCGACGAGTTCACCCTGCGCGCCCGCTACCTCATCGGTGCCGACGGAGCGCGAAGCCGCGTCGCCGAGCAGATCGGCCTGCCCCTCGTCGGCCAGGAGGGCAAGGCTGGCAGCATGAACATCGTCTTCGAAGCCGATCTCAGCCACCACGTCGCGCATCGGCCCAGCGTCCTGTACTGGATCATGCGTCCCGGCGCGCACACGGGTGGTATCGGCATGGGACTGGTGCGAATGGTCCGCCCTTGGCACAAGTGGATGGTGACCTGGGGGTACGACATCGACGACCCGCCCGCCGAGCTCGGCGAGCACGAGGCGCGCGAGATCGTGCACGACCTCCTCGGCGACCCCGGAATCCCCGTGACGATCACCGACCGTTCGCTGTGGACGGTCAACCACAACTACGCCGCTGAGTACAGTTCACACCGCGTCTTCTGCGCTGGAGACGCCGTGCACCGGCACCCGCCGTCGAACGGCCTCGGATCGAACACCTCCGTGCAGGACGCCTACAACCTCGCCTGGAAGTTGGCGGCCGTGATCAGCGGTCACGCCGGCCCGGGACTGCTGGAGACCTACGGTGCGGAACGCGCCCCGGTGGGCCGGCAGATCGTCGAACGGGCCAATCTCAGCCGTGACCAGTTCGGGCCCGTCTTCGAAGCGCTCGGCATCAGCGGCGAGGTCGACGACGAGACCATCACCGCGGGGCTGGCCGCCTGCCGCGAGAAGACCGAGGAAGGGGAGAAACGCCGCCGCGCCCTGCGCGAGGCCATCGAGTTGAAGAACTACGAGTTCAACGCCCACGGAGTCGAGCTCAATCAGCGCTACCGCTCCAGCGCCGTCCGCGGTGCCGACGACGAGGAAAAGTGGATCGGAGATCCCGAGCTGCACCACCAACCGACCACGCGCCCCGGCGCCAAACTTCCGCACGTCTGGTTGGTCGACGAGAACGGCATTCGGAAATCCACACTGGACCTGGTCGGAGGCGGGCACTTCACCGTCGTCACGGGCTTGTCCGGCGCTGCCTGGCAATCGGCCACCCAGTTCTGCCAGGACCGCTTCGGGCTTCCCGTTCGATTGGTCACGATCGACGGCCCCGGGGCCCGCGACGCCTACGGCGACTGGCACCGCACCGCTGAGATCGGCGAACGGGGGTGCTTGCTCGTCCGCCCGGACTGCTACATCGCCTGGCGCTGCAGCACAGCACCGCGCACCCACGACGAGGCGCAGGAACAGCTGCACGCCGCGCTCGCCGCGGTCCTGCACCGCTGACTCGGCGCGGCCTACCCGTGCCGGGTGGTTCCGGGCGAACCACCCGGCACGCGATCACGGAGGCGTCCGCCCCCGCCTCTCACCGCCTCGCGCTTGTCCTCTCGACCCCAGGTGCGCAATTCATCCCAGGATGGGAGACGATCCGTCATGGACAACGGAGTCCGCGCAAGCGTTCCCCGCAGAACCGTTCTGCACCGGTCCCTGGTTGCCACCGCCGTCGGCGGAGCCGCGCTGCTCGGCACCGGGTGTTCCGACAGCTCCCCCGTATCCTCCGGGCGCACCGCACGTTCCCTCTCCGGAGTTGAGCTGACGTTCCTCGGCACAGCTGCAGGGCCACCGGTCCACCCGGGCCGCGCCGGCATCTCCAGCGTGCTCAGCGTCCACGGCAAGAACTACGTCGTCGACTGCGGTCGCAGTTCCGTCACCCAGTACAAGAAAGCCGAACTCGAGTTCCGCGACCTGCGTTCCATATTCATCACGCATCTGCACGCCGACCACGTGTGCGATTTCTACAACTTCTTCCTCCTCGCGGGGTTCGGGCCGAACGACGCGGCCGAAGGCGACGGCATCCTGTCCCCGGTCAGCGTCCACGGCCCCGGTCCTGCCGGACGCCTCCCGCGCACCGGCGTCAACGAGCAGGCGCCGACGATCGCCCTCGAAAACCCCACCCCCGGCCTGGCGGACCTCACCGAGCACGCGCACCGGGCTTCCGCCTACAGCAGCAATCTCTTCGTCCGCGATACGGGGATCAGAGACGTCCGGACGCTCATCGACCTGCACGAGATCGCGCTGCCCGAGGTGGGCGCCGATCCCGTCCACAACCGAGCACCCCGCATGAAACCCTTCGCTGTCACCGAAGACGACCGCGTCCGTGTCTCCGCCGTGCTCGTCCCGCACGGTCCCGTCTTTCCCGCGTTCGCCTTCCGCTTCGACACCGACCACGGCTCGGTCGTGTTTTCCGGCGACACGGCCGCCAGCGACAACATCGTCGAACTCGCAACCGGAGCCGACGTCCTCGTCCACGAAGCCCTCGACATCGAGTGGTACCGCGCCAACGGCACGCCTGACCACAAGATCGCCCACCTGACCCAGTCCCACACACCCGCAGCGGCGGTCGGTTCCCTCGCCCAGAGAGCCGGCGTCGCCACCCTCGTGCTGAGCCACCTCGCCCCGGCCCCACCGTCCTCGGTGTCCGATGAACGGTGGCGCCATCAAGCCCAGCGCGGTTTCGACGGCCGCGTCATCGTGGCCGACGATCTGCAGCGCCATGCGGTGAGCTGAGGGCTCCGCCGCGCACGGAGCCCTGTTCAGCGCGGAAGGCGAGGTGCGATGATGGTCGATACCCATGTCATTTACGCTGGCGTCGGAGGTAGCGGCGATGTCACCGCTACGCACCGGATTCGACGAGATCGGCGAGCACCGAGAGTCCGTCGTAGACCTCGGTGAAGCTCGTGCTCAGAGGTGACAGTCCGATTCGGATGCCGTCCGGAGCCCGGAAGTCGGGGATGACGCCCCGCTCCCAGAGCCGGTCGTTGACCGCGCGGAAGTCCCCGCGGCGCAACGTGATGTGGCCGCCGCGGCGCGCCGGTTCGCGCGGCGAGGCCAGTTCCACGCCCCGGTCGAGCAACCAGGCGTCGGCCAGCTCCAGGGCGAAGCCCGTCAGCGCCAGCGATTTCTCCCGCACAGCCCCGATACCGGCTTCTTCGAGCGCGTCCAGACCGGTCACCAGCGGCATCATGGCCAGGATCGGGGGCGTGCCGCTGATCATGCCGCGCACCCCCTCGGCGGGCTGGTGGCCCGGGCCCATCGCGAACGGCTCGCGGTGACCCATCCAGCCCCGGATCGGCTGGTGCACCCTGCCGTGGTGGCGCCGGTTCACGTACCCGAACGCGGGCGCGCCCGGCCCGCCGTTGAGGTACTTGTAGGTGCAGCCGACCGCGAAGTCGGCCTCCCAGTCGTCCAACTGCACCGGCGCGGAACCGACCGAGTGGCACAGGTCCCACAGCACCAGCGCGCCCGCGTCGTGCGCGGTGCGGGTGATCGTCGCGGCATCGGCCAGGTACCCGGAGCGGTAGGCCACGTGGCTGAACACCACCAGCGCCGTGTCCGGTCCGGCCACCGCCGCGACCTGCTCGGCGGTGACCCCCGCCGCCGGGTCGGTGGTGATCCACCGCAGGTCCAGGCCCCGCTCGGCCGCGATGCCCTCCAGCACGTAGCGGTCGGTCGGGAAGTTGTCCGTGTCCAGCACGATCTCGGTGCGTCCCGGACGGGCGTCCACCGCGGCGCGGGCGAGCTTGTAGAGCAGCACCGTGGTCGAGTCGGCGACCACCACCTGCCCCTCGCCGGCACCGATCGCGGTGCGGCCGAGGCGGTCGCCGACCTGCTGCGGCCAGTCGAGCCAGCCGTCGCTCCAACCGCGGATCAGCCGCCGTCCCCACTGCTCGCGGATGAACTCGTCCATCCGCTCGGCGGTGGCCCGCATCGGGCGGCCCAGCGAGTTGCCGTCGAGGTAGGCGAGGACGTCGCCTTCCCCGGCGGGCAGGAACTCCGCCCGGTGCGCGCGCAGCGGATCGGTCTCGTCCAGGGCGCGGGCCTTCTCCTGCGCGGCGGCGCGGTCCAGCATGGTCTTCCCTCCGGTCTGCCAGGTCACTGCTGCGCGTCCTGCACTCCGCACGCTCCGATCTCGGTGCGCACCGCGTACATCTCGGGGAAGAAGGTGAGGTCCAGCGCCTGCTCGAGGAAGGCCACCCCGCTGGAGCCGCCGGTGCCGCGCTTGAACCCGATCACCCGTTCCACGGTCTTGAGGTGCCGGAAGCGCCAGATCTGGAAGTTCTCCTCCAGGTCCACCAGCTCCTCGCAGGTCTCGTAGGCCTCCCAGTTCTCCTTCGGCGCCTCGTAGATGCCGCGGATCACCGGCACCAGCTCGGGGGTGAAGGTGTGCGCCTGCCGAACGTCGCGTTCCAGCAGCGACTCCGGCACCGGGTGTCCGCAGCGGGCCAGGTAGCGGAGGAACTCGTCGTAGATGCTCGGCCGGTCGCGCAGCTCGACGAGCATCGCGCGGGCCTCCTCGTCGTGGCTGAACACCTCGAGCATGTCCTCGTTCTTGTTGCCCAGGACGAATTCGACGGCGCGGTACTGGGCGGACTGGAAGCCCGAGGAACTGCCCAGGAAACCGCGGAACTCCGCGTACTCCGAGGGGGTCAAGGTGGCCAGCACCGACCACTGCTCGGTGAGCGTGCGCTGGATGTGCTTGACCCGGGCCAGGCCCTTGAGCGCGGACCGCAGCCGGTCGCCGGCCATGTGCTCCTGGGCCGCGCGCAACTCGTGCAGCACGAGCTTGAGCCACAGTTCGGAGGTCTGGTGCTGGATGATGAACAGCAGCTCGTCGTGGTGCTCCGGCTCGCTGATCGGTTGCTGTGCCGACAGCAGCAGGTCCAGGCGCAGGTAGTTCCCGTAGGTGAGCTTGTCGCGCAAGTCGCGCACGACCTGCTCCTCGACGGGGCGGGTGTTGCTCGCCTCGGCCATGCGGATCTCCTCACATCACGCGCGCCTCGGACCTCGGTCAGGTCGTGCTGCAGCATGCAGGCGGTCGTCAAAGTAACGCAGGACGCCGAGAACCAGGCGGACCACCGCGGCGTCATCGGTACCGCGGCGACCGGGCGAGCACCCGGCGCAGCGGCAGCGGAAGCCTCCGTCCCGGACGCGCCCACCGCCCGAGCTCCCCCTTGGCCGCCTCGAGGCGGTCAGCGCCAGTGCCCGGCAGGTACAGGCTGTCGACGAGCAGTGCGGCGGCCTCACCGGTCTCCACCGGGAACCGGAAGATCCGCCGCTCGGTGCTGCGGACCTCGAACCCGTGCCCGGCCAGGATGCGGGGAAGGCCGTCGCAGGCGCGCGGGTTGGGCCAGGGCTGGCCCGTGGCGCCGAGGGCCCGCAGCACTCGCGCCCAGCCGAGCCAGCCCTGCGGCGAGACTCCGATCCGGGACGGCACCAGGGCGACGAGGAGACCACCCGGCCGCAGGACGCGCCTGAACTCGGCCAGCACGGCCTCCAGCGGGGTGAGCACCTGCAGCGACAGCGCGGCGCACACGGCACCAGCAGCACCGTCGCCGAACGGCAGCGCATCGGCGCGGGCCCGCACGAGCGGTCCCCGCCCGGCGGCCGCGGCCGCGGCCAGCTCCCCGGCGCTGAGGTCCACGCCGACCCAGTCGCGCCCGGCCAGGTGCTCCCGCGTCGGTCCGGAGCCGCACGCGGCATCCACGATCCTGCCCGCGGTGCCGCGCAGGGGGGCGACCAACCACGCGTGCGGCGAACCGTCCACGCGGCCGAGCACCCGTTCGGTGACACCGGACTTGCGGTCGTGGAAATCCGCGAGGTAGTGCCGCCAGGCGGCATCGCGGTCCTCGGAGCTGTCCGGCGCGGAGTCGTTCGTCACGGGGCTGACAATTCCGTTGCGACCTCTCCCCCGCAACCGGTGCACTCGAGCGCGACGACCGGCTCGCCGGGATGGGAGCATGCGTACCGAGGCCCTCGTGGAGGCACGATGAACGCGGAACACGACGACTCGCCCAGCGCTGTCGAGTTCTACTGGCGCCCCGGCTGCCCGTTCTGCATGGCGCTCAGGGTGCCGCTGCGCCGCAGCGCCCTGCCCGTGCGGGAGGTCAACATCTGGAAGGACCGCGGGGCCGCTCAGCGCGTGCGGGCGGCGACCGGCGGCGACGAGACCGTTCCCACGGTCTTCGTCGGCCAGCACGCCCTGGTCAACCCGAGCTTCCGGCAGGTCCGCGCCGCCGTCCGCGAGCACGCACCGCACCTGCTCGACGAGGGGGAACCCGCGCGGGGCCGGGCGTTCCGCCTCTTCCGGCGCCGGCGGTGAGACCGGGCGAGGTCCTCGTCCGGTCCCCGGTTCGGCGCGCGCCATCCCGCTCGCCCGCTGACGAGCGGGATCGCTGACCTCGGGCACCGGACCGGGCCGACGCGCCCGTCGGTGCCCACCCCCGGTAGGACCTCGTTGTGTAACGGCGGTCACCGAACGGACCGGGCCGCGGAGCGCATGCTGGGCCGGACGGGCTCGCGATCCGGAACGGGCTCGCGGATTCGGCACGGGAGGTCTGCCATGTCCACCACCGCTCATCCCGCCCACCCGGTGCAGGTGGTCGCGTCCCGCGTTCTCCACGGGGCCGTCGCCGGGATCGGCGGCGGAATCGTGTTCGGCGTTCTGATGGCGATGATGGGCATGCTGCCCATGGTCGCGATGCTCGTCGGCAGCGGGAGCGCCGCCGTCGGAGCTGTCGTGCACCTGGCGATCTCCGCGATCCTCGGCGCAGGTTTCGGGCTGCTGGTACCGGTGGCGCAGTTCTGGCCGCTGCTGGGGTCCGGTCTGGTCTACGGCGTGATCTGGTGGGTGCTCGGCGGCCTGCTGCTCATGCCAGCCGGGCTGGGCATGCCCGTGCTGCAGATGGGCACCAGCGCCGCGCAGAGCCTGCTGGGGCACCTGCTCTACGGAATCGTCACCGCACTGGTCTTCTACGGGATCCGGCACCGGAAGCAGCGCGCGTGACCGGGCACTGCGCGTAAGCACCGGTCCTGCGGCGCCGCACCTCGAGCGGCTGGACAACCGCCGAGGCGGGACGATGGTGGCCAGTGCCCCACCATCGCCGGAGGACCTGCCGGTGCACGAGAACCACTACTGCTTGTCCGAAGTCGACCTCTTCCAGGGCCTCTCCCGGCGGGAGATGGCCGACCTGGGAGCGCGTGCCCCGCTGCGCGACGTCCCTGCGGGGCAAGTGCTCTACAGCCCGCAGCGCCCGGCCGAGGCGCTGTTCATCATCAAGCGCGGCCGGGTGCGCCTGTACCGGATCGGCTCCGCGGGACAGACCGTGACCACCGCGCTGCTCGGCCGCGGCACCGTGTTCGGAGACCTCCCGCTCATCGGACTGCGGATGGGCGAGGACTGGGCCGAGGCCCTGGAACCGTCGCAACTGTGCCTGATGGGTCTGCACGACGTGCGGCAGCTGCTGCTGGCCGACCCGCGGATCGCCACCCGCATCGTCGAGCACATGACCGAGCGGATCCATGACCGAGCGGATCGCCGAGCTCGAACGCCGCCTGACCGACCTGGCGTCGAAGAGCCTCCCGCAGCGACTGGCCGGCACGTTGTGGACCCTGACGAAGGGGGCTCCGCCGGAGACCGCCCCCGAACCGGTCCGATTGACCCATCACCAGCTCGCCGGTCTGGCCAACGCCACCCGGGAACGCACCACCACCGCCTTGGGGGAGCTGGCCGAGCGGGGACTCGTCCGGCTGCACCGCGGGAAGATCACCGTCACCGACCGGAAGCGGCTGCTGACCTACGCCGAAAGCGGCGGCCGGGTTCCCGGCGGCTCCCCGCCGGAGGTGTGAACGCGGCACAGCACCGGCAACTGCCGCACGATCCACCGCTGCGCGGAGGGCAGCGTCACGGCCGGGCGCGCACGCCCGGCGTCCGCACCGGAACCTTCCCTCCTCCCGGCGAGCACCGCGGGTCCCGACCGGTGCGCCCCGCTCCGGCTGCTCACGCGGGGCGGTTCGCGGAGAGCAGCGCTGCTCTCCGCACGCAGCTACGCCTCGGAGCCCGCGTCACCGTGCTCGGCCGGGGTCTCGATGATGCGGCAGACGGTGGCGCTCGCGCCGCGGCGCTGGTCGTTGCGCGCGTTCTCGCGCACGGAGGCCAGCGTGGTGCGGAGCGCGCGGAGCTCGACCAGGGTCCGGTCGATGTCGTTGATGCGCTCGTCGAGCAGCGCGGTGACCCGGTCGCACGGCACGCTTCCCCGGCGTTGCAGGTCGAGGATGTTCTTGATCTCCGGCAGGGTGAGCCCGAGGGTCTTGGCGCGGCGGATGAACTGCAGCACGGCGATGTCGCCGTCGGTGAACAGGCGGTAGCCGGACGCGGTGCGCTCGGCCGCGGGCAGCAGGCCCTTGGCCTCCCACAACCGGATGGCCTTGGCCGAGACCCCGACGATCCCGGCCGCGCCGCCGACGGTGTGCACCATGGCGATCCCTCCTTCGCGGGCTCGTCCGCCCATTGTCGCCCCTCCGTTCGAGGCCCCCTCCGTTCGAAGCCGGGGCCCACCAGCACCGCGGCCTCGGCGAAAGCGCAGTTCACCCGGTGGTGCGCTCCCCCGCGTCCGGATCGATCCGGCCGAGGCTGCCGACGGCCTCCAGCAGCAGCGACGGGCGGGTGCCGATGGAGTTGACGAAGATGGAGGTCACCGAGGCGGCCATGGCGATCATGGCCCACACGGGGTAGACGAGCCCGGTGGTGGCCAGCGGGATCCCGATGCCGTTGAAGGTGAACGCCAAGCCCACGTTCACCCGGGTGCGCCGGTAGGCCCGGGCGCTGACCTCCCGGGCGTCGAGCACGGCGGTCACGTCCTCGCGCAGCAGCACGACGTCCGCGGACTCCACGGCGATGTCCGTGCCGCCACCGGCGGCGATGCCCACGTCGGCCTGCATCAGCGCGGGCGCGTCGTTGATGCCGTCGCCGACCACGGCCACCCGCGTGCCGCCGGCCTGCAGCTCGCGCACGATGGCGGCCTTGCCCTCCGGGCGCACGCCGGCACGGACGTCGTCGATGCCGAGGCGCGCGGCGACGTACCGCGCCGCCCGCTCGTCGTCCCCGGTGACCAGCACCGGCTCCACACCGCGCTCGCGCATGGCTGCGACCGCCTCGGCGGCGTCCGGGCGCGGCTCGTCGCCCAGCGCCAGCGCTCCGAGGACGGCTCCACCGGCTGCCACGGCGATCACGGTGTGCCCGGAGTCCTCCCGCTGCTCGCTCCGCACAGCGAGCCCCGCGGTGTCCGCACCGGACTCCGCGAGGAGCTCCGGCTTGCCGACGAGCACGTCCCGCCCGCGCACGGTGGCGCGCACCCCGGCACCGGGGACCGACTCGAAGTCCTCGGCCTCGGGCACGGGCACGCCCCGGTTCCGGGCGGTGTCGACGATCGCGCGGGCCAGCGGGTGTTCGGAGTGCTGCTCCGCCGCTGCCGCCAGCTCCAGCAGCTCGTCCTCGCCGGTGGCGGTGGCGCGCACGTCGCGCACGGTCGGCCTGCCCTCGGTGAGCGTGCCGGTCTTGTCCAGCACGACGGCCCGCACCAGCCGGAAGGTCTGGAACGCCTCGCCGGTGCGCATCACCACGCCCCGGTCCGCGGCCTGCCCGGTGCCGCGCACGATGGCCAGCGGAGCGGCGATGCCCACCGCGCAGGGGTAGCCCATCACCAGCACCGACAGCGCGGCGAACACCGCCCGGCGCACGTCGGGCTCGCCGGCGAACACCCACGTGCCGGTCAGCCAGACCAGCAGCGCCAGCGCGGAGATCGTCAGCACGGTGGGGGTGTAGATCCGCAGCACCCGGTCGACCAGGTGCAGGATGCCCGGCTTGAGCGCGCGGGAGTCCTCCACGTGGCGGACGACCTGGGCGAGGAACCCCTCCGCGCCGGTCGCCGCCACCTCCACCACCAGACTGCCGGTGCCGTTGATCGCCCCGCCGACGACCTCGCCGCCCGGGCCGCGCTCCGCCGGCACGGCTTCACCGGTGACCAGCGAGAAGTCGATCGCCGACTCCCCGGAGACGATGCGGCCGTCCAGCGGGACGCGCTCGCCCGGGCGGATGCGGATGCGCCGGCCGACTGCGACGTCCTCGACCGGCACCTCGGATTCGGCGCCGTCGGCGCCCACCACGCGGGCCAGGTCGGGCTGCAGGTCCAGCAGCTTCTTGACCGCCTGGCTGGAGCGGGTTTTGACCAGCAGCGAGAGCCACTCGGAGAAGACGTGGTAGTTCGCCACCAGCACCGACACGGCGAAGAACGCCGCCGTGGGGTACCCGGGCAGCAGGCCGGTCAGCCCGATCACGCCACCGGTGATGCCGGCGAACGCGCCGACCTCCAGCAGCACGTGCTGGTTGAGGACGCCGCGCCGCGCGGACTGGTAGGCCATCCGCAGGATGTGCGGGGCCACCCCGGCGACCACGGCCGCGGCCAGGAGTCCGGCCACCCAGCCGAGCACCGGTGGGTCCAGCGCACCGGTGCCGCGCAGGACGAGCGCGGCCACCCCGGGTGCCACGACGGCCAGCGCGCCGCTCCCCGCCACCGCCCGGCCGGCGCGGCGCAGCACCGCGTAGGAGACCGGCACCATCAACGCCACCACGGTCAGCGGCACCAGCACCGACCAGATCCCGGCGAGCTCGGCGATGAGTCCGATCGCGGTCAGGCTCGCGGCCACCGCACCCAGCAACCGCTTTCCCTCGCGGACGAGGTCGCGCTCCTCGTCGGCGAAGGCGCGCAGCTTGCGCGGGTCGTACAGCTCGTAGCCGACGTCGCGCAGGTCGCCCAGGATCCGCTCCGGGGTGATCCGCTCGGCCTCGTAGTCGACCAGCACCTGCTCGTGCGTCAGGCTCACCGCGACCTGGCCGACCCCGTCCAGCCGGCCGAGGGTCTTCTCGATCGTGCCCGTGCACAACGAGCAGTGCAGGCCCGCGACCTTCGCCCGGACCCGCCGGTGCCCCGGATGCGGACTCGGCTCGGACTCCCACAGCTGCGTACGTTCCTCGGTGGCCGTGCTCATCGCTCGCCCTCCTGGCCTGCGAAGCTGGTTCTTCCCGCTGGGAGGCAAGCTAGAACCTCGCCCTCGGGGGAAGGTCAACCTCGAGGACGGGCGGGCTTCGGAACTCCTGCGCCGACCGGATGGGTACCGTGCGCCGCCGCGCTCACGCAGCAGGCACGGGGACGGCGATCCGCAGGGGTGGTCGCGGGTTCGGCGCGCTGACCCCGCAGGTCGGACCCGGTGCACGAGGTGCGGGACGGCCGAGCCGCCCCGTTGCCTCCGCGGTCACCGCACCTGCGTGCCCGTCCCGGAGATGCGACTGCTCAGCGGCGTGTCCGGGAAGCTGCGCAGGCTGCGCTTGAGCTCGGCGAACCCCGGCCAGCGGGCGAGGGTGGCGGTCGCGTCCCACAGCCGCAGGGCCTCACCACTCTCCGGGGCGCGATCGATGACCGGACCGAACAGGGCGGGCCCGTCCGGCGGGTCGAACGACAGGACCGGCGTGCCCACGCCACCACCGGCGCGTTGGACGGCCTCCTCCGTCTCGGTGCGCAGCTCGGCGTCCCAGCCCGCGTCCGCGGCCGCTTCGGCGAGTCCGCGGGGCAGGCCGGCGAACTCGAGCACGCCGGCCAGGTCGCGCCCGGCGGCGGTGCTCGCCAGCACGGCCTCGAAGCTCTCCTCCGCGGGCGGTTCGACGTTCCAGACCGCCTCGCCCAGCGCCCGGTAGAGCTCACCGACCACCTCGTCGCCGTGCGCGGCCCGGGCCGCGGCGACCACGCGGAGCATCTCCAGCCCGCGCTGGTGGGCCTGCGGGTAGGCGGCCGGTTTGCCCTCGTAGCCGATCGGCTCGTTGAGCACCCGCAGCGACAGCGGACGCCACCGCACGCCGAGCGGGCGCTGCGCGGCCACCGAGCGCACCCACTGCGCGGTGACCCAGCAGAAGGGGCAGACCGGGTCGAAGAAGAACTCGATGTGCTCGTCGCGCACGTTCCTGCACCTCGCATTCGCGACTGGTCGCGCGCGGCAACGCCCCGGCGACGACGCTCCCACCGGTGCCTGCGCCCGCGCCGCGGCGGGCGCCGGTGGCGGAGTCGCTCAGGAGAACGGGGTCCGCGGGCGCTCCTGCGGCTGCCCGTCCACCTCGGTGTCGACGCGTTCGTCGTAGAAGCAGGCGAGACCGGCGATCTTCTGGCTCTCGGGAAGGGGCGCGCGGTAGCACCACACGACATCGGTGTGCTCGGTGCCGTCGATGACCGCGCTCCAGTACGACGCGGTCCCCTTGTACGGGCACCGGGTCCGGTGCTCGGACGGGCGCAGCAGGTCGACGCGCACGTCGGTCAGCGGCAGGTAGTACCGCGGCGGCAGCCCGGTCTCGAAGAGGACGTGCGGGCGGTGCGAATCCGCGACCACGACACCGCCGATCCGCACCACCACGTGCCGCGAGCTCTCGAGGATGTCGACGCGCGTGTACGGATCGCGCGGATGCACGTACACGGGCTCGTCCTCCTCGAACCACTGGTCCATCGCGCCCCACTCGATGCGCACCAGGTCGCGCAGCTCGCCGACGGCGGACTCGGGGTAGCGGACCGCGGCCTCCGCGGCCCGGGCCTCCCCCACCTGCACGTGGAAGACCTCGCCGCTGCCGAGATCCGCACGTCCCGGGGCGGTGCCAGTCGGTTCCAGCACCGCGTGGACGTCCGCTGCCGGCAGGTAGTACGTGGGGTAGTACGGCTTCTCCCACACCAGCACCGGGCGTCGCGTATCCACCACCAGGCGCCCGCCGAGGTAGGCCCGCACCCGTTTCGCGGACCGCTCGACGCGCACCGCCTCCGATGTCGTGCTCATACCGCCATCGTGACGCACGCGCGCGCCGCCGGCGAGGGGACGCGGGAGGTCGGCGACGGAACCGCCGGTGATCACCTCTCCGCGAGGTGGCCTGCCAGCCACGAGGCGGCCCGCTCCCGGAAGCGTTCCGGGGGGAGGCCACCGACGTCCTCGGGAAGAGCGGCCACGATCGGCACTGCGCTCACGCGCGGCAGCTCGGCGAGGTTGCACTCCTCGGCCAGGCCGAGCTCCCCCGGAACCGCGCCGAGGACCAGCCCGGCCGGTTCCAACCCCCGCCCGCGCAGCGCGTCGACGGTGAGCGCGGTGTGGTTGAGGGTGCCGAGGCCGAGGCGGGTCACGACGTACACCCGCACCGGGTGGTCCCGGGCGAGTTCGGCGGCGAGGTCCGGCAGCGTGCCGCCGTCGGTGTCGAGCCGGACCAGGACACCGCCGGATCCCTCGACGATCACGGTCTCGCGGGTCGCGGCCAGCTCGCGGATGCGGGCGGCGTGCTCGCTGATCGGGGGGATCCCGACACCGCGCAGCCGGGCGGCCGTGTCCGGCGCGAGCGGGTCGTCGAGCCGGGTGAGCTCGACGACATCGCAGCCGGCGAGGTGCCGCACCGCGGAGCTGTCGGGCTCGTCGGTGGCGGCGCCGGTCTGGGCCGGCTTGACGACGAGCGCACCCGGTCCGGAGCGGACGGCGAGCGCCGCGGTGGCCACGGTCTTGCCGACACCGGTGTCGGTGCCCGTCACGATGGTGATCACGAGCGCCCCCGGTGGTCGTCGACGACACCGATGAGCACGTGCGCGGCCCGCGCCCAGAGCGCGTCGTCGAGGCCGCTGCGGTTGGTGATCCGCAGCCGCGAGATCCCGTCCGGCACGGACGGCGGCCGGAAGCACCCGACGCGGACACCGGAGGCCAGCGCCGCGTCCTGCGCGGCCACCGCGGTCCGCGGCGAGGGCATCGGGACCGAGAGCACGGCGCCGTCCGACCGCGGCACTCCGAGCCGGTCGGCCAGCTCGCCACCGCGCTCGTGGATCTGCGCGGGCAACTCGGGGTGCCGGCGCAGCTGCCGGAGCGCGGCCAGCGCCGCGGCGGTGGGCGCCGGTGCCAGGCCGGTGTCGAAGATGAACGGGCGGGACCGGTTGGTGAGGTGGTCGATCAGCGCGGCGGAGCCGAGGACGGCTCCGCCCATCGCACCGAGCGCCTTCGACAGCGTCGCGGTCATCACCACGTGCGGATGCCCGGCGAGGCCGTGTTCGTGCACCAGTCCCCGGCCGCCGTCGCCGAGCACGCCGATCCCGTGCGCCTCGTCGACGACGAGCAGCGCGTCGTGCTCGGCGCAGGCCGCGGCCAGGTCCGCGAGCGGGGCGGCGTCACCGAGCACCGAGAAGACCGACTCGGTCAGCACGATCGTCCGCCGGCCGCCGGCACCGGCCAGCGCGTCCCGGACCGCGGACACGTCGTTGTGGCCGACCACCTCGATCGCCGCCCGGGACATCCGCGCGGCGTCGATCAGCGAGGCGTGCACGTGCGCGTCGGAGATGATCAGCGAGTGCTTGTCCGCCAGCGCCGTCACCGCGGACAGGTTGGCGTGGTACCCGGTCGAGAGGACCAGCGCCGCCGCGCGCCCGGTGAACTCGGCGAACTCGCGCTCCAACTCGACGTGCAGCGCGGTGGTGCCGGTGACCAGCCGGGAGGCACCCGCCCCGGCGCCCCAGGCGAGCGCGGCGTCGGCGGCGGCCTGCCGCACGTCGGGGTGGCCGCTCAGCCCCAGGTAGTCGTTGCCCGCGAGGTCGACGGCCTCCTCGCGGACCGCCCGCGGCCGCAACACGCGCTGCAGGCCCGCCTCCTCGCGCGCGACCCGCTGCTCGGCGAACCACTCGTCCCATCCGCTCGTGCGGCCTCCGGTGCCCTGCGGGACACCCGCACCCGGTCGGCCCGCACGATCAGTCCCGGCCCCGTCGTCGATCATGCGGCCTCCGAAGCCGCCGCGATCGCCGCGCAGATGGCGGCGATGTCCTCGTCGGTGCACACGTAGGGCGGCATGGTGTAGATGAGGTCGCGGAACGGGCGCAGCCAAACTCCCCGGGACAACGCCGCTTCCGTCGCCTTCTCCACGTCGATCGGGTGCTCGAGCTGCACCGCGCCGACCGCGCCGAGCACGCGCACGTCGACGGCGTCGATCTCGTGCAGCTGCTGCAGACCGGTGTTGATCCGCACCACGTCGTCCGCCCAGCCACCGCTGGCCAGCAGGTCCAGGCTCGCCGCGGCGACGGCGCAGGCGAGCGGATTGCCCATGAACGTGGGCCCGTGCATGAGCACGCCGGAGTCGCTCGTGGACAGTCCGCGGGCCACTTCGGACGTGCACAGCGCGGCTGCCATCGTCATGTACCCGCCGGTGAGCGCTTTGCCGAGGCACAGCACGTCCGGCGCGACCCCGCCGGCCTCGGTGGCGAACAGCGTTCCGGTGCGGCCGAATCCGGTGGCGATCTCGTCGAAGACCAGCACCAGCCCGTGCTCGTCGGCGACCTCGCGGAAGACCCGCAGGCACTCGGCCGGATAGGGGTGCATCCCGCCGGCACCCTGCAGCAGCGGTTCCACGACCAGCCCGGCGAGCCGGTCGGAGTGCTCGGCCGCGAGCGCGCGGAAACCCGCGGCCCACGCCTCGACGTCACCGCCTCGCCGGGGCGGGCGTTCGCCGAAGACCTGCTCCGGCAGCAGCCCGGACCACATCGCGTGCATGCCGCCCTCCGGGTCGCACACGCTCATGCAGTCGAAGGTGTCGCCGTGGTAACCGCCGCGGACGGTGAGGAAGCGGGTCCGCTCCGGGCGGCCGGCCCCGCGCTGGTACTGCAGCGCCATCTTCATCGCCACTTCGACGCTCACCGAGCCGGAGTCGGCGAGGAAGACGCGGTCGAGACCTGCCGGCGTCAGCTCGACCAGGCGCCGGGCCACCTCGACCGCCGGTTCGTGGGTGAGCCCGCCGAACATGACGTGCGACATCCGGTCGACCTGGCGACGCAGCGCCTCGTCGAGCGCCGGGTGCCGGTAGCCGTGGATGGCCGACCACCACGACGCCATGCCGTCGACCACCTCGCCGACGCCGTCGATGCTGATCCGGCTCCCCGACGCGCCGGTGACCAGCCGCGTCGGAGCGGGGTCGAGCATCGAGGTGTACGGGTGCCACAGGTGTTCGCGGTCGTACGCGAGCAGTTCCCCGGGAGTCATCAGGCGTTCGGCAGGACGTCGGTGCCCGCTCCGCGGCGGCGGATCGACGGGTCGATCGGTTCCGGCTGTTCGACCCGTTGGGCTCGCTCCTCCTCGGACCCCAGCACGACGAAGCCGTTGTCGCGGATCATCTCCAGGTCCGCCCTGGCCTCCTGCCCTTCCGAGGTGAGGTAGTCGCCGAGGAAGAGGGAGTTGGCGACGTGCAGCGCGATCGACTGCAGCGAGCGCAGGTGCATCTCGCGGCCGCCGGCGATGCGGACCTCCTTGTCCGGGCAGACGAAGCGCGCCATCGCCAGGACCCGCACGCAGTAGGCGGGGGTGAGTTCCCACGTGTCCTCGAACGGGGTTCCGTCGAACGGCATCAGGAAGTTGACCGGGATCGAGTCGGAGTCCAGGTCCCGCAGCGCGAACAGCGCCTCGACCAGCTGCTCGTCGGTCTCGCCCAGCCCGGCGATCAGGCCGGAGCAGGGCGAGAGCGCCGCGCCCTTCGCCTTCTGCACGGTGTCGACCCGGTCGTCGTAGGTGTGGGTCTGGACGATGTTGGCGTGGTTGCTCTCGGCGGTGTTGATGTTGTGGTTGTAGGCGTCGACCCCGGCGTCCTTGAGCCGCTCGGCCTGCCCCTCCTTCAGGAAGCCCAGGCAGGCGCAGACCTCGACGTCGGGGTTCTCCCCCTTGAGCGCTCCGACCATCTCGGTGACCTTGTCGATGTCCCGGGAGGACGGGCCGCGCCCCGAGGCGACCAGGCAGACTCGGCCGGCCCCGCCCCGGATCCCCGCGCCGGCCTGCTCGAGCGCCTCGTCCTTCGACAGCCACGAGTACTTGAGGATGGGCGCGTCGGAGCCGAGCGCCTGCGAGCAGTAGTTGCAGTTCTCCGGGCACATGCCCGACTTGAGGTTGACCAGGTAGTTCACCTTCACCGTGTTGCCGAAGTGCGCGCGGCGCAGCCTGCCGGCTGCGGCCACCACGTCCATCAGCTCGGACTCGTCGGCGCGCAGCACCGCGAGGGCGTCCTCGGGGGTGGCCGGGGTCCCGCCGAGGACCCCGTCGGCGAGCTCGTGGAAGGTGGGGCTCATGGCTCCTCCCGGTGTCGGCTGGTGCGGCGACCTGAACGGCGTTCACCTGAACGCTGTTCAGGCTATACTGGGAGGCCCGAGCGGTCAAACGGGAAGGGTTCACGTGCGCTACCACCGGAGCGATGTCATCGACCGCGCCCTCGCGGTCCTCGACGAGTACGGGCTGGAGTCGCTGACGATGCGGCGGCTGGCCACCGAGCTCGGCGTGCAGCCGAGCGCGCTCTACCACCACGTGCCGAACAAGCAGACGCTGCTGGCCGCGATCGCCGACGAGATCGTGCGCCGGGGCCGGCGCCCCCGCCGGGCGCAGGCGTGGGACCAGCGCGTGGTCGAGCTCTGCGGCGAGCTCCGGGACGCGATGCTCGCCTACCGGGACGGAGCCGAGGTGGTCGTCACCGCGCACACCTTCGGCCTCGGTGCCGGCGAGCCCACCGAGCAGCTGCGGGAGGCCTTGCGCGACGGCGGCCTGCCCGAGGACCTGGTCGACGTCGCCACCCGCGCCCTGCTGCACCTCGTCTTCGGGCACACCACGGAGGAGCAGACCGCGCTGCAGGCCACGAGCGCCGGAGCGATCGACCGGACGCCCGGAGGACCCGCTGATTTCGAGCGCGGGCTCGAGCTCGTGCTCGACGGCCTCCGGGCCAGGGTCGGCGGTTGACCCACCAGGAGGGCGCAGGGGCGTCCGGAGACGAGGACGACCGGCGTCCCGCCGGCCTGCACCGCTTCGACCAGCCCTGCCTGCACTCCGGGCACCCCCGCGCGTGAGACACCGACACATCGGGCAATTCGGGCGCGGATCCTCCGTCGTGGACAGTACGGCGATACCGGGTCCGGATCCGGAAAAGCGCGGGAGAACGTGGTCGGGGTAGGAGTAGCGCCCCCAGGAACATACGTGGATCCTCGGCACCCGGTCCGATGAGGACGATCGAGCGAACGCTGGGATCCCCGGCGACGCACCGCCGTCGTTGGCCAGCAACACCGCGGAGCGTTCCGCGGTCCGCCGGGACGCCCAGCCGGGTGCGGTCGAGCTGGTACCGCTGCCGCTCGTCCACGGAGCGGTCGGGATCGCTCCAGGAATACGCGAACTCCTGCTCACTCCCCGCCGTAGGGGAAGGTCACCCCGGGGATCTCGTACTCGCTGCGCCTACCGCACATGCCGTACCCGCCGCACTTCGACGGCCCGCTGCTGTGCACTTCGGACGCCGCCAGATGTGAGGGATCGCCCGCGAGCAGCGCGTCGATGTGCTCACCGCTGCGGTTCGCCGCGGCCAGCGCACCGTCGCGCCACCGGAAGCGCCAGTGCTCCACCCAGGGTGCGACCAGTGCGGCCGCGGCGCGGTGGAACGCGCGCAGGGGTTCCGCGTCGCCGTCGAGCAACGACCGCCGCAGGTCCAGGTAGCCGGAGACGGCGAGATCGCGCCGATGTCGCGCCGCCTCCTCCGCGTCGGACCCCGCTGGCAGGGTTGCGGCGCGGGCGTACTCCGCGGAGTCGGCGAGGACCTCCGGCGGGAACGTGAACACCGCGTCACCGGCTTCCGGAAGACCGCCGTTCTGCATCAGCACCGTGACCCGCAGCTCCTGCTCGGCGACCATGCGGTGCACGGTGCCGGGTGTGAACCACGCGATCACGCCCGGTTCCAGCGGGGTCTCGCGGTACCCGCCGACGGTGAGCGTCTGCACCGCTCCCCTGCCCGAGGTGACCACGTAGGCCTCCGTGCACACCAGGTGCACGTGGGGACTGCCGCCGCACACGCCGTCCTCTGCTTGCCATTCGTACGCGCTCAGGTGCGATATCCCGATCGCACCGGGCAGCGGGGCGGAATACGTCATCTCATCGACCTCCTGCGGCGTGGAACGGTCAAGACAGTGCAGCGTGGCTCTCACCAGGGGTGCGCGGTGAGGGCGCGTTCGACGCGTGCGCGGTCCCAGGCGCCGTCGGCGATGAGCACGCGGTAGCGGTAGCGGAACCGCGCACCGGGCTCGAGCGCGAACTCCTCGAAGAAGGCCCAGGAGAACGCCACGACGGGAATGGGCGCGGAGCGGACGAACCAGTGCGATTCGTGGATGGCCGCGTCGTTGTCGGGCGCGTGCGCGAAGACGAGGGTGGAGTGCGCGTCCGCGGCGTCGTGCTCGCCGACGAAGGCCAGCCACGGTGCCTGCCGGCCCATCATGCCCTCCCCACCGAGGTCGCCGGGTCCGAGCACGTCGCCACCGGTGAACTCGCGCGGTCCGCGCCAGTGCAGCCCGGTGTATCCGGCCATCTCCCGACCGGCGGTCGTCGGCGAGCCGAAGTGCAGAGGGCCCGCGCACAGGTTGGTCAGCTCGATCGACCAGTCGAGCACCCACGTGCCCGCGGCGGGATCAACCGAGTGCACCGAGACGGCGCGCCGCTCGCCGGCCCACTCCGCGCCGCCGTGCGCCGTCCACGTGAGCCGTTCGACGAGGTCGAGGCGGTCGTCGGCGACGTCGACGGAGTCGAACGCGTCGTGGCGCATCGCCCCGACGCGCTCGGGCAGCTCCTGGTACCCGGCGCCGGGCACATAGGTGTTGCCGCCCCAGAAGTTCTGCCCGGAAACGTGGCTGGCGGTCATCTGCAGGCCCTTGTGCCACCTGTGGTCGTGGGGCCGGTAGCCGGTCACGACGTGACCGGCGAGCGTGCGCAGCGGGTGCGCGTAGGGCTTGGGCGACTCGAAGGCCACCGGGTCCGGGCGGTAGACGTACGACATCAGCTCGACGGCCCCGCAGGCGACGGCGATCCGCTCGCCGTGCTCGTGCGTGACGGCGATGCTCTCACCCATCCTCATTCCTTTCCGATCAGGAGTTCGGGGGAACCGCCGTGCAAGGCGGTGTAGAAGGAATCGGAAGCATCGATCTCCCCCGAGCGGACGGTGGTTCCGGTGCTGGCGGCCTTGTAGAGGGCGGTGATCAGCTCCAGGGCAGCACGGCCGTCCTCCCCGCTGCACATTGGCCGCCTGCCGGTGCGCAGCGCTGTGATCAGCCTGCGCAGCATCGCGGTGTGCGAGCTGCGGTGGTCTTCGGCAGGTGTGCGCCACCGCGCGACGCGCTGCTCATCGTCCACGTGCGGTGCGGGAACGTAGGTCCAGTCGTCGTTGCCGTAGCCGTAGAGGTGCGTCAGCTCGACGGTCGCCTCGGTGCAGTCCAGGCGGATGCGACTGACCTGGTCGGGCGAGAGAACGCTGTTGACGACGGTGGCCACCGTTCCCGAGGAGAACCGCACCAGGGCGGTGGAGACGTCTTCGGTTTCCACGTCGTGCACGAGCCGGGCCGTCATCGCGCTGATTTCTTCCCAGGGGCCGAGCAGATGCAGCAGCAGGTCCATCTGGTGGATGCCGTGCCCGACCGTGGGGCCACCACCTTCGGTTTCCCATTTGCCGCGCCACGGCACCTGGAAGTACGCGGCGTCGCGGTACCAGGTGGTCTGGCAGTGCGCCACTGCCGGCTCGCCCAGTTCTCCGGAGCGGAGCAGATTGCGAGCGTGCTCGGCGGCGGCACCGAAGCGGTGTTGGAACACGAACGATACGTGAGGCCCGCCAGAACGCTCTGCTGCGGCGATGGTGTCGTATTCGGACAGCGACAGCACCGGCGGCTTTTCACACCACACCCACGCACCAGCTTCGAGGCAGGTCAGCACGGCGTCGCGATGCAGCGACGGCGGTGTGCACACGGAGACCAAGTCCGGCCGCTCCGCGGCGAGCATGTCCGTCAGGTCGTCGTACGGCCGGGCACCGTCGGTCGTGCTGCAGAATTCGCGGACGCGCTCGCCGTCGACGTCGACTGCGGCGACCAGTTCGACATCTCCGCGCAGCTCCGCGTAGGCGGTCCGGTGTCTGGCGGCGATGCCTCCGGTGCCGACGACGGCGGCGCGGAGACGAGGGGATGCGGTCAACGTGGCTGCTCCTCCCGCCCTTCCAGGTCTGGAAAACGCTTTCACGAGCAACGCGAAGATACCGCTGCTGTTGCACCGACCACAAGAGGCGAAACCGACCCATCGCAACCAGCGGGCGTCGACTCCGACGGCAGCGCGAGTGCGCTCCGGGCGTCACCGGCCGGGCCCACCCGAAGCAACACCTCCCCCCCGGGCGGACGAATCCGTCCTCAGTAGAGGGATCCGTAGCTGGAAAGGGCCGCGCGGAAGGGTGAGTCCGGAAGTACGCAGCGGATCGCGGCAGATGCCGCGCTTGCCACTCCCCGGCAGGGCGAACGCGGAAGCTGGTGCGCGACGTCGCCGACTCGTTGACCGGGCGACAGTCGTCGGATACCGTCGGAAAGCGCATTCCCACCATTAGCAGCATCGGCCGCACATTTGTGGCATCCGACAACTCGCCGCTGCTCAGCCGGCCACACCCGCCGGTGACCTGCCAAAAAGGAGAAGTCCATGGTAGGTAAGCGCGCCCGAACCGGCCGTTCCGGAAACCGCGACGCAGTCAGCGGTGCAGAAGTCCGAGCACGGCGCCGGCGCACCGCGCACCCGAGGTTCGCGAGGTGATCACTCCATGTCGACGGCCGGCGAACGAACCGAGACGCGCGCTGAACCCGACGCACCAGCGGCTGCGGGGAAATCGGCACGAGGGCGGCGACCGCGATCGCCGGAGCTTCCCGCACGCGTGGTGCCGTACGTCTTCCTGGCCCCCTGGTTCCTCGGCCTGTTCCTGATCACGATCGGTCCGGTGCTGGGTTCTGCCTACCTTTCCTTCACCGATTACAACCTCCTTTCTGCGCCACAGTGGGCCGGGTTGGACAACTACCAGCGCATGCTGACCGACCCGCGGTTCTACGAGGCACTGCGGGTCACGTTCACCTACGTGTTCGTGTCCGTGCCGCTGCAACTCGGCTTCGCCCTGCTGCTGGCGATGGTTCTGGACCGCGGGCTGCGCGGGCTGACAATCTACCGCTCCGTCTACTACCTGCCATCGCTGCTGGGCAGCAGCGTGGCCGTAGCGATCCTGTGGCGGCAGATCTTCGGCGCCGACGGGTTGATCAACAGTGCGCTGTCGTTCTTCGGCATCGAGAACGCGCCAGGTTGGGTTTCACATCCGGACTTCGCACTGGGCACGCTGATCATCCTGAACGTCTGGACGTTCGGCTCACCGATGGTGATCTTCCTGGCCGGCCTGCGGCAACTGCCGAACGCGTACTACGAAGTCGCCGCGATCGACGGGGCCGGACCGGTACGTCGATTCTTCTCCGTGACCCTGCCGCTGCTCAGCCCGATCATCTTCTTCAACCTGATCCTGCAAACGATCATCGCGTTCCAGGCATTCACCCAGTCGTTCGTCGTCAGCAACGGAACCGGCGGACCCGCCGATTCGACATTGTTCTACACGCTCTACATCTACGAGCGCGGCTTCGGCAACTTCGACATGGGCTACGCATCGGCCCTGGCCTGGGTGCTGCTTCTGATCGTGGCCGCACTGACCGCCGCGAATTTCCTGGTTTCGAGGTTCTGGGTGTTTTATGGCGACGAATGAGAAGGCTGTGCCCGAGCCCGCGTCACCCCGCCCACGGCCGAGACGGCGCTGGGGCACTCACCTGGTGCTGATCCTGTTCGGCCTGCTGATGCTGTATCCGCTGATCTGGATGCTCAGCAGCTCGTTCCAACCGACCGCGGAGATCTTCCGCAACCCCGGCCTGCTCCCGGAAAACGTCACTGCCGGCAACTACCCGGAAGGCTGGAGCGGTCTGGACCGGAACTTCGGCCACTACATCGTGAACTCGTTGATCGTGGTGGGCGGGGCGATCGCCGGCAACCTGCTGGCGTGCTCGTCCGCCGCCTACGCGTTCGCACGCCTGGAATTCAGGTTCAAACGCGTGTGGTTCGCGATCATGTTGGGCACCATCATGCTGCCGATCCACGTGCTGATCGTTCCGCAGTACATCCTGTTCTCCCAGATCGGCTTGATCAACACGTTCTGGCCGCTTCTCGTCCCGAAGTTCCTGGCCACTGACGCGTTCTTCGTCTTCCTGATGGTGCAGTTCATCCGCGGCATCCCCCGCGAGTTGGACGAGGCCGCCCGTCTCGACGGATGCGGCCACTTCGGGATCTTCTGGCGGGTCGTCATCCCCCTGAGCACTCCGGCGCTGGCCACCACCGCGATCTTCACGTTCATCTGGACCTGGAACGACTTCTTCAGCCAGCTGATCTTCCTGACAGACCCCGACATGTACACGGTTCCGGTGGCCCTGCGCACCTTCGTGGACGCCACGACGCAAACACCGTGGGGTCCTCTGTTCGCCATGTCGGTCCTCTCGCTCGGCCCGATATTCGGCTTCTTCCTGGCCGGGCAGAAGTATCTCGTCCGGGGTCTCGCGACCACGGGGTTCAAGTGAATCGGAGGTTACTGCTGTGCGCGTGATGTCACGGAGACGGCTTCTCGGCCTGACCGCCGGAGCGGGAGCGCTGGCCCTCGGGACCTCGGCATGCGGCAGCTCCACGCCGACCGGTCGGGTCACTCTGCGTTTCGCCTGGTGGGGCGGCGACGCCCGGAACGAATACACCCACGAGATCATTTCGGTCTACGAGCAGGAGAATCAGCACGTTCGGATCGAATCGGATTACACCGGGTGGAGCGACTACTGGGATCGGCTCGCCACCAACGTCGCCGGCGGCAGGGCGCCGGACATAATCCAGCACGACGCCCGGTTCGTTCGCGAATACGCGGACAACGAAGTTCTGCTGCGGTTGAACCGGTACCTGTCGGAGGTGATCGACACCAGGGATCTGGACCGCTCGGCGATGGACTCGACGGCCATCGGTCAGGACATGTACGCCCTGCCGGTCGGCTCCAACGCGCTGTGCCTGGCCGCGAACCCGGAGATCTTCCACCGCGCGAACGTGCCGTTGCCCAACAGCGCCACCTGGACGTGGCAGGATTTCGCGGAGATCACGCAGCGCATCAGCGACGGCACCGAGAACGGGGTGTACGGCGTGGAAGCACCCCCGGCCGCGGCCGACACGCTGTTCGAGATCTACGCGCGCCAGCGGGGAGAAGCGCTCTACGCCGAGAGCGGTGGGGCCGGGTTCACCCAGCGCACCGCGGATGAGTGGTGGCGTTATCTGACCGGCCTGGTGCGTTCCGGGGCCGCGCCTCCTCCGTCGATCACAGTGGAAACCAGCCTGGCAGGTCTGGAGCAGACGTTGGTCGGGACCAACAAGGCGGCGATGGGCTTCTTCTGGAACAACCAACTGCCCCTGCTCAGCGAAGCATCCGGGACCGACCTGCACATCCTGCGCATTCCGGGTGATGCGCGGCAACAACCGGGCACGTACCTCAAAAACGGGATGTTCTGGTCGATCGCCGCAGGTACTCGAAATCCCGTGGAAGCCGCGCGGTTCGTCAACTTTCTGGTCAACGATCCGCGCGTGGCGGACCTGATGCTCGTCGACCGGAGCTTGCCGGCGAACCTGCGACTTCGTGAGCGCGTCCTGCATCAGCTCCCGCCAGCGGACCGCAGCTACGCGCAGTTCATCCCGGAGATCGAGGACAGCGTGCAGTCCCCACCCGAACTTCCGCCGGCCGGCGCCGGTGAAGTCGAGGAAGTCACTCGCCGGGTGAACGAGAAGGTCCTCTTCGGACGCATGTCGGTTCCGGAAGGCATCGACCAGTTCAGCAGCGAACTCCGGGTGGCCACGGGGTAGTGCCACCGCGGTTCCCGCAGCGGGAGGCAGAACACCACCACTACCCGACCGGTCCCCGCCCGGGAACTCACCGGTGCTCGGCCCGCGGCCAGCAGCGCGCCCTTCGGAGCGGCCGCTGACCGCGGGCAGCCTCGAAGCCGCAGCTCGCGAGCACCGGCGAGCGGTGCCTACGCCCCCTCACCCCCTGCCCCGGCGACGGGCTCGCCGAGCAGTTCCGCCAGGTAGCCGGCGAGGGATTCCGGCTGCGGGATGGACCACAGCTTCTTGGTGGGAATCCGCACCCCGAGGGCCTTGTCGAGCCTGGTCCGCAGTTCCAACCCCATCAACGAGTCCAGGCCGTAGTCGAGCAGCGACCGCTCCGGGGCGATACCGGCGGAGTCCACCCGCAGGATCGCGGCAGCCTGCTCGATCACGAAGCCGGTGAGCGCGTTCAGCTTGTCCTCCGCGTCCACCTCGGACAGGCGTGCGAGCAGGTCGCGATCGATCCCCGACTCGTTCTCATCACCGTCCGACCGCGCCATCTGGGGAGCGAAGAACGCGGAGCTGCGCGCCTTCTCACCCACCGCGGAAAGCCAACTCCCGTCAGCGGTGGGCAGGTAGCCGATGCGGGAACGCCCGTGCCGCAGCAGGCGATCGCACGCCTCGATCCCCTCCTCGGGCCTGATCATCGCGAAGCCCCGCTGCTCCATCACCGCGCCGCGGCCGTGCTCGGCCCACGCGCCCCAACGCACGCTGGTCGCGGCCAGGCCTCGCGCGCGCCGCGCGGTAGCGAGGCCGTCGAGGAATCCGTTGGCCGCCGCGTACGCGCCCTGACCGGGGTTGCCGATGAGAGCGGCGGCCGAGGAGAACAGCAGCAACCAGTCGAGCCCGTCCTCGTGCCCACCGGCGCCCAGCGCCTCGTGGAGGTTCCACGCGCCGAGGGCCTTCGGGCGCCACACGCGGTCCACCGCGTCCTCGTCGAGCCGCGAGACCACGTGGTCCTCGACGACCGCCGCACCGTGCACGGCGCCGCGCACGGGGACCCCTCCCTCGGAGGCTTCGGCGAGCAGCCGTGGCGCGGTCTCCGGTTCGGCGAGATCACCGAGCACGACCCGCACGTCGGTGCCGGCCCCGCGGAGCTCGTCGGGGACCGCGCTGGTCTCCTCGTCCGGTGCACGGCGGCCGTTCAGCACCACCCGGGCCGCGCCGGCGTCGCTCAGCCACCGCGCCACCACCGGACCGAGCCCGCCGAGACCACCAGTGACGACGTATGCTCCGCCGGTCCGGACCACGGGGACATCCGCGGGCTCCACCGGCACCGTCCGAGCGCCGTCGCGCGGGATGCGCACGACCGCCTTGCCGATGTGCCGCCCCGCGCCGAGCGCGCGGAGGGCGTCGGGCAGCTCGTCCACCGCGTAGGTGGTGCGGGGCAGCGGGGGGAGGATGCCTTCGGCGACCTGCTGCCCGATCTCGCCCATCATGTCGGCCGTCAGCGAGGCGAGCTGGTCGACGACGAGTCCGAGATCGATGCTCGCGAACACGATGTTGTGCCGGAAGGGTGACAGTCCGATCCTGTGGTCGGCGTAGATGTCCCGCTTGCCGATCTCGAGGAACCTCCCACCGGTGCGCAGCAGCGCGACCCCGGCTCGTTGCGCGGGACCGGTCACCGAGTTGAGGACGACGTCGACGCCCTCACCACCGGTGATCTCCCGGACGCGGTCGGCGAAGTCCAGCGAACGCGAGTCCATCACGTGCTCGATGCCCAGCTCGGTGAGGTACGCCCGCTTCTCCGGGGTGCCCGCGGTGGCGAAGATCTCGGCACCGCGCGCGCGTGCGATGGCGATCGCGGCCAGCCCCACGCCGCCGGTCGCCGCGTGGACGAGCACCCGCTCGCCCGCCTGCAACCGGGCCAGGTGGCTGAGCCCGTACCACGCCGTCAGGTAGACCGCCGGCATGGTGGCGGCGTCCTCGATCGAGACGTGGTCGGGAACGGTGAACACGTTGCCGGTGGAGACCGTCAGGTGCGAGGCGAGGCCGCCCCACATCATCGCGGCGACCCTGTCACCGGGCCGGTAGTCGGTCACGTCCGACCCCACGCGCGCGATCACGCCCGCGCAGTCCGCTCCCAGCGGTGGGGGCGAGTCGTCCACGGTGCGGTACACGCCCATGGCGTTGAGGGCGTCCACGTAGTTCAAGCTCGCCGCGTGGACCTCGATCTCCACCTCGCCTGGTCCCGGACTGGCTCGGGAGCGCGCCGCGAGTTCCAGCGTGTCCAGCTCGCCGTTGCGCGCCGCCTGCACCCCGACGCCGTCCCGTCCCAAGTGGACGCTCCGGTGCTGGCGGTCGTCGATCGCCAGCGGGCTGTTCCGGAGGCGGGCGAGGTAGCGGGTCTCACCGCGCCAGGCGACCTCGTCCTGCTCGGGCGGCGCGTCCACCAGCTCGCCGACCAAGCGCTCGGCGGTGGCCCCGGCGACATCGACGACGGACACGTCCAGTTCCTCGTGCTCGTGACCGATGACCTTGGCCAGCCCGCGCAGCGGCTCCTGCGCGGGGTCCGTTCCGTCGTCCTCGAGCACCGGCTGCGCACCGTGCAGCAGCACGGTCAGCGAGGGGGCGGAGTCGCCCTCGTGCTCTGTGATCTCCTGCGCCAGCGCGATGAGCCGGCTCATCCGGTGGCGGGCCGCCGCGGGAGCCGAGCCGGTGTCCGTGCCCGGGCCGGTCACGAAGGCCACCCCGCGGATCCGCCCGTTCTCGAGCTGTTCGCGCACCCCAGCTGCCAGCTCCTCAGGTGCCTTCTCGGCGACCGCGGTGGCCGTGCCGCCCCGCTCCCCCAGTCCGGCGGTGATGCCGTGGGCGGTCTCCGAACCGACCGCGTCGGAGGGCTCGGCGACCACCAGCCACCGGCCGGCGGCTTCGCCCGCCGGTTCGGGCGCGGGTGCCTCCTCCCACTCCACGGCGAGCAGTCGCTGCTGGAGAATCCGCTCCGGGGAATCCTCGACCGACGTGCCGAACCGGACACCGCGAGCGTCGATGAGCACCGCGCCCTCGGTGTCCACGAGTCGGACGTCGCCGAGGCAGTGGCGATCACCGACAGCGTGCAGACGCGCCACGCAGTAGCGGGCGTTGCGGACGTCGCCGAGCACGCGCAGCGAATCGATCGCCAGCGGCAGGAAGAGCCCGGACTGGTCCATCATCTCCGGGTGCGTCGCGATCGTCTGCAGGCAGGCGTCCAGCAGCACGGGATGCACCCGGTAGGACTCCGCTTCCGAACGCCGCTCGGCGGGCAAGCGCACCTCGGTGAGCACGGTCCTGGCCTCGGCTCCGGCGCGGTGGATCGCGGTGAGCGCGGCGAAGCCGGGCCCGTGCTGGATGCCGAGGCCCCGCAGGTACGCGTAGTAGTCGTCCGGGCCTTCGCTGTTCGGATGCGCGTCCAGCAGCGCATCGATGTCCACGCGTTCGGCCTCGGATTCGGCGTCGAGCACCTGCAACGTGCCGCCGGCTCGGGAGACGAGGGCGCCGTCCGCACCGCGGCTGAGCACGCGCAGCGAACCGCCTCGTTCGGTGGTGTTCTCCACGAGCGTGGACACCGGCACGTCCCCGTCCAGGACGAGGGCGTTGTCGAAGGTGAGGTCGGCGACCTCCACCCGCGTGTCCGCGCCGAACACGTCCGCCGCCGCGGCCACCGCCATCTCGCCGTAGCCGGCGGCGGGCATCATCGGCGTCCCGCGCACCTGGTGGTCGGCCAGCCACGGCTGGGCCTCGACGCCGACCTCGGCCTGCCACACGTGCTCGCCGTCGCCCTTCGGGGGCTCGACGTGCGCGCCCAGCAGCGGATGCCCCACCGCGGGACTCGCGCCCTCCTCGCCGGAGTTCATCAGCCACCGGTGGTTCCACGTCGGCAGCGGCACGTCGAGCAGCGCGCCCCGCGGGTGGTGCCGCGCCCAGTCCACGTCGGCCCCGGCGCAGTGGACCTCGCCGATCGCGGCCAGCAGGTGCTCCCGTTCGTCCTCGCCGCGGCGGAGCGCCCCGACGACGGCGGCGTCGGCGTGGTGGGCCGTGACGGTGTCGCCGATCGCGCGCGTCAGCAGGGGGTGCGGGGACAGTTCTGCGAACACGCGGTGACCGTCGGCGAGCGCCGCCGACACGGCGTCGGTGAAGCCGACCGGCCGGCGCAGGTTCTCCGCCCAGTACCGCGCGCCGAAAGTCGCGTCCTGGCCGGGGTTCACGGTGCTGTAGAAGGGGATCGTCGGCTCCTGCGGCGAAAGGTCCGACAGTCCCCGGACCAGACGCTCCAGGATGGGGTCGACCTGGGGCGAGTGGGAGGCGATGTCCACCGCGATCTCACGCACCAACCGGTCGGCTTCCTCCCAGCGGGCGATCAAGCTCCGCACCTCGGAGGTCGCCCCGGCGACCACGGTGGATTCCGGGGAGGACTGCACGGCGACGACCACCTCCCGAGCGTTCGCCGCCGCCAGTTCGCGCTCCACGTCCTCGCGGGGCAGGTCGACCGACGCCATCGCTCCCGAACCCGACAGCTCCAGCATCAGCCGGGATCGCCGGCAGATCACCGCGACGCCGTCCTGCGGGGAGAGCACGCCGCTGACCACTGCGGCGGCGACCTCGCCCATCGAGTGCCCGATCACCGCACCCGGCCGCACCCCGCAGGAGCGCCACACGGCTGCCAGGCCCACCTGCATGGCGAACAGCGCCGGTTGCACCTGGTCGATCCTCGTGGTGATCTCGTCGGCGACCAGCACCTCGCGCAGCGAGAAACCCGACTCCGCGCGGATGAGCGGTTCGAGTTCCGCGATGGTCTCGGCGAAGGCCGGCTCCTCCGCGAGCAACCGCCTCCCCATCCCGGGCCATTGCGATCCCTGTCCCGAGAAGACCCACACAGGATCCCCGCGGCGCCCGCCCTTGTCCGCACCGACCGCCACCCCGGCGGCGGGCTCGCCGCGTTCGACCGCGCGCAGGCGGCCGACGAGTTCAGTCGGGTCGGTCGCAACGACCGCCGCGCGCGCGGTGCGGTGTTCGCGCCGGACGGCGAGGGTGTATCCGACGTCGGTGAGCGCCGGGGGCGTCCCGCCCCGCTCGAGCCACCCGGCGATGCGCCGGGCGGTGTCGGACAGCGAGGTGGGCGAACTCGCCGAGATCGGCACCAGCACCGGACGGTCGCCGTGCTCGTCCGCCGCGGTGGCCGGGTCGGGATCGGGCGCCTGCTCGAGGAGCACGTGCGCGTTGGTCCCGGAGAAGCCGTAGGAGGACACGGCGGCGAGCCTGGGGCCCTCGTCCACCGGCCACGGCTCGGTCCTCGTCGGGACGAACAACCGAGTCCCCTCGTGGTCGATTTCGGGGTTCCACGCGTTGAAGTGCAGGTTGGCGGGAACCTCGCCGCGCCGCAGCGCCATGATCGCCTTGATCACCCCGGCCATGCCCGAGGCCGTCTCCGCGTGCCCGATGTTCGTCTTCACCGATCCGAGCGCGCACGGCTGCGCACCGCGACCGTAGCTGTCCGCCAGCGCGGCGAACTCGATCGGGTCGCCCACCGGGGTCCCGGTCCCGTGCGCCTCGAGCAGGCCCACGCCGGACGGGTCGACCCCGGCGCGCTCGATCACCTGCTGCTGCAGCGAGCGCTGGGCCTCACCGGAGGGAGCGGTGATCCCGTTGGAGCGTCCGTCCTGGTTCACCCCGGAGCCCCGCAGCACGGCGAGCACCCGGTCGCCGTCGCGTTCGGCGTGCGACAACCGCTTGAGCGCGAGCACGCCGGCGGCCTCGGCCCGGACGAAGCCGCTCGCGTCGGCGTCGAAGGCCCGGCACCGGCCGGCGGGCGAGAGCATCCCCCAGCTGGAGAAGGCGATCGTCGTCTCGGGCCCGAAGATCAGGTTGACCCCGCCGCACAGGGCGAGATCGGCATCCCCGGTCTGCAGGCTCCGCGCGGCGAGGTGGGTCGCGACCAGGCCGGAGGAGCACGCGGAGTCCAGGACCACGCTCGGGCCGCGCAACCCCAGCAGGTACGAGATGCGTCCCGCTGCCATGCTGCGCGCGTTCCCCGTCATCGCGTAGGGATTCGTGAACAGTTCCGAGTCCGGCGTGCGCATCATGTAGTCCTGACCGGAGACGCCCAGGAACAGCCCGGTCGGCGAGTTCCCCAGTGCGTGCGGCCGAACGCCCGCGTTCTCGAGGGCTTCCCAGGACGTTTCCAACAGCAGGCGGTGCTGGGGGTCCATCGCTTCCGCCTCGCGCGCGGAAATGCCGAAGAACTCCGGGTCGAAACCACCGACGTCGTCGAGGAAACCGCCCCACTTCGACACCGTCTTCCCGGGAACGCCCGGTTCCGGATCGTAGGCCTCGTCGACGTCCCACCTGTCCGGTGGCACTTCGGTGATCATGTCGCGGCCCTCCCGGAGGGCGCTCCACAGCGCGTCCGGGGAGTCCACCCCGCCGGCGAACCGGCAACCGATGCCGACGACGGCGATGGGCTCGTACTGCAGTCGGCGGTCATCGGCGCCGCTGATTCCGCGCTCAGGCATGCTGGAAACGTAGTAGGGCCCCGCGAAGATCGAAAATACTCCGTTCGAGGAGGAACCGTTGAGACATCCCACGCAGCGTCGACCGGACGGGCACTTGACGCCTCGGCCAGGTACCGCGCTCGCACGCCCCGTCCTCCGCGCGGAGCGCGAACGTTGCGTCCGCTGACCCGGCTGGCCCGGCGCCTGAGCCACCACAGGTGGGCAGGTGAACTGGCGCTGCGGCTCGCACCCGCGGAGCGCGCCCTCCTCCTCCGCAGCAAGGGGCGGCGCAGCATCACCGGTGCGCTCGGCATCCCCCTGCTCCTGCTCCACACGTCCGGGGCCCGGAGCGGTTCGCCCCGCGCGGTGCCCCTGATCTACACGCCGCACGAGGGCGGCTACCTCGTCCTCGGATCGCACGGCGGCCGCGCCGACCATCCGCAGTGGACGTTCAACCTGCGGTGCGAGCCCCGTGCTGCGGTGACCCTCGACGGCGCCACCTTCCCGGTGCGGGCCGTTCTGTTGACGGGGCACGAACGGAGCCGCAGCTGGCCGATCGCGCTGGAGACCTGGCCACCGTACGAGACCTACACCCGGCTCTCCGGGCGGGAGCTTCCCGTGTTCCACCTTCGGCCCGATCCCGACCACGACCACGACCACGACCCGGCAGGAGGATCACCCGCGGAGCGGCACCCGTGAGCCGACACCGCCGAACCGCCCGGCAGGTGCGTCCGCGGCGAGGTCGATCCGCGGTCGCCCGCAAGGGGCATCGGCCCGGGCGGAAGTCCGCCCCGACCGATGCCCCGGGCCTTCAGCGGCGGTGCGTCGCGCCGGAGATCACGACCGCGTCGGAGCCGGGGCGGCCTCCGGCGAAGCCCCGGCGAGTTCGGCGCCCGACCGGTTGCGCGGAACCAGCAGCGTCACCAGCGCCCCGAGCAGGGCGATCCCGCCGAACAGGACGAAGGCGAGCTGTCCGCCCAGTCCCATGCCGATCAGGACGCCGCCGAGGACGGGGCCGGCGATGCCGCCGAGCCTGCCGAACCCGGCGCACCACGCCACGCCCGCCGCGCGAGCGTTGGTCCCGTAGTAGTTGGAGACGAGCCCGTAGACCAGCACCTGGGTGCCGATCGTGCCGAATCCTGCGATCGCCACCCCTGCCAGCAGCACGACGAGCGGCAGTTCCAGCGCGAGCAGGCACAGGGAGAGCGCAGCGATCCCGAACGTGGTCGCGATGACCTGCTTCGCCCCGATCCGGTCGGCCGTCTGCGACGCGATGATGCTGCCGAAGATCGCGCCGAGGTTGAGCACGAGGAGGAACAGCAGCGAATACGACTCGCCGAAACCGTACTGCCCCATGATCTCCGGAAGCCACGTGTCCAACCCGTAGGTCAGCAGCAGACCCGAGAAGCTCATCAGCCCGAGGAGGAAGGTCGGCCACGCGTATCGCCGGGTCGCCAGCGCGGCGAATCCCACTTTCCCCCCGTTCGCGTCCTCCGCGGGTTGCTGCGCGGGGGACGGGAGCGGAACGCCCGTCTTCCGGGAGATCTCCCGAGCGCGTTCGACCTGCCCGCGGGAGTGCAGCCAGCGCGGGGACTCCGGCAACTTGGCCCAGGCCAGCGGGAGCAGCGTGACGAGCGGCAGCGCGCCGATCCAGAACAACCCGCGCCAGCCGACCGCGTCGGTGACCACGATGGCCAGCACCGAGGCGAGCACACCACCGGCGGGAACACCGCTGTAGACGACGGCGTTAAGCAGGTTGCGCTTCTGGGCCGGGGCGAACTCGGCGACCACGGCACCGGCCGTGGCCACCAGCGCACCGACACCGATTCCGGTGATGAACCGGAACAGCCCGAACACCGCGATGTTCGTGGCCATCGCCGTGATTCCCATACCAGTGGAAAAGACGACGACGTTGGTCAGGACCATTCGGCGGCGACCGATGTGGTCGCCGATCGCTCCCGCGGTGAGCGCGCCGACCAGGACGCCCACCAGCGCGTAGCTGCCGAGCGCCCCCGCCTGGGCGGGCGTCAGCGCCCCGAGCTGGCTCGGGTCGTGCAGGAGCGTCGGTACGACGGTGCCGTAGACCACCAGGTCGTAACCGTCGAAGACGAGGGTCATCGCCGCCAGGAGGACCACCCAGCGGACAGTGCTCCGCTGTCTTTTCGCGTTGAGCTGATCCGGATTGTTTTCGGGCATCGCGTCTCCATCGACGTTGAGATCAGCAGGATTCCAACTGCGCGAGGAATCCGCCCTCCGGGCGGGAGCAGCTCGACAACGCGAGGGAGACTGCCCCTGCGATCTCCGGAGGATCGGTATCGCGGCCGTTGAGGTGTGCGGACACTGGCATCCACGTGCACGCCGCCGCACCGGACATTTGTCCGGGTTCCACCTAGGAACGTGCCCTCGTCCGGGCGCTGAACCGGTCCGGGCCTCCGCTGCTGCGATATGGATATGAATCCTTCGCGAACGCGTATTTGTCCGGCTCGGATACCCGTCTTACGATGCCGTGCACCACCTGCGGAGCGCAGCGCGGAAACGGGTCCGCCTCACGTGCTGCGAGGAGGTGCGCGCCTCGATCGGACGTCGAATGGAGGAGGCTGACCCCCGGGCAATCAGGCCAGAACTAGCTCACCGCGGACATGGCCGCCACCGCGGGTTTGAACAGCGGAGAATTCAGCACCTCGGGGATCGTCGCCCGTCCCGTGAGGTAGTCGTCCACTCGTCGCCAAACCAGCGGGAACCGGGTGAGAGCGGTGTGCACGAGCGCCGGGTGCCGCGTGAAAATCCGCGCCAATCGTTCGCTCGCGCGCATTTCCGCCCCCAGCTCGGAGTCCACTTCCCGGTGGTACCTCTCCCCCTCGGTGCGCACGTCGGCTTCGCGCGCGGACCCCGCCAGCGAAGCCGCGGCACGCCCCGCCATCTTCCCGGAACGCAGGGCGAACGAAATTCCCTCGCGGAGCCACGGATCCGCCAGTCCTGCCGCATCGCCCGCCACGAGGACCGGCCCCCGTGCGAGCGGTGACTCGGTGAAGCGGCAGCGCGTCAGGTGCCCGGTGTTGCGCACCGGCTCGATGTCCGCGAAGTGGTGGCGGTCGAGGAATTCACGCATGTAACCGCGGGTCGCGTCCGGCGATCCGCGACTGCCGACCACCCCGACCGTGCAGATGTCCCCCTTGGGGAACACCCAGCCGAACGACCCCGGCAGCGGTCCCCACTCCAAGAGAGCTCGGCCGCTCCAGGCCTTCTCGGTTGCACCGTCGACGGGGACTTCGGCCTCGAGGGCCAGGTCGACCTGTCGGCACTGCACGCCCACGAACTTCGCGATGCGGCTGGCACTGCCGTCCGCGCCGACGACGGCACCGGCTCGCACCTGGTCGCCACCGCTCAACCGCAAGCGGACCTCGCCGCCGCCCAGCTCCACGCCTTTCACCGCTGTCCCGTCGCGGACCGAAACACCCGCTCGTGCGGCCTCCTCCACCAACGCCGCGTCGAACTCGTCCCGGAACACCATCTTCGCCCACGGCGGCCGCGAAGGCAGCGTTTTCGGCGACTTCCCGTTCATGGACAGCGTGACGCGCCGCACCTCGTCGTAGATGTTGAGTTCCGTGCCGGGCGAAAGCGCTTCCAGCGAACCGCCCACCAGCCCACCACCGCACGTCTTGTACCGCGGAATCCCGTCCCGCTCAAGGAGGAGCACCGCGCAACCGCGCCCGGCAGCGGCTCTGGCAGCGGAAGTTCCTGCCGGACCAGCACCGACGACGACTACGTCCCAGAAATCGGGAGAGGGACGTTGCGACATGCCACCGGTTCCTTTCCTGCCGGGCGGAGCGGATCAACGCTGCCGCCCGCGAAGGGGACTCCAGGCGGAACAGCGGGATCGCACGAGTCCACCGGTGGCTCGTACACGCCGTTCCACCAGCGCCTTCGCCTCCCGGACCGTCTCACCGACCACCCGTGCGATGGAGGGTCGTCGCTGCTCTCGACTTCATGATCACTGACGTTGCGTACGTTGTCACGGGGGCTCCGCACCGTCAAGCACGACCAGCGGTCGTCCCCGTGGTTGCCGAGATGTTCCAGCCGATGGGCGTAATCCCGTTGCGACACCACCGATCCGAGCTCCGCGGCGCGGCAGCGCGAACGAGGAGATCGGGGTCGCGAACGCTCCCTCGGCGGCGAGCGGTGGTCGCGGCCGGCAGGACCCCCGACCCGACCACCTGCCGTCAGTGTGCAGCGGGGTCGGCTGAGGCCCCGGGCGAGCTCAGCACTCGTGCAGCGGTGGCGTGGCCCGCTTCGCAGGCGGCGCGCAGACCGGCCTGTTGCAGGCGCGCGGTCAGGAACCCGGCTGCGAACGCGTCGCCTGCGCCGGTGAGGTCGCGCACTCCCCCGACCGGCGGCACCGCCACCCGCAGCGGACCCCTCCCCGGCACGAGCACGGTGGTCGGCCGCGGACCGTTCTTGACCACCGCGGTGGTCCTCGGCAGCCCGAACAACGCCGGACCCGGTCGGGAGTGCCGGACGAGTCCCAGGAACTCCGCCTCGTCCCGGTCGGCGAACAGCAACGCCGGGTCGAGCTCGGCCATCAGCGCGAGGAAGCGCTGCGCACCGTAGTGGCGCAGCATTCCGGTGGAGGACGCGTCCACCGACACCGCGGCCGCCTGCCGGTGCACGCGCCGCACCAGTTCGCACGCGGTGGTGGCCAGCGGATCGGCGGCGAAGCAGTAGGCGGGCAGGTGCAGGTGTTCCAGGTCGGCGGTCCACGCCGGGTCGACGTCCTCGAGGAGCACCGCCGCGCCGCGGTCGGGCAGCATGGTGCGCTCACCCCGGTCGTCGACGAGGACCACCACCGTGCCCGTGGTGCCGCTGCGTTGGACGGCGACGTCGACGGCCTCCTGCCGCAGCTGCGCGACGAGCGCGTCACCCGCGGCATCGGTGCCGACGCAGCCCAGGAAGCGCGTGGGATGGCGGGATGCCGCGAGGGCGGCGACGTTCGCTCCGCTACCGCCGCGCGTGCGGTGGACCGCCACCGCCGTGTCGGTGGCGTGCTGCAACGGTTCGTCCAACCGCACCACCACGTCCTCGAGGAGGTCGCCCACCACACCGAGCATGCCCGTCCCCTCCCCTCACCTGCGTTCGGCGATGGCGGCGGCGATGTCGGCGGCGACGGCGATGTTGTTGCGGTAGGCGGCGATGTTGACGTCGAGGCTGCGACCGCCGGAGGCGCGCCGGAGGTGCTCGAGCAGGTACGGCGTGATGTCCTGGCCGGTGATGTTCTCCCGGTCGGCGGCCGCCCAGGCCTCGGCCAGCAACCTGTCGTGCTCCTCCGGTGGGAGCTGCTGCTCTGCGGGGATCGGGTTGGCCACCAGCAGGGCCGCACGGAGCCCGAGCGCGTCGCGGGCGGCGACCACGGCGGCGACCTCCTCGGGAGTCGCAGCGGAGTGCTCGATTCCGTGCCCGGAGTCGGTGACGTAGAAACCGGGGTAGCGCGTGGTGCCGTAACCGACGACCGGGAGGTTCAGCGTCTCGAACCGCTGCAGCGTGGCGCCGACGTCGAGGACGGATTTGACGCCGGCGCTGACGACGGCCAGCGGTGTGCGCGCGAGGGCCACCAGGTCGGCGGATTCGTCGAACGTCGTGGCCGCGCCGTGGTGCACCCCGCCGAGACCGCCCGTCGCGAACACGGGGACACCGGCCCGGTGCGCCAGGAACGCGGTCGCCGCCACGGTGGTTCCGCCACCGAGCCCCTTGGCCACGGCCACCGGCAGGTCGCGCGCGCTGATCTTGGCGGGTTCGTCCATCGTGCCCAGGCGCTCGAGCGCGTCCTCGGACAGCCCGACCGTGGCGACCCCGTCGACGACGCCCACGGTCGCCGGAGCCACGCCGGCGTCGCGGAGCTGCTGCCGGGCGTGCAGCGCGACGTCGAGGTTGCGCGGATGCGGCAACCCGTGGGTGAAGATCGTCGACTCCAGCGCCACCACAGGTCGTCCCGCCTGCAGGGCGGAGCGCACCTCTTCCGAGACGAACACGGCTGCGGAGGTATCGGACCGCGGCATGGCACTCCTGGCGGGGAACGGGCACGGATCGAGCTCCGCGCGAGCTTATCGCCGCGCTCACCGCCGACCAACGACCTGAGCCCGCTCGGTTCCGGTGAACGTCACCCCGCACGCCGGGTGCTCGCCGCCACAGGGGACCGGGCGTCCGGGCAGCGCGGACCCGGACGCCCGGTCCCGGCTATCCCGCAGCCGGGGTGGTCCCGTCCTCGGAGGCGTCACCGTTCCCGGCGGTGGAGTCCTGGTGTTCGGCGTCCGGGCCGCGCTTGCCGAGGAAGCGCAGCCCCACCAGCATCACGCCGATCGACAGCAGGAACGCCACCCACCAGGGCACGCCGAATCCGACCGGTACGAGCCCGAGCAGGACCGCGATCGCCCCGACGTAGAGCGCGTACGGCAACTGGGTGCGCACGTGGTCGACCACGTCGCACTCCGAGGCCAGCGAGGAGATCACGGTCGTGTCCGAGATCGGCGAGCAGTGGTCGCCCCACACGGCACCGGCGAGCACGGTCGCCACGCTCGCGTACAGGATCGGGTGCCCACCTGCCGCCGCCTCGCCCTGGGCCTGCAGCAGCGCCCACGCCAGCGGGACCGCGAGCGGCGTCAGGATGCCCATGGTTCCCCAGCTCGTTCCGGTGGCGAACGCGACCGCCGCCGCCAGCACGAAGAGGATCGCCGGCAGCAGGGAGGCGGGCAGGGCATCGCTGAGCGCTCCGGCCAGGAACTCCGCCGTGCCGAGCTCCTCGGTCAGCGAGGACAGCGCCCAGGCGGCGGAGAGGATGATGACCACGAACAGCACGGACTTCACGCCCGCGAACCAGGCGTTCACCACCTGCGCGAGCGTCAGGATGCGCTGCCCCATGCTCATCGCGGTCGCCACCAGCACGGCCAGCAACGAACCCCACACCAGCGAGGCGAACGGATCGCCCGCACCCATCCGCGCGAGGACCGAATCACCGGAGCCGGTGACGAGCAGCCCCGAGAAGGTCGTCACCACCAGGACCAGGATCGGCAGCAGCGCGTTGAGGAAGCGGCGCGGTGTGTGCTCGGCGGGCTTCAGCTCGGCTTCCACCTCGCCGCCCGATCCGAGGTTCGACCCCGGGCGCAGCACGGCGCCGGTCTCCCGAGCGCGCCGCTCGGCGCGCGCCATCGGGCCGAAATCACGCCTGCTGGCGGCGATGGCGAACACGAAGAGGATCGCCAGCACCGGGTAGAAGGCGAAGCGCAGGGAGCTGACGAACACGGCGAACGCGCCCTGCTCGAGTCCGATCTTGCCGACGGCGTCGCCGATCAGGCCGACCTGGTACCCGATCCAGGTGGTGAACAGACCGATCGTGGCCACCGGCGCCGCGGTGGAGTCGACGACGTAGGCGAGCTTCTCGCGCGAGATCCGCAGCCGGTCGGTGATCGGGCGCATCGTGTTGCCCACGACGAGGCTGTTGGCGTAGTCGTCGAAGAAGACGGCCAACCCGAGGCCGCCGGTCGCGACCTGGCCGCGCCGCGGCGTGGACGCCCAGTGCGTCACCACCTTCACGATGCCGTCGGTGCCGCCGTTGCGGCGGATCAGGCCGACCATCCCGCCGATCATCAGCGTGGCGACCACGATCATCATGTGGTCGTGGTCGGCCAGCGCGTCGACGATGTGCACACCGACCGTGTCGACCAGCGACGTGCCCACCCCGGCGAGGGTCGCTCCGCCCAGCAACCAGGCGCCGAGCCAGATGCCCGCGAACAGCGCGGGGATGACCTGGCGGGTCACCAGGGCGAGGCCGATCGCGAGCAGCGGCGGCAGTATCGAAGGCCAGGTCCCGGTCATCGAGTTCCTTTCGGCGTGACGCTCGGACGGAGTGCCGGTGTCCGGACGGCCTGCGCGGGGCCGCGTGCTGCCACCGGCGCAGCTCGGAAACGTGATCCCGATCACCACGTGGAGATGACGAACACCGTATCCCCCGCACGAACGATCACCAACCGCCGCCCGTTGCTTCACTCCCCGTTCGAACCGGGGATCGTTGCGCGGTCGTTGCACGGGCTTGCAGCGCCCCTGCCTGACCGCGGCCCGCTCACGCGCTCGTTCGGCCGCGTACGACCCCCGCGACCGGTCGGCCGCACGGCGTGCGCGGCTCGGTGCCCCTCCCGGCACGCACTTCTCCGACCTCCTCGAGGAGTGCGCATCGCTGAGAACTCGTGCTCGCGAGCCTGGCATGACCTCGGGGGAGCCGGGGGCGCGTGCGCAGATGTCCCGGTCCGGCTCGACCGGCTGATACCGCGCCTCGGCGCTCACGAGCCGGGCGAGGGGTCTGGCCGGCGGGTGCCGACCAGCCCCCCGCCCCGCTCGGTTCGAGCAGCGCGCAGCACGCCGCAGCAGCTGCGCCTCCGCCGGTACCGCCCAGTTCCCGAGGTTCAGCCACCGTCTTCCGCCCGCACGAGCGTGACGGGAACCGAATTGGTGACGATGTCGAGCACGGGCGACGTGCGCTGGACGTGGTGGCACAGCTGCTCGACCTGCTCCTCGGTCGCGTCGGCGTCGACCCGGTAGCGAACCTCGATCTGCTGGTAGCCGGGTCGGGTGGTTTCCGAGAGCCCGAGGAACCCGTGCAGGTCGAGGACCCCTTCGACGTCGAAGTCCAGGCTGCGGACCTCGATTCCCCGCGCGGCGGCGTTGTAGACGAAACCCACCGTCAGGCACGATGTGAGCGCGTGCAGCACCGTCTCCACCGCGTTCGGGGCGTGGTTGGCGCCCAGGAGGACCGGAGGCTCATCGCCGTCCAGTGTGAACGCATCGGCGCGCGAGTGGTCCTCGGTGCCCGCACCGTAGAACTCCTTGATCGTCGTCCGGCTGTGCCCGCCGCCTTCCCATGCGGTGGTGGCCCGGAACCGGAAGGCGGCGATGGTGGGATCGTTCTGGATCGCGCCGATGGTTTCGGTGAGTTGAGTGACGTTGATTCCGTTGCGCTCGATCGCCTCCGGAGTCGTGGTGGACATGGTCGTCTCCTTCGTTGTCGGTGTTCACCGGGTGTTGCGGTTGTTCGGTCGTCGGCTGGTCACCGCGTCCCGGTTGTTCCGCGTTCCGACCCAGCGCCCCCAGGTGAGGGCGTGGACGGGGGTCAGCGTGGTGTTGCCGAGGTCGGTGAACCCGTGCCGTTCCAGCAGCGCGTCGTAGGCCCGGCGAGGTAGCAGCTGGTCGTCGATCTGGCACTCGAAGAACTGGACGCCGGCCATCACCCTGCCGGGCACGGTCGCCAAGACCCCGTCGCTGTCCGGGAACGGGAAGTCGGAGATCACGAACAACCCGCCCGGCTCGAGCGCCCGCTTGATCTGCTCGGTGACCCGGTCGATATCGCGGCACTCGTGCATGGTGACGTTGTTGATCACCAGCGAGGCCGGCCGCTCGATCGTGAATTCCTCCAGCGGCGCGGTCACCAACCGCACCCGCTCGGCGATTCCGGCAGCCTCGACGGTGCGCCGAGCCATCTCGATCGAGTGGGCGTCACCGTCCACCCCGATCAACTCGCAGGCGGGGTAGTGCTCCGCCAGCCGGACCAGCCCCAGCCCCGCGCCGCAGCCGGTGTCGACGATCACGCCGCCTTCGGCCAACCGCGTCGCGAGCCCCGGGACCTGCTCGAGCCCTCCGGGAACCAACCGGGTGTAGAACGGCCTGCCAGAGCGGGACACACCGTCGATCCACTCGGGACTGGTGTCGTGCCACCACATCCGCTCCCCCGTGCCGAGCACCTGCTCGAACCGGTCGAACAGTTCGTGCTGCTCGAAGACCGCGAAGATGCCGCCCGCGTAGGACGGGCTGTTCTCGTCCAGCAGCAGGGTCGCCATGTGCGGTGCGAGGCGATAGGTGTCGCCGTCCCGCTCGCAGACGCCGCAGGCGAGGGCTGAGCGGCACCACACGCCCACGTAGAACTGGTCGTGGCCGGTGCGTGCGGCCAAGTCGTCCGCGGTGGCGCCTGCTGGTGCGTCGGCCAGGGCTCGGACGAGTCCGGAGCGCAGACCGATCCCGATCGTGCGGTGTCCCGCGTACCCGGCCACCTGACCGAGCAGGATCGCCGCCTGTTCCTCGAGTTCCGGCGCTGGTGCTGTGGCGGTCATGGTGCGTTCCTTTCGCTCGAGGTGACCACTCGGTGTTTGGCGGCGCGGAGACGTCAACCGCGGTGCGGCGCAACGAGGCCGAGAAGGCGCACCAGCTCCGCTGCAACCGGCTCGGGCTCCATCTCGGGGCCGAGATGACCGACGTCGGGGATCTCGCGCACCCGGCAGTCGACGAGCCTGTCGGCGAGGTAGTCCACGACACCGGCGTAGAACGAGTGCGTGCGGGAGCCACGCACGAGGAGAACGGGAACTCCGACGCGCTCCAGCAGGGACAGGTCGGACAGGCTGGGCGGACCCGACTGCGCGACTTCCTCGAGAACGACGGGAACGAGCGGCGCCATCTCGCGCACCGCGTCCGCTTCGGAGACGAGGGACCGCTCGGTTTCGTTGATCAAGGCCAGGTCCTCCAGGAAGATCCACGCGGCGTCGGTGAACCTGTCCTCGGCGACCGCGCGCCGCACCTCGGTGAAGGCCTGCGCGTAACGGGCGTGCAGGTCCTCGTCACCGAGTTCGGTGAGGGTCGGTTCGTACAGTGCGAGGGTGGTGACGGCCGAGGTGCGCGACGCCGCTTCCAACGCGTGCGCGCCTCCGGCCGAGTGGCCGAACAGCACCACCGGTTCGCCGATGCTCTCCACGAACGCGATGACGTCTTCCACCAGACGTGCGCGGGAGTGGTCGCGGCTGTCGCCGCTCAGAGCACGACCGCGGGTGTTGAGGGCATAGCAGGTGAAGTGGCCGGTCAGGTGCGGCAGCAGAGCGTTCCAGGCGGTCTCGCCGTCGGCCGGGCCGCCCGGGACGAGCACCAGGGGAGGCCCCTGCCCGCGCACCCGCCCGGCGATGGGCGTGCCGTCCGCGGAGGCTGTTCGATGAATGCGGTCGTCGGTCATGGTTGGTTCCTTCGCGGAATGGGCCGCTCGACGCGAAGGCCGCGGTCCTCGGTTCGCCGCCGGGCTCGCCGCAGGAAGATCAGTCCTCCCCGGCGAGCACCTGCGCGCGTGTCCGGAAACACCGACATCGTGGCAAACGCCGGATGTGGGCCGGCTGCGATCCGGTTGTGCCCGTGCTGCGGGAGGAGCCGCCGGGACGAGAACGCTGCACGAGGGGACACCGCGGGAAAGGAGTCCCCGGTCACTCGCCGAGCAGGGTGTTGATCCGGGCGAGCGCCTCCTCCCCCACCCGGCGCACGTCGAGCGCCTGCCCCTGCGCGGCCAGTGCCTGCGCTGCGTCACGACCGAGCCGCCCCTCGACCTTCCTCCACGCCCGGGTGAGGCGCGTCGCCTCGAGACCGTAGGTCGGGGTCACGCCGGAGGTTACCGCCCCGTGGAGGATCGCCGCATGCTCGTCGGCCTGCACTTCCGCGAGCAGCTCCACCAGGTTGCGCACCGCAGTCAACTGGTGGGTGTGGTCGCCGACGCCCCGCCAGTGCAGCACGACGTCGCGGAATGCGCGCAGCGCCTCATCGACCTGCCCCCTACGACCCAGGGACGAAGCGAGGCAAACCAGCGAGACGCCCTCGATGAGGCGATTGCCGACACTGCGGGCGAGTGTCACCGCTTCCTCCAGCGCGACAGCGGCGCGGTCCGGATCCCGTTCCATGTGGACCTCGCCGTCGCAGTAACGGGCGAAGGCCCGCATGCTCGGGTTACCGGAGCGCTCGGCGACGTGCCGGAGCTCGGGAACGCCGGTGGCCGCCGCCTCGATCTCGCCTCGGTAGAGGTGACCGAGGATGCGGTTCACCCACAGGAAGGACAGATGGTAGCCGGAGTTGACCCCCTCGGCTTCCTGCTGGTGCCTGTCAGCGAGGTCGATGACGGTCTCGAGCTGCCCTTCGTACATCGCGGCGGTCGCGATCGCTCCCAGCGCGACCAGCGAGACGGGAGTGCCGGGCTCGGCCGCCCGGTACGCCTCGGAGGCTTCGTTCACGGCACGGTCGCACTCGTCCCGGCTGGTCGCTCCCCAGGCCGCCGTAACCAAGGCCCCGGCACGGGCGGGATGTCCGTTCGCCCCCGCCAACGACAGCGCCCGGCGCGCCCAGGTCGTCACCTCGTCGCGCAGCCGGAAGACGACCTCGTCGGTCAACGCGGCGGGCAGTCGCAGGGCGAGATCCACATCGCCCGCGGCGATCGCCCGTGCGTGGGCTGCACGCAGGTCATCGATCGCTCCGGTGATGGCCGCGACGGCCTCCGGCTCCGCCGGGCCGCGGGCCCGGGGGCCGTGCAGCTCCGCCAGCGCCACGTGGTGGGCGGCGTGCGACCTCCGCATCGCCTCTGCGATGCCGCGTTCTTCCAACCTGCACAGGCCGAAGTCCCGCATCGTGTCGAGCAGTCGGTAGCGCACCGCGTCGCCGTCGCGCTGCACCACGACCATCGACTTGTCGACCAGCTCGCCGAGCAGGCCCGCGATCACCTCCCGGGGGAGCTGCTCGTCGCAGCACACGCCCTCGACCGTCACCAGCGGGACCGCGCTCGCGAAGACCGCGAGCCGGTCGAAGAGATCGGCCTCCCCCGGGGCCAGCAGGTCGTAGGACCAGGCCACCACGGCCTCCAGGGTGCGGTGGCGGCCGCCCTGGTGCCGCGGCCCACCGCCGAACACGGCGAAGCGCTGATCGAGCCGGTCCACCAGTGCGTCGGGCGATAGCGCCCGGCTGCGGGCGGCGGCGAGCTCGATGGCCAGCGGCATGCCGTCGAGCCGGCGACACAGCTCGGCCACGACGCCCGCGTTGGTGTCGCTGAGCCGGAAGTCGGGGTCCACTGCCCGCGCCCGCACGCAGAACAGGCTGCCTGCCGAAGTGGCCAGCACGTCAGCTGTCCGCGCTCCTCCGGGCGGGACGGCGAGCGGAGTCACCGGCCAGACCCGCTCGTTCGGCAGCCGCAGCCGCTCGCGCGACGTGGCCAGCACCGTGATGCCGGGACAGCCGGCCACGATCGTTTCCACGTGCGGTGTGACGGCGTCGATCACGTGCTCGCAGTTGTCCAGGAACAGCAGCTGGTGCCGGTCCGCGAGTCCCGACACCAGCGCGTCGGTCATCGACTGCCCGCCGGACGGTTGGACCGCGAGCGCGGCGGTGAGAGCACCGCCGACGCCCTCGGCGTCCCGCACGTGCGCCAGGACGCAGGAGAGCACGCCGTCGCGCCACACCGGGCCGGTGTGCTCCACGAGGTGCTCGGCCAGGCGGGTCTTGCCGACGCCGCCGGGTCCGGTGAGCGTCACCAGCGAGGCGCTCCTCAACCAGGTGCTCACGGTCTCGATGTCGTGTTCCCGCCCCAGCAGCGGATCCGCCTCCCGGGTGGGTTCGGCCACCGGCGTGATCCGCGGTGCTCGGGGAGGTGCGGGAGCGGTGTCTTGGCGCAGGATCTCCTCGTGCAGGCCGCGCAACTCGGGTGACGGGTCGATCCCGAGCTCGTCGCGCAACCGGGTCTGCACCTTCCGGAAGGTGGCCAGCGCCTCGGCCCGCCGGCCCGCGGTCACGAGGGCGCGCATGAGTTGCCCGTGGACCCGTTCGTCGAGCGGTCCGGCCTGGACCATCCGTGGCAACTCCCGGAGGGCCTCGTCGTGCATGCCGAGTGCAAGCAGAGCCTCGATCCGGTCGGCCGCCGCGGCGTCGCGCTGTTGGTCGAGCTGGCGTGCCGCCGCTACCAAGCTCGGGTGGTCGGACAAGCCGCCGAACGCCGGGCCGTCCCAGTAGCTTTCCGCCTGGTCGAGCAGAGCGAGCTTCTCCCACGGGTTGTGGCACCGTTGCGCCTGCCCGAGCAGGTCGCGGTACAGGCGCGCGTCGAACTCGTGGGCGACGAGGTCCGGGCGGTAGCCATCGCCCGCGCTGTCCACCGGCGGCGATTCGCCAGGAGCCAGCGAAGACAGCTGGTGGCGCAGCCGGGAGACGTGGCTTTGGAGCGACTTCCGGGCGGTTCCGGGGGGAATCGACCCCCACAGCGCGTCGACGAGCCTGTCGGCGGAGACGACCTCGCCGTCGCCGGCGAGCAGCAGTGCCAGGATGGTGCGCTGCTGACCGCGCGCGAGCGTCACCCGGCGTCCGCTCGCGAGGACGCCCACCGAGCCCAGCACCAGGAACCGCATCCGTCACCATTCTAGGATTGCGCGGGGGTTTTGCACCGATTCGTCGTTCGGGTCCCGCTGCTGCGGCGAGGATCGCGACGGAAGGCCGCGCGAGCAGCAGGAGGTGCGGCATCACCGCTCCTCCGCCGAGGCCGCCGTTCCACCACCGCGGTCGCAGTCGGCCTGCTCGAGGGGGTCGGCGACCCCGCCGAGCAGGCCACGTCCACCGGTGGTGCCTCCGCGTTCACGCGCGATGCGCGTAGCGCGCCTCGAACGCGTGGAACGCCACCTCCTGCCGCCACTGCAACCGGGCCTTGGTGCTGGAGCGCAGCAGCTCGGCGCAGGAGGCGACCGGAGCGCCCCTGCCGGGTGCGGGCGCGGCGCACTCCGGCCTCATCCGGTAGGTGTCGGCATCGGCCCACAGGCTCTCCCCGGGCATGAACCCGTGCTCCAGCGAGGCGCGCGCGCTGTCCTTGAGCTGCGAGTAGCTCAGCCCGAAGCGGGCGGCCGCCCTCCGGTACTCGGCGGTGATGTCGCTGCGCGAGACCCCCGGGTCGTCGGTGGACAGCGCGACCGGCACGTCGTGCTCCAGGTACGCGGGCAGCGGGTGCTCCTCGGGCCCGCACGCGCGCAGGATCTGGCAGTTGCTGGTCAGCGGGGCTTCGAGGGCGATGTCGTCCGCGGCCATGCGCTGCGCCAGCGAACGCCAGTCGTGCTCGTGCTGCAGGTCGACGCCGTGCCCGATCCGGTCGGCCCCGGCGACGCTGACGGCCTGGTTGATGTGGAAGGTCAGGTCCTCGGGTTTGACCAGCCCCGGCACCAGCTCCCCGGCGTGCAGCGTGACCTGCACGCCGGGGTAGTGCTCGCCCAGGTAGTCGATCATGCGCATGTGCAGCGTGTAGTCCCGCAGCGAGACCGGGTCGTCCTCGGGCTGGACCATGTTCAGCCCCACGAACCGGGGATCGTCCTGGGAGAGTTCGAACCCCAGCAGCAACTGGGTGAACACGTTCGCCGGGTCCTGCGCCCGGGCGACCTGGTAGTCCAGCCGGACCTCCACGTCGCAGCCCGGCTTCGCGCGCGGTGTGCCGCAGTTCAGCAGCTCGCGCGCGCGGTCGACGTCCCGGTCGGTCCGGCGGACGGCGGCGTCCTCGACGTCGTCGAAGCCGTGATGCAGCAGCTCCCGCCGCAGCCGGCGGAAGTCCGCGGTGGTGTGCGGGTCGAAGCCGACCCGGTCCACCAGGTCCTGGATCCCGTCGTGCTGGCGCGACAGCAGCGTTTCGACGTAGAACTGGTTCTGCCGGGAGGCGTCGGTGGCGACCTCGGCGAGCATGTCCCCGGTCCGCCCCTCCGCGGCGGCCGAGAACTTGCCGAACGTGGCGAAGAAGTGGTCGTGCCCGGACTCGGGCCCGCCCGGCTCGAAGCCCTCCATGGACCAGGCCTCGATCACCTCGCGGCGGAACGCCGGGTCGCTCCGCGCGTCGGAGGCCGGGCGCTGGCCGGCCTCGCACGGTCCGGGCGAGGAGGCCAGGGTACGGGCGTCGATGCAGCGACCGTCCTCGGCCGCGTAGCGGATCAGCGACTCGGTGGACACCGCCCCGACCAGGTGGTTGTGCAGGTCCCCGCCCTTGGGCACGGCCCGCGCGAACTCGGCGAGCTCCTCCGGCTGGGAGCGGATCCCGTCCAGGTACCTGTTCACCCGGCACTCCCGGTCCCGGGGATCGCAGTCGGCCGCCCGGGCGGGGGTCGTGGACAGCGCCGGGAACGAGACCGCGGTCAGCAGCGACACCGCTGCCAGACCGAGGACGCGGGGACCGCTGCGGCGTCGCGCGGGCCTGCGCGCTCGCTCGTTCGTGGTGGATGGCATGCGGGCTCCAGTGCGGTTCTTCGGCTTCCTCCCCTTCCGAGTTGATCACCTTCGTCGCCATCCGCCCCGGACGCCACAGCCGGACGAGTTCATCACTCGTCGGAACGATCACGAGAACACGGACGCGCCGGAGGGGGACGCCCTCACCGCGGGTTCGGCCCGCCGTCGGCCGGTTTGGCCCACCGCCCCCGGGTCTGCGATATGTGCTCGCGCATGACCGATTCCACGGCGGACTCGTCGCGGGACTCGATGGTGTCGACGATCGTCAGGTGCTCCCGCGCGGCGCCTTCCAGCTCGCCCCGCTCGAGCATCGACGCCAGCCCGTACAGCCGGGTGTGCGCCCGCAGGTCCGAGACCAGCTCCCGCATCCGGGTGTTGTCGGCGTACGAGAGCAGTTCGAGGTGGAACTGGCGGTCGGCCTCGGTGTACTCGACCAGGTCCCCCGCCGCCGCCCAGTCGACGATCGCCTGCGCCAACCCCCGCAGGCGGGGCAGGTCCTCGTCCGGGATCGACGGTGTCACGGCGCGCACCACGGGGGGTTCGATGAGCAGCCGGAGCTGGGTGATCTCGTCCAGGTCCTTCTCGCTGATCTCGGTGACGCGGAAGCCCCTGTTCCGCACGATCTCGACGAGGTTCTCCCGCGCCAGGTCCTGCATCGCCTCGCGCACGGGGGTGGCCGAGATCCCGAACCGGGCCCCCAGCGAGGGCGCCGAGTACACGACACCGGGCTCGAGCTCGCCGGAGATGATGGAAGCCCGCAGGGCGCGCGCGACGCGGTCGCGCAGGTTGACGCGATCCACCCGGCTGATGTTCGACATCGTCACTGGGCACACCTCCGGGACAACTGCATCGCCGGCGATGCTATGTGACGTTGCACCTCCGGCGCGGACCCTCCGGGCCTTGCCGCTCCAGTGCAATGTCACATAGCATTCCGCTGCCCGCTGCCGATCAGGAGGGGCCATGACTTCTCAGCACGAGCCGTGGCGCGGCATCCACGTCGCCACCGCGCTGCCGTTCCACGACGACCTGTCCGTCGACTACGACGGATTCGCCGAGCACGTGGGGTGGCTCGCCGAGCACGGGGTGCACGGCGTCGCGCCGAACGGATCGCTCGGCGAGTACCAGACGCTCACCGCGGAAGAGCGCGCCCGCGTGGTCACCACCGCGATCGAGGCCGCGCCCGAGGGGTTCGGAGTGATGCCGGGCGTGGCCGCGTACGGCGCGCTGGAGGCCTGCCGCTGGATCGAGCAGGCCGCCGAGGCCGGTGCCCGGACGGTGCTGCTGCTGCCGCCGAACGCCTACCGCGCCGACCGGGGCACCGTGCTCGAGCACTACCGGGCCGCCGCGCGGGTCGGGCTGCCGATCGTGGCCTACAACAACCCGTACGACACCAAGGTGGACCTCGTGCCGGACCTCCTCGCCGAGCTGCACGCCGAGGGGTCGATCGTCGCGGTCAAGGAGTTCACCGGCGACGTGCGGCGCGCCTACGAGATCGCCGAGCTCGCGCCCGAGCTGGACCTGCTGGTCGGCACCGACGACGTCCTCGTCGAGCTCGGACTGGCCGGGGCCGTCGGCTGGATCGCCGGCTACCCGAACGCGCTGCCGGACGTGAGCCGCCGGATCTACGAGCTGGCCACCTCGGGCGACCCGGCCGACCTGGAGCGGGCGATGCCGCTCTACCGCGACGTGCACTCGCTGCTGCGGTGGGACTCCAAGACCGAGTTCGTCCAGGCGATCAAGCTCTCCATGGACACCGCCGGCCGCCGGGGCGGACGATGCCGCCCGCCGCGGCGCCCGCTCGAACCGGAGGTCGCCGAGCGCGTCGTCGCCGGCACGAAGGCGGTGCTGGCGAAGGGCTACCGCTGAACCGCCCCGCCGGGACGTGGCACCGCGGTGCCGCCCGCGCCGAGCAGCGCGGTCGAGCCACCGCACCTCCACCCGCCCGCGACGAAAGGACCGACGTGACCACCCGGCTGCCCTACGTCGACGCCGAGCAGATCACCGAGCTCGTCTCCAGCGCGCGAGCCGTCGACCTCATGAGCGATGCGCTGCGCGCGGGCTCTGTCGACCCCGAATCCGACACCCCCCGGTTGTCCGCTCCCGCCCCGAACGGCGAGTTCCTGCTGATGCCCACCGCTCTCGCGGAGCGGGCCGCGGTCAAGGTCGCCACGGTCGCCCCGGGCAACCCGGCGGCGGGGCTCCCGAAGATCCAGGGCGTGTACGTGCTGTTCGACTCCGCGACCCTCGCGCCGGTGGCGCTGATGGACGCGGTGGAGCTGACCCTCGTCCGCACCCCCGCGGCCACGACGCTGGCCGTGCGGCAGATGCTCGCCGCCGGGGACCGCGACCGGGTGGAGCGGCTCGTCGTGTTCGGCACCGGCCCGCAGGCCGAGCGCCACGCCCGCTGCCTGCACGAGGTGATCGCCCCCGGCGAAGTCGTGCTCATCGGCCGCCGGGAACAGGCGGCCCGCGAGCTCGCGGCGCGCTGCAAGGCCGACGGGATCGGCGCGCGCGCCGGAAGTCGGGACGACGTCCGGCACGCCGAGGTCGTCGTCTGCGCCACCTCCTCACCGACGCCGCTGTTCGCGGACGAGCTCGTCGGCCCGGACACCGTCGTCGCCGCCGTCGGCGCGCACGGTCCCGACCACCACGAGCTGCCGCCGGCGCTGCTCCGGCGCGCGGACGTCGCGGTCGAGGGGAGGGCGTCGGCGATGCGCGAAGGGGGCAACCTGCTGGCAGCGCGGCCGGCGGCGGAGTGGGAGCGCACCGACGTGGCCAACCTCGCCGACCTCGCCACCGGGCGCCTCACCCGGCACGCGGGCCGCCCCGCGGTGTTCTCCGGCGTCGGCATGTCCTGGGAGGACCTCGTCGTCGCGAGCGAAGTCGCCGCCCAGCTGCACGATCCCCTCGGCGGCGAGCACCACGGCTGACGCGCAGGACGGGCTTCCCAGGAGGGACGAGCATGCGGACCACCCGAGTCATCAGCGCCGTCGACTCGCACACCGAGGGCATGCCCACCAGGGTCGTCACCGGCGGTGTGGGGGTCCTCCCGGGCGATTCCATGGCCGAGCGGCGGCAGTGGTTCGCGGAGAACTCCGACGACCTGCGCACGCTGCTGATGTGCGAGCCGCGCGGCCACGCGTCGATGAGCGGCAGCATCCTGCAGCCGCCGACCCGGCCCGACGCCGACTGCGGCGTCCTGTTCATCGAGGTGTCCGGGCTGCTGCCGATGTGCGGGCACGGGACGATCGGGACCGCGACCGTCCTGGTCGAAACGGGCATGGTGGCGGTCACCGAACCGGTCACGACGATCCGGCTCGACACCCCCGCCGGGCTCGTCACCGCCGAGGTCGCCGTCGCCGACGGGCACGCGGAGGCGGTCACCATCCGGAACGTGCCCGCGTTCTCGCTGGCGCTGGACCAGTCGGTCGCGGTCGATGGCTTCGGCGAGGTCGCCTACGACATCGCCTACGGCGGCAACTTCTACGCCGTGGTCGATCTCGAGGACCTCGGCCTGCCGTTCGAGCGGGCCGCCAAGCAGCGCCTGCTCGACGCCGGGACGGCGATCATGACCGCGATCAACGAGCAGAATCCGCCGGTGCACCCGGCGCGGCCGGAGATCGGCGGCTGCCACCACGTCTACCTCAAGGCACCGGGTTCGACCGCCCGGCGCTCGCGGCACGCGATGGCGATCCACCCAGGTTGGCTCGACCGCTCCCCGTGCGGGACCGGAACCAGCGCCCGGATGGCCCAGCTGCACGCGCGCGGGGAGCTCGACCTCGGCAGCGACTTCGTCAACGAATCCTTCATCGGGACGACCTTCACCGGTCGACTGGTGGAGCGGACCGAGGTCGCGGGGAACACCGCCGTGGTCCCGACGATCACGGGGCGGGCGTGGGTGACCGGAACGGCGCAGTACATGTTGGACCCCGCCGACCCGTTCCCGGCCGGGTTCGAGCTGTAGCCACCGCTGCCGCAGCAGGTAGGACGGGCGGCACCCGCGCCGTCGTGGCAGGCACCGGCCCGCTCGTGCGGGCGGCGGTCACCCCGCGCACGAGCCCGGGTCCGCAGCGCTCACCCCGAAGTCCGGTGCGCGGTCGCCCCCGCCGGAGGTGGCGCGGTGGTTCCGCGCCGGAGCCGAGCTCCGGTCATGCCCAGATCTGCCAGGATCGCCGCCGCTGCCCCGTCCTCGACCGCTGTCGGAGCCGCCGCACCACCGCAGTCCGCCCCGGCTGCGGAGCCGGTGTCCCGGGAACCGTGGCGGAGGTAGACGACCGTACCGCCGTGCGCAGCGGTGTCGGCCAGGGCTTCGTCGAAGCGGCGGCGGCAGTCGCAGGCGGGGCTGCCCAGGACGTCACCGGCGGGGCACTCGCGGTGGACCGCGACCAGCGGCCGTCCGACGGGCGAGGGCGGGCCGACGAGTGCGAGGTGCTCGGCACCGGTGATGTGATCGCGGTAGTCGATCACGTCGAACTGCCCGTGCAGCGTGGAGACGCTGCGCCGCGTTCCGCGCTGCACCCTCCCCCGCAGGCCGTCGCCGCGGAAGAGCCGGTACCGGACGAGCTCTCCCACCGTCACGGCCGGCAGATCGTGCTGCTGCGCGAGCGCAGCGATGCCCTCCGCCCCTTCGGGCGGATCGGCCACGGCGGAGACGATCCCGACCGGGGCGAGACCGGCCAACGCGCACAGGTCGACGGCCGCCTCGGCGAATCCGCGGCACCCGAGGAGTCCCCCGGTCCCCGTTCTCAGCCCCAGCACGTGCCCGGGGCGCACGAGATCACCGGGCCCGGAGTGCGGGTCGGCCAGCACGCGGGCCGTGCGGGTCCGGTCGGAAGCGCTGATGCCGGTGGTGACACCGCAGGCGGCGTCGACCGCCACGGTGTACGCGGCACGGGGGGAACGACCGGGCCGCACCATCGGAGGAAGGTCGAGCCCGTCGGCCCGGTCTTCCGGCAGCGCGGCGCACAGCAGGCCCGAGGTGTACCGGACCGCCCACGCCACCCAGGAGACCTCCGCCAACGCCGCCGGCAGCACGACGTGGCCCGGCCGAGCCGGCTCCCGCTCGTCGGCCACCAGCGCGGGGCGGCCGGAACGCAACGAGCCCAGGGCGTCCTCGACGGTGCCGAGCGCGTCGTCCGCGCACCGGTCGTCCACGAGCGCTCCGGCGCTCACGAGACCTCCTCCAAACCGGAGAGGGCGTGGAAGCTGCTGGCGTGGAACACCAGGGGTCCGTGCTGCGGGTGGACGCACTGCCGGTGCACCCGGAACAGGACGACCTCGTGGTCCCCGGCCGAGACGGTGCTCTCCACGGCGCAGTCCAGCCACGTCGTCGCTCCGTGCAGGAGCACGGCGCCGTCGTCCGTGGCCTGCCAGCTCAGCCCGGCGAAGCGGTCACCGCTGCGGGCGGCGAGCTGGCGGCACGCGCGGTTCTGCGAATCCCCGAGCACCGACAGCCCGATGCGCGGGCGCAGCTGCAGGTCGGGCCACGTGGTGGACGTGTGCTGCACGCACAGGCCCACCAGCGGCGGATCCAGCGACACCGGGACGAACGCACTCGCGGCGATGCCGATCGGAGCGCCTCTCCCGTCCAGTGCGGACACTGCGGTGACGCCGCTGGGGAAGCGCCCGAAGGCGGTGCGGAGTCCGGTCTCGTCGACGGCACCGTCGGTGCCCACGGTCGGGGTCAGTTCCGTCATCGGGGCCTCCTCGAAATCAGGACCGCATCACGAACGGATCGCTTGCGGGTTCGTCACTGGTGTTGATCCACACGCTCTTCAGGCGCGTGTACTCGCGGACCACCTCGGTGCCGTGCTCGACGCCGAGGCCGGAGCTCTTGAAGCCGCTGCGCGGCGACATCGGGGACATGGCGCGGTACATGTTGACCCACACCGTGCCGGCGTCGAGCGCGGACGCGACGCGGTGCGCCCGCCCCAGGTCCTTGGTCCAGATGCCAGCGGCCAGGCCGTAGCTGGTGTCGTTGGCGATGCGGAGCGCCTCGTCCTCGTCGTCGAAGGGGATGACGGCGACGACCGGGCCGAAGATCTCCTCCTGGCAGGTGCGGCTCTCGTTGCCCAACCCGGTGAACACGGTGGGCTGGTGGAACCACCCGCCGAGCCCGGTCTCGGGGCGGCCGCCGCCGTAGGCGAGGGTCCCGCCCTCCTGCTGGGCCGCGGCGACGTACTCCTCCACCTTCGTCCGCTGCGCCGGGGTCGCGAGCGGTCCCAGTTCGGTTTCCGGGTCCGCCGGGTCCCCGATCCGGATCGTGCCCGCGCGCTCGACCACGCGGGCCACGAGTTCGTCGTGCACCGAACGGTGCACCAGAACCCGGCTCCCCGCGATGCAGGTCTGCCCGGCAGCGGCGAAGATCCCGGCGATGACGCCGTTGGCGGCGCTGGCCAGGTCGGCGTCGGCGAAGACGAGCTGCGGGGATTTCCCGCCGAGTTCGAGGCCGGCCCGGACCAGCCGCTTGCCGGCGCGCTCGGCGATCCACGCACCGGTCGCGGTGCTGCCCGTGAACGAGAGCTTGCCGACGTCGGGGTGGTCCACCAGCGGTGCACCGGCACCGGAGCCGAATCCGGTGACCACGTTGACGGTCCCGGGCGGGAAGCCCGCCCGCTCGAACAGCGGTGCCAGCGCCAGCATCGAGGCGCTGGTGTACTCGGAGGGCTTGATCACCGCGGTGTTGCCGCAGGCCAGTGCCGGGGCGATCTTCGCCGTGGTCAGCAGGAGCGGCGAGTTCCACGGGGTGATCGCTCCGACCACCCCGACGGGTTCCCGCAGGGTGTAGTTGAGCACGTCGACGTTGCTGGCGGGGATGGTCTCGCCGTGGATCTTGTCGGCGAGGCCCGCGTAGTAGTGGTAGTACTCCGGAATTCCGGCGAGCTGGGCTTTCATCTCGCGCAGCAGCTTGCCGTTGTCGGTGGTCTCGGTGCGCGCGAGCTCCTCCGCGTTCTCGGCGATCAGCTCACCGACGCGACGCAGCAGAGCACCCCGCCGGGATTGCGAGAGCCGTTGCCAAGCACGCGATTCGAACGTTCGCCTGGCCGCGCCCACGGCGTGCTCCACGTCTGCGGAGCTGCCCCGAGCTGCCTCGTACCACGGCTGGCCGGTGGCCGGGTTGTCGCTGGTGAAGTACTCCCCCTCCGCGGGCGGCACCTCCTCGCCGCCGATGTAGTGCTCGTACCGGGGAAGTCGGTGTTCCTGCGCTGCGGATTCGGGCGAAGATGCAAGTGCGGTCATCGTTGTCACGCTCCTGATGGGCATACGAGCGGGCGGCCGCCGACGTTCGCCAGGATCGCGTCGGCGACAGCACCCGGACACTCCAGCGGCAGCAGGTGGCGGGCACCGGGCACGGCGGTCCACTGCCCCCGCGGCACGCGATCCGCCACCGCCGCCGACATCTCCGGCGTGGATCCCGGATCGCCGGCTCCGGTGAGCGCAGCCACCCGCGGCGACAGGTGCGGCAGGCTCGGCCACAACTCGGCGTCGGCCTCGGCGAACACCGCGTAGCAGGCCAGGTAGGAAGTGGGGCGGTTCGCCCGCAGCACGGCGCGCACCCGCTCCACCAGCTCCGGTTCCGCAGCTCGCCACTGCGGTGAGAACCAGCGCTGCACGGCCGCCTCGAACGTCTCCGGAAGATCCCGGCGGGCTGCTGCCAAGCGGTCCCGCACCGCGGCCCGTTCCTCCGCGGACCGGCCCGCCACACCGCTGACCAGGGTCAGCGAAGCCACCTGCTCCGGGTGGTCCAGCGCGAACCGCGTGGCCACCAGGGCGCCGAGCGAGAACCCGACCAGGTGGACCGGGGTGGATCCGGGAACCACCTGGTGCAGCGGCGCGGCGAGGTCGGCGAGCGTCGTGCCCGGTTCCGCGTCGGGGGCTCGCCCGTGCCCGAGCAGGTCCGGTGCGCGGACCGCGCAGCGCGGGGCCAGGACCTTCCCCACGCGCTCCCACATGGTGCGGTCCAGCCCCACGCCGTGCAGGAGCACCACTTCGGCCGGACCGCTCACGACTCGTTCGCCAGCGGGGCCAGTCGCGCTTGCGGACGCCCTTGCGCAGCAGCGGCGAGACCGATGACGATCTCGTCCGCCCGCGGGGCGTCGGGAAGCCGCGCCTCCACGGTCTGGTGGTGCGAGCGGGTCGTCGCGTCCGTCACGTGCTTCAGCGGGATGTCGAAGACCGTGCCGGCCGCGGCGCGCTTCTCCACCGCCGGCAGGAGCGTGCTCGCCTGCGCCGCAGCGCGGAAGTGATCGCCGAACTCGAGGGTGTGGATCAGGCCGGAGCCGTGCTCGATCTCGCCGTCCAAGCCGACGATCGCGGCCTTGCCGTACGCTTCGACGGGTGCGTCGAGCGCCGTGACGACGCGATCGCTGAGCAGCTTGCCCAGGTCCGGAGCGGCGGCATCGATGCCCGGCCCCAGATCGTCGACGAAACCCCTTCCGGCCCAAGGGTTCTCGATCACCGCGAGCACGACCGCGACCCGGGCGGCCGGGTCGACCGGACGGCCGCCTTCGGTGAGGGTCTCGTCGATCGTGGTCGAGATGCTGCGGATGGAGGTGCTCATGAGACGTGCTCCAGATCGGATCGGGTGAGGACGGCGTCATCCACCGCCGCGTCGGTCTTCCGGTCCCCGATGCGGGCGTTCGGGCGAGATCCGTCCGATGCCGCGGCGATCACGGCGATCTCCCCCGGCCGCGGACCGTCGGGGACCCGCACGGGAAACGTCTGGTAGTGCGAGCGCGTGGCCGCGTGGTCCTTGTGCCACAGCGGAACGCTCAGCGTCTCCCCGGCCGCGGACCGCTGGTCGGAGAAGACGATGATCGATTCTCCGCGCGTGCGGTTGCGCAGCACGTCGCCGAAGTACGGGGTGTGGATCAGCGCACCGGCGTGCTCGATCTCGCCGTCCAGCCCCACGATCGCGGCCTTGCCGAACGCCTCGACGGAGGCGGTGCCGCCCAGGGCCGCCAGCAGGCGGTCGGACAGCGCGTGCGCGACCCGCGGCGCCAACCGCTCGGACTCCCCCGAGAGGTCGTCCTGCACACCGCGCCCGATCCACGGGTTCGCCAGCACCGCGACGGCGGCTGCTCGGCGGGTCGGGTTCCGCACGGGTTCGCCCAGTTCGTGCAGCGTTTCGTCGACGAGCGTGACGATCCGGCGGAATTCCCCGCTCATGCGTTCTCCCCGGAGAACTGCGGCATGACCTTCTCGGCGAAGAGCTCGAAGCTGCGCATCGCCTTGCGGTGCTCCATGCCCGGGTGCGTCGTCCACAGCATCAGGTCCTGCAGGTTCAGCTCGTCGCTGAGCTCGTGGATCTTCTCGGCGACGAAGTCCGGGGTTCCGACGAGGAGGTTGCGCTCGGCGAGGAAGTCGTAGTCCAGGTCCCGCCCGGTGATGTCCTCGTCGGGACCGCTCAGGTTGCCCAGCCCGCGCCAGTGGCAGACCCACCGGTACGAGGTCAGCAGGGCCTCTTCGAAATCGGCGCGCGCCTGCTCCATCGTGTCGGCGACGTAGACGTCGCGCACCAGCGACAGACCCTCGCCGAGCGGCTGCGCGCTCCCGGTGGCCTCCGACAGCGCGTCCCGGTAGAGGGCGAACCGGTTCTTGAGCTCGGAAACCGGTGGCATCCAGAAGATTCCCTTCATCCCCGCCCGGGCGGCGCTCTCGATCGACCGGGGGGAGTCGATCACCTGCGACAGCGGCGGGTGCGGGCGCTGCAGCGGTTGCGGGACGACCTGCAGCTTCGTGATGGTGCCGTCCTCTGCCGCGAACTCCGGGGACGCCGGGGAGAGCGGGTGGTTCCAGGAGATCCCCGGCGCGGGGATCTGGTGGAACCGCCCCTGGTGCTCGAAGAAGTCACCGCTCCACGCCTTGCGGAGGAGTTCGAGCGTCTCGTCGAACAGGGCCCGGTTCTGCTCGGCGTCCCGCGGATCCGCTGCCGGATTGAGGTTCATGGCCTCGCGCCCGTACAGACCGCGCCCGACTCCGACCTCCGCCCGGCCGCCCGAGAGCTGGTCGAGCATGGCGATGTCCTCGGCCAGCCGCAGGGGGTTCCAGAACGTCACGATGTTCGCTGCCTGACCGATGCGGATCCGCGAGGTGCGGGCCGCGATGTCGGTGCCCATCAGCACCGGGTTCGGGACCAGCTCGAAACCCTCGTGCCCGAAGTGGTGCTCCGTGTACCAGATCGAGTGGTAACCGGCCGCATCGGCGAGGGTGGCCACCTCGCGCATCTCGTCGAAGACGCCCGCGACGTCGTGCAACCGTCCCGGTGCTCCGACGTTGTGGAAGATGGAAAACCGCATCGCTACAACTCCTCCCTGGGTGGGTCACCACCGGTGATCGGGTCCTCGGCGGACATCGTCGCCCGCTCGCTGGACCGAACGTGGTCGCGCATGGCGAATTCCGCGCCGAAACCGTCCTTCTCGCGGACGAGCTCGAGGACGCGCCGGTGTTCGGACAACGAGTCGCCGAGCCGCCCGGGACGCGTCAGCGACGCCGAGACCAGGCGGTGGTAGGCCAGCTGGTTCATCAACGTCTGGTAGTGGGCGCTGAGCCGGGTGTTGTCGGCCCCGGTGACGAGCAGACCGTGGAACTCGTGGACCAGCTCCGAGTAGTCGTCGGTGTCCCCCCGCGCGACGGCTCGGTCCGACTTCGCGATGTTCTCCTCGAGGTGGTCGAGCACGGGCACCGGCCCGCGGGCCGCCAGCAGGCGGGCGGCCATCCCCTCCAGGACCTCCTTGAGCTCGAACAGCTCCACGATCTCGCGACGGGTCGGGATCCGCACGAACGTCCCCACTCGCGGACGGATCTCCGCCAGTCCCTCGATCTGCAGCTGTTTGAGCGCTTCCCGCACCGGCGTGCGGCTGACCTCGTACTCAGCAGCCAGTGCCGTCTCGGACAACAGCTGCCCGGGCTGGTAGGCCCCGCTCACGATGGCGTACCGCAAGCCGTCCAGCACACGGGCCTGAGCACCGTTCCCGCTCGACGGCACGGCGGTACCACTGACCGCTGTCTCTTGCATGCAAGCAACGTATCCCCTGTTCCGCGCCGGGTCAACCTCGTGCGGCGGCGAAAATTCCCGCATGTGCAAATAATCCTGGGAAACCGCGGAAGCGGTGACCTGCGTCGGCACGGCCGCTCCTCCGGAATCGCGCACGCGAATAACGTCTGTTGCATGCATGATGCTTCTGAAGGGCGCGTCCGAGCACGCGGCACCCGCGGCTGCTGCGCCGCCTCATCGCGGCGGCTCGGCGCGGCCCGCACGAGGCCTCATTCGGTCGAGGCCGCAGTGGGGACGACCTCGGTGGCGCCGTCCGCACGCGCCTCCTCCGGGGCGGCGCAGGACCGGGGCGCGGCCTCGCCCTCCGGCGCGGGAGCCGCGGGCGCACCCACCTCCGCCGCCAGGTCCTTCGCGAGCGAGACCGCCACTCCCAGCACGACGAGCAGGAACGGGGCCGAACTGACGATCACCATCTGCTGCAGCGACTCCAACCCGCCTGCGACGAGGAGCGAGCTCGCCGCCGCTCCGGTCACCACGCCCCACAGGGCCAGGATCCGCGCCGGCGGGTGCTGCGTCCCGCGGCTGGTCAGCATTCCGAGGACGAACGTGTTCGCGTCCGCGCCCGAGACGAAGAACAGCACGACGAGGAGGATCGTCAACGTCGAGGTGATCGGGGACAGCGGCAACGTCTGCAGCGTCGCGAAGAAGGCCGAGTTCGCGTCGGCGGCGGCCGCCGCCGCGATCCGGGTGCTCCCGGCCAGGTCGCTGTGGATCGCGGTACCTCCGAAGACCGCGAACCACGCCGAGAACACGAGGCTGGGCACGAGCAGCACCCCCAGGACGAACTCGCGGACCGTGCGCCCGCGGGAGATCCGGGCGAGGAAAACGCCGACGAAGGCGGCCCAGGACAGCCACCAGGCGAGCATGAAGTAGGTCCAGGACTGCATGAATCCCAGGTCCCCGCTGGCGGGGGTGATCAGACTGGTCGGCACCAGCTCGCCGAGGTAGCGCCCGGTGGACTGCACGTAGAGGTTGACCAGGTAGACCGTCGGCCCGGCGACGAGGACGAACACGAACAGCAGGGCGCCCAGGCTCATGCTCGTCTGCGACAGGTAGCGGATTCCGCGGGCCACGCCCGTCAGCGCGGACGCGGTGAACAGCAGGGTGATGACCGCGATGATCGCGAACTGCACGAGCACGGATCCGGGGACCCCGAACAGCGCGGTGAAGCCGCCGTTGATCTGCATCGCACCGAGACCGAGCGAGGTGGTCGTGCCGAACAGCGTCGCGAGAACGGCGAACACGTCGATGGCCACACCGGCGGCGCCGTCGGCGCGATGCCCGAGCAGCGGCCGGAACAACGCGCTGACCAGGCCGGGGCGGCCGCGGCGGAACATCGACCAGGCCATCGCCAGCCCGACGACGGCGAAGATGCCCCAGGCGTGCAGGCCCCAGTCGAAGAACGAGAACTGCAGCGCCCGCACCGCCGCGTCCGGGGTCATCGGTTCGGCCAGTCCGTGCGGGGGTTCGGCGAGATGCGCGATCGGCTCGGCGACCCCGTAGGAGATCAGCCCGATCCCCATCACGGCCGAGAGGATCATCGCGTACCAGCTGAACCGGCGGAACGCCGGACGTTCGTCGTCCCGTCCGAGGCGCAGCCGGCCGTACCGGCTGCACGCCAGGAAGAGGAGGAAGGCCAGGAACCCCAGCGACACCAGCAGGTAGGCCCAGCCGAACCCGCTGGTGATGCCGCCGAGAGCGGCGGATCCGACGCGGGACAGCGTGTCGCCGGCCGCAACACCCCAGACGACGATGGCCAGGGCCAGGGCCAGCGAGAGGTACAGGACGGAGCCGGGACTCCGGCGCTCCGGCAACGCGGGAGGGGTGTCAGACATCGTTGTCTCCGTGAGCCGACGGGAGGGGCGGCGCGATGCGCCGTGCCCGCAAGGGCGAGCGGGTGATTGCGATGCGCGACACTGTTGCATGCAAGAACACCGCGGTCAATGCCGACTCGTGCGGCTCCTGTTGTCGTGAACCTCCGCCTGCGAAGCGCGTGATCAGCGCTCAATCGTTGCTTGCGGTCAACCGCGGGCGCAGTCCTCGCCGGAGTCGCAGAACGACATCGGCACATGTTGCATGCAAGCAAGAGCACGCATGGCGCCTCGCCGAGGGGCCGATCCCGATCGCCGCGCCCGACGCGCTCGCACCCCGGGGCGATGCCCCGCGCCCCGCGGAACCGGTGCGCTCCTTCGGCGCCGCCCGCGGCGGCGCGCACCGGCACCACCTCCCGCTCGCGCAGCCCCCGGTCCGCGCTGCTCTCCGCCCTGCCGCGGGAACACCGGGCCCTGCACCGATCGTGAGGCCGAAGAACACCGTTTTGGATGAAGCAACGCGTTGCGCATGGCGCGTGATATACCTACGATACATCTGTGGCAGGAATCACAGGTACTGCTCTCGGGGCGGGCGGCCACCAGCTGCCCGACCTGGTCACGCTCGAGCCCGGCTGCCACCACGTGGCCAGCCTCAGCGAGAAGGCGTACTACCTGCTCCGGGACCGGCTGATCACCCTGCGGATCCAGCCGGGGGCGACGATCGACGAACGCGCCCTGCAGGAGGAGCTCGGCGTCGGCCGCACGCCGCTGCGCGAGGCGCTCCGCAAGCTCGCCGACGACCGGCTCGTGCAGGTCGTGGCTCGCCGGGGGACGTTCGCGACCCCGCTCGACCTCGGTGCGCTCAGCGCCATCAGCGAGGTGCGCGCGGAGCTCGAGTCCCACGCCGGTCACCTCGCGGCGAGGCGGGCCACCGAGGACGACCGCGACGCCATCAAGGGGGTGCTGGAAGCGCTCGACGCGCGCACGATCAGCTCCAGCCCCCGGGACCTGCTCCAACTGGACCTGCTCATCCACCGCGTCGTGCACCGGGCGACGCACAACACGTACCTCATCGCAACGCTCGACGAGTACTACGTGCACAGCCTGCGGATGTGGTTCCTCGTGCTCGACCGCCTCGACCGGTTCGGGCACGCCCTGGACAGCCACCGCGACCTGCTCACCGCCGTCACCGAGGGCGACGCCGCGGCGGCGCAGCGGATCCTGCGCGACCACGTCACCGAATTCGAACAGGAGATACGGGCGGTGCTCTAGCACGGCCGACAGGCACGACAACCCGATTGGAGTCGCCATGAACACCCTCCCCGAGCGAGCCGAGGCAGTCGTCATCGGCGCGGGAATCGTGGGCAACTCAGTGGCCTACCACCTCGCGCAGGCCGGCTGGCGCAACATCGTGCTGCTGGACAAGGGACCTCTCCCCGACCCGGGAGGGTCGACGGGGCACGCGTCCAACTTCATCTTCCCCGTCGACCACTCCAAGGAGATCACCGCGATCACCGTGGACTCGATGCACCAGTACGAGAAGCTGGGCACGCTGACCACCTCGGGCGGCATCGAGCTCGCCCGCAACGAGGCGCGCGTCGAGGAGCTCAAGCGCCGCATGGCCTCGGCGAAGGCGTGGGGCATCGACGCCGAGCTCATCGGCCCCGAGAAGGTGTCCGAGCTCGTGCCCTTCCTCAACGCGGACCTCGTCAAGCTCGGTTTCTGGAGCCCCTCGGCGGCGGTGGTCGACCCGCTGCAGACCGGGTCGCTCATGCGGGAGCAGGCCCAGGCGCTCGGAGCGCTGACCGTCTCGGCCAACACCGAGGTCACCGGCATCGACAGGCAGGACGGCAGGGTCTCGAAGGTCCGCACCGACCGCGGCGACGTCGAAACCGGCGCGGTCGTCGTCGCGTGCGGGGTGTGGAGCCCGCGCATCGCCAGGATGGCCGGCGCCCGCATCCCGCTCGTCCCGGCCGTGCACCAGCTGATCGACGTCGGTCCCATCCCGGAGCTCGCCGAGACCGGTTCGGAGATCGGCTACCCGATCGTGCGCGACATGGACCCGCTCATGTACGAGCGGCAGAGCGGTGCCGACCTCGAGATCGGTTCCTACGCGCACCGGGCGATCCTGCACGATCCCGACGACATCCCCTCCTACGAGGCCGCGCAGCTCTCGCCCACCCAGCTGCCGTTCACCCAGGAGGACTTCGACCCGCAGATGGAGGACGCCCTCGCGATGTTCCCCGAGATCCTGAACGCCCCCGGGGCGGGGATCCGGCACTCCATCAACGGTCTGCTGTCGATGACCCCCGACGGCGGCCCGGTCCTCGGTGAGACCCCCGAGGTGAAGGGCCTGTGGTCGGCGGCCTCCGTGTGGATCAAGGAGGGCCCCGGCGTCGGCAGGCTGCTCGCCGAGTGGATGACCCGCGGCAGCACCGAGATCGACCTGCACAGCGCCGACATCGCCCGCTTCTACCCGAACCAGCGCACCGGGACGCACGTGCGGGAGCGGGCCAAGGAGGGGTTCAACAAGATCTACGGGATCGTGCACCCCAACGAGCAGTGGGAGTCCAACCGCGGGCAGCGGCTCTCCCCGTTCCACTCCCGCGAAGTCGAGCTCTCGGCCGAGTTCTTCGAGGTCGGCGGTTGGGAGCGGCCGCACTGGTACGAGTCGAACCGCCCGCTGCTCGAGGAGTACGCCGACCGCATCAGCGACCGCCCGCACGAGTGGGACGCGCGCTGGTGGTCGCCGATCATCAACGCCGAGCACCTCGCCATGCGCGATCGCGTGGCCATGATCGACCTGACCGCGTTCGCGCAGTTCGACGTCTCCGGGCCGGGCGCCCTCGACTACCTGCAGCGGATGGCGATGGCCCAGGTGGACAAGGACGTCGGCAAGATCATCTACACGCCGATCCTGGACCACACCGGCGGTTTCCGCAGCGATCTGACGATCGTCCGTCTGGGCGCGGAGCACTTCCGCATCATCGCCGGCGGGGCCGACGGCGCGCGCGACAAGAAGTGGTTCACCGACCACCTCCCCGCGGACGGGTCGGTCGCGCTCACCGACATGAGCTCGGCGGTGTGCACCATCGGTCTCTGGGGACCGCGCGCTCGCGACGTGCTGTCCTCCGTCGCCGAGGACGACGTCTCGGCCGGGGCGTTCCCCTTCGGCACGGCGCAGCAGATCGATGTCGACGGGGTGCCCACCCTCGCCCTGAAGATCTCCTACGTCGGTGACCTCGGGTGGGAGCTGCACGCCCCGTTCGAGCAGGGGCTGAAGTTGTGGGACGTGCTGTTCGAGGCCGGCCGGGAGCACGGCGTCGTGCCCGCGGGGATCGGCGTGTACGGCACGACGGGCCGGTTGGAGAAGGGCTACCGGCTCATGGGCGCCGAGCTCGAGAGCGAGTACGACCCCGTGGAGGCGGGGCTGGCCCTGCCCAAGGTGAAATCGCCCGACTTCATCGGCAAGGAGCCCTACCTCAGGGCCAGGGAGGAAGGCCCCGGGGCCACGTTGTGCACGCTGAAGATGGACAGCCACACCGACTCCGCCGGAGTGCGCCGGTACCCGCAGGCGCACTCGCCGGTCCTGACCCCCGGCGGCGACCGGATCGTCGACAGCAGGGGCCGCGGGAGCTACGTCACCAGCGCCGGATCGGCCCCCTCGCTCGGCGAGTACCTGCTCATGAGCTACCTGCCCGCCCCGTACGCGGTGGAGGGCACCGAGCTGCTCGTCGAGTACATGGCGGAGCGCTACCCGGTCACGGTCGCGCGAGCCGGGCGCACCCCGCTGTTCGACCCCGACGACGAGCGGATGAAGTCCTGACGGAGGAACGACCATGAAGATACTCGTCTGCATCAAGCGGGTACCCGCACCCGGCGGGAAGCTGTCGCTGACCGAGGACGGCCTGGACATCGACACCCGCCACCTCGGGTTCACCATCGGTCCCCACGAGGAGTGCGCCGTCGAGGAGGCCGTCCGGCTCGCCGCCGAGCACGGCGGCCAGGTCACCGTCCTCAGCGCGGGTCCGCCCGAGGTGGAGGAGCAACTGCGGTACGCGCTGTCCATGGGAGCCAACGCCGCCGTGCTCGTCGAGCAGGCCTCGCAGGAGCCGCAGGCCACGGCGACGGCACTGGCGGAGGCGATCGGAACCTTGGAGTCCGAGAACGGGGCCTTCGACCTCGTCCTCTTCGGCAACGAGTCGGCCGACGCGAGCAACTACCAGGTCGGCATCCGGGTCGCGTGCGCGCTCGGGCGCCCCGTGGTCGGCGGCATCAAGGGAATCGAGGTCGCCGACGAGGGCGCGCACGTGCTCCTGCGCCGGGAGAGCGCCGACGGCTACGAGATCTACCAGGCACCGCTGCCGGCGATCGCCGCCGTCAAGGAGGGCCTCAACCTCCCGCGCTACCCCAGCGTTCAGGGCCGGCTCCGGGCGAAGAAGGCACCGCTGCGCACCCTGCAGCCGGAGGTTCCGCAGGGCGGGCTGCGCACGGTGCAGCTGCGCCACCCCCCGGAGAAGGAGCAGGAGACCGTCGTGCTCGGGCACGGGTCCGACGCCGCCGACTCCGTCGTGGACCTCCTCGCCCAGAAAGGAATGGTGTGAGCCATGCTGCTCGTCATCCTCGAAGAGGAAGCCGGATCCGTTTCCGGGGCTTCCCGCGAGACGCTCACCCTCGCCCGCGAACTGGCGGGGAAGCTGGACGTCCCCCTGCACGCGGCCACGTTCGGCGCGGGCGAGTTCACGAGCACGCTGTCCGCGCACGGGGCCACCACGTTGCACCAGATCGACGGGCCGTTCGCGGACGACTGCTCACCCGAGTGCCGGGGTGCCGCGCTCGCGGAACTCATCGGCCGCACCGGAGCCACCGGTGTTCTCGCCGCCGCGAGCGACTGGGGCAACGAAATCGCGGCCCACGCGGCCGCGCGCACGGGCGAGGCGTTCGCCAGCAACTGCGTCGCGGTGGACGCGGGTCCGGTGTGGAGCCTGACCCGGTCCCGCGGCGGCGGCATGCTGCTCGAGGACGCCGAGCTGTCCGGGGCGGTGAAGTTCGCCAGCCTCGCACCCGGTGCGGTCGAAGCGGCCGAGGTGAGCGCACCCGCGGACGTGACCGTGGAGACGTTCGTCCCCGAAGGCCTCGACGGGATCATCCACAGCAGACTCGTCGACCGCACGTCCCGCGGCTCCGGTGTTTCGCTGGCCACGGCCCGCGTGATCGTCTCCGGCGGGCGCGGTGTCGGCAGCGCCGAGGGCTTCGCGGACCTGGAGGAGCTGGCCGGGCTGCTCGGCGGTGCCGTGGGCTGCTCCCGGGTGGCCACGAACGCCGGGTGGCGGCCGCACAGCGACCAGGTCGGGCTGACGGGCACGAAGATCTCCGCCGACCTCTACATCGCGTGCGGCATCAGCGGCGCGAGCCAGCACTGGGTGGGTTGCATGGGTGCCAAGACCATCCTCGCGATCAACACCGACCCCGAAGCGCCGCTGGTCACCCGCGCGGACTACGCGGTCATCGGGGACGTGCACGATGTCCTGCCCGCGGTGCTCGAACAGGTGCGGGAGCGGCAGCAGGACCAGGCAGCCGCGCAAACCCCCCGCCCCCGGGAGGAGTCCCCCGTCGGGGGCGGCGACTCGGTCGTCGAGGCGCAGGGATCGGCGAACGCGGGTTCACCGACCTGATCGCCGGCACGCCCTCGACCGAACCGAGGATTCGGCGTCCGGATTCGGCAGATCCCGCACTCGCGGAGCGGGCGGCGGGGTCTGCCTCCGGCGGCGGGCACGCACCGGTGCGTGCCGGCAGCGCCGAACGGGCCGCACCGAATCGTCGTTGACGCGCAGGACGCGGTGTTCGGTGACGTCGACGTAGGCCACGACGCCGTCGATGGGGTGCGCCCACGGGGAGTCGGCTTCGTGCGCCTGCCAGACGACAGCGCGCGCAGCATCCGCCCCGCCCCGCTCCCCCTCGATCCCGAAGGCTCCCGCCGACAACGGGCAGACGCACACCCGGTCGAGATCGCGGATGCCGCGGCGGGCCACGGCCTCCCGCCAGTCGGGGTCGGCTTTGACGATCTCGTCGACGGCCGCGAACTCCTCACCCATGATCGGCGGTTGGCCGTGCGAGACGGGGTCGACGGTCTCCTGCCGGACGACGACCTGCCGGGACAGCGAGACGTCGGTTTCAGCGATCTCACCGGTGCCGATGTCCAGGAGCACGCAGCGCACCCGGCGGTCGAACGCGTCCCCGGCGGTGAAGACGAGAACGGTGCTCTTGGGAGGTTCCACCAGTTGCGCCTGGGGGAAGCGGGTGGTCTCGGTGACGAGGCCAGCGGCGACGAGGATCTCCCGGGTGTGGCGGATCTCGGCCGGTGTCAGCGGATCCAACGGGTGCGCCGGCGCGGCCACCGCTCCGGTCTCGGGGGCGCCGCTACGTGCTCGGACGTGGTGGTGATCTCGGTCCTTTCAACGGAGCACTTCTCCCGGGAGGGCGGGAGTGTCCGGGTGCGGTGTTTCAGGTAAGACCGATCCACACGCCCTTGGTCTCGGTGTAGGCTTCGAGGGCTTGCGGGCCCATCTCGCGGCCCCACCCGCTCTGCTTGAACCCTCCCCACGGGGCGGCGGCGTCGAGCAGCGGCAACGTGTTCACGAACACCGAACCCGCGCGGATGTCCGCCGCCAGGCGGTGGGCCGTCGCGAGGTCCTGCGTCCACACCGAGGCGGCGAGCCCGTAGTCGGTGTCGTTGGCGAGTTCGGACAGCTCGGCCGGATCGTCGTAGGGGAGGACCGCCAGCACCGGACCGAACACCTCCTCGCGGGCGATCTCCGCGTCCTGGCCCAGTCCGGCGAACACCGTCGGCGGGTAGAAGAAACCTCCCCCGAACTCCCCCTCCGGCATCGTTCCGCCCGTCAGCGGTACCGCTCCGTCCGCTCGAGCGCGGTCGACGCGGTCGGCCACCTGGCGCAGGTGCTCCTGCGAAACCAGCGGCCCGAGCTGGGTCCGCTCGTCCAAGCCGGGACCGATCTCGAGTGCTGCGGCGGCGCTCGCGATCTTGTCGGCGAATTCGTCGTGTCGCCGCCGGTCGACGTAGAAGCGGGTGTAGGCGGCGCAGACCTGACCCGAGTTGAGCAGAGCCCCCTGCAGGTTGCCCGCCACCGCGCGGTCGACGTCGGCGTCGGCGGCGATCACCGAGGGGGCCTTGCCGCCCAGTTCGAGGGTCACGCGCTTGAGGTCGTCGGCCGAGGTGCGCACGATCTGCTTGCCGACCTCGGTGGAGCCGGTGAACGACACCTTGGCCACGCCGGGGTGCCGCACCAGTGCCCGGCCGGCTTCCTCCCCGCCCGTGAGCAGGTTGAGGACCCCGGCGGGGACTCCGGCCTGCCGGCACAGCTCCACCAGGCGGATCGTGGTCAGCGGCGTGTGCTCGGCCGGTTTCACGATGGCGGTGTTCCCGCACGCCAGGGCGGGCGCGATCTTCCACGCGGCGATCATGAGCGGGAAGTTCCACGGGGTGATCAGGGCGCACACCCCGAGCGGTTCGCGCCGCGTGTAGTGCAGGGTGTCGGGCACCGAGACCGGAGTCGTGCTGCCCTCGATCTTCGTGCACCACCCGGCGAAGTACCGGAAGTGCTCGGCCGCCATCGGCACGCTCACCGTCGAGGACACGCCGAGCGGTTGCCCTTGATCCCGTGTTTCCAGCCGTGCCAGCTCGTCGGCGTGCTCGTCGACGAGCTCGCCCACTCGCCACAGCACCCGCGCCCGCTGGGCCGCCGGCATCCCCCGCCACGCACCGTCCTCGAAGGCCTTGCGCGCCGCTGCCACGGCGAGGTCCACATCGGTTTCCGCGGCTTCGGCGACCACCCCCAGCACCTCGCCGCTGGCCGGATCGACCGTCTTGCGCTCACCCCCGCCGGCTGCCGGCTCCCACTGGCCCCCGACGAACAGCTGCCCTCGAGTCTCCACGCTCCGCTCCCTCCCGCATCAGTCCGTGCTGCTCAAGGATCCGCGCACGACGAGCTCCCGTCTTGCGCAGAGGCGTCCGCTCGTTGTCCGCACGTGCACGCAGTTCGGGGTGACGGCCGCCGGACAGCACCCTTGCACAAGCGATCCGCATCACGGATCGTGTGCACGATCCCGCGGAGTGCACTCCTCCCGAGACCAACGGAGGTGCGTTGTGATCGGTGCCGGACAGGCCAGTCCCGCCAGCGACGTCACGACCTCGGTCGCCACGGACTTCAGCGCCTTCCGCGAGGCCGTGTCGGCTTCGTTCGTACCGCTGCAGGTCACCACCGGCAGCACCGAGTCGTTCCGCGGTCGCTTGCGCTCCCGCGACATCGACAGCCTGCACGTCTCGGAAGTCGCAGCCACGCCGCACGTGGTCGAACGCACCCCGGAGCTCATCGCCCGGTCGGACCGGCACTACTACAAGCTCAGCCTGCTGCTGTCCGGAAGCGGCCTGCTCGTCCAGGACGACCGCGAGGCGCGGTTGCAACCGGGAGATATCGCCATCTACGACACCCAACGGCCCTACTCGCTGGTCTTCGGCGAGGACTTCCGCACGCTGGTCCTCATGTTCGGCAAGAACCTCGTCGACATCCCGCCGGGGATGCTCAGCCAGCTGACGGCCGTGCGCATGTCCGGCGAGAACGGCGTCGGCAGCATGATCGCGCCGTTCCTGGCCCGGCTGGTCGACAACCTCGAGGAGCTCGACGGTGGCACCGGAGCGCGGGTCGCGCACCACACGCTGGGCCTGATCACCACCCTGTACGCGCGCGAGCTCGATCCCGGGCACGCCGCGGAGCACCCCCGCCACGGGCTGATGCGCCGGGTCCGCGCCTACATCGACGCCCACCTGGCCTCACCCGACCTCGGTCCGGCCCGGATCGCCGCGGCCCACTACGTCTCGACCCGGCACCTGCACAACGTCTTCAAGGAGCACGGCACGACCGTGGCCGGCTGGATCCGGGAGCGCAGGCTCCACCGCTGCCGGCGAGAGCTGTGCGATCCCGTGCACGCCGACCGACCGGTCGCCGCGATCGCGGCCAGGTGGGGGTTCCCCGATGCCGCGCACTTCAGCCGCGTGTTCAAGGCCGAGTTCGGACATCCACCGAGCCAGGCGCGCGCACGTGCCGGCGAGCCCTGACGCCCGACGATCCCGGCGGTTCAAGCGAGGTTGAACCGCTGCAGGCCTTCGCCCACCACCGCGGGTCCGTCGTAGCCCCGCTGGGCCCACTCGCCCCACTCGTCCACGTCGAGCTCGGTCGAGCCGACCTCCGCGATGTGCGAGAGGACGAGCTCCCCCGCGCCGCCCGCTGCGCCACTGCTCCGACCTCTTCGACCCGGACGTGGGACTGCAGCATGTGCTCGAGTTCCGCTCGCGACACGCTCCGGTCGTGGATGCCGATGGCCTCGTGCAACTTCCGCGTCATGGCGGCCGTTCCCGGCGCGGGATCGTCCGGACTGACCGCAGGCGCTGCGCCACCACCGAACTTCGGGGGCAACTCGCCGGCCGGGCCGGGACCGTGGACCGTGATCGGCCCGGAAAGCGTGTCCCCCGAGGTGTTCGGAACGTGCCCGCCGCCCAGGAAGAAGTTGTAGTAATCGCTGACGTGGTCAGCGTGCAGATGGGTGAGGAAGATCGAGTTCAGCGATCGCAGCGACAGGCCTGCCCTGGCGAACTGGCTCGTGGCTGATCGCCCGCAGTCGACGAGGTAGGTCGCGCCGTCCACGACGAGGGCCGAGGAGATGCCCGCCCGGGCCTGTTCGATCGGCGGACCCGCCTGCGTGCCCAGCAGCACGAGCTCCAGCTCCGAGCGCGCGCCCTGCACGCCGGCATCGGAAACGGCACTCGTGCTCGCCGGCTCCGCCGGCCCGCGGCCCGGCGAGCACGCAGAGAGCCCAGCCGTCACGGCGATCCCTCCCGCGCCGCCCAGCACCGCACGCCGGCTGAGCGCCGCCGACACAGGACCGGAAGGCGCGTTCTCGGAATCAGCGGGTACAGCGCACGGCACGCACATCTCTACCTCCTGTCCGTTCTGGGAACCCGGGTCCGCGGTCGGCGCACAGCTGGCTCGGGCACCGGAGCGCGGAGGCCATCGTGCCCGGTTCCAGTCGAACTCCGGGCTCTTCGTGCACTGCCGGCACAGGTTCGCGCGCTCACGGACAAGCCCCGGGTGCCTTTCGGGCTCGATACTCACCGGCACCACGCGAACCCTCCCGCTCCGGAGAAGCGCGATGCGCCCTACGGATCAGCAGTGCTCCCGGGACGGTGGCACGGACCCGGCCAGGAACGTGCTCGGTGTTCCCGGCATCGTCTCCCTCGTGCTCGCCGCGGTAGCACCCCTGACCGGAATGGTCGTGATCGCGGGGATCGGCATCGCGGTCGGTGACGGCGGCGGGATGCCGGCGGCGTTCATCGCCGCGACCGCGGTGCTGCTGCTGTTCGCGGTCGGCGACGCCCAGATGTCGAAGACGATGAGCAACGCGGGAGGGTTCTACGCCTTCGTGGTCGAGGGACTCGGCAGGCCACCAGGACTTGTGGCCGGTTTCGCCGCGATGCTCGGGTACAACTGCTTCGTCGCGGGCGCGATCGGCACCAGCGGATTCTTCACCACCACTGCGGTCAACGACGTCTTCGGGGGCGGACCTGCCCTGGATCGTGTGGAGCCTCGTCTCCGTCTTCATCGCGCTCGTCCTGAGCAGACGCGGAATCGGGTTCAGCGCGACCGTGCTCGGCGTGTGCCTCGTGCTCGAACTTCGGCCTCGACGAGACCGGGGCACTCCCTGTGCAGTTCACCTTCGGAGCGTACGGGCGCCTGCTCAGCAGCACGGTGCACCCGCACGACGTCGACCCGGCTCACTAGCACGATCCCCCCGCCCCGCGACGAACGGAGCACAGCCGTGCACGCCGACCTGCTCATCACCAACGCTGTTGTGCACACGGCGGAAGGTTCGCTGCCCTGGGCGAGCGACATCGCCGTGGCCGACGGCAGGATCCTCGCCGTCGGGACGCGCTCGGACGTCGACGACTACCGCGGACGGCGCACAGCGGTGCGCGACATGCGCGGTGCGTTCGTGATGCCCGGCATCGTCGACGTGCACAACCACCACTCCCTCGCGGGCAGGTCCGAGCTGTTCGAGCTGCGGCTGCCCGAGGGCGCGAGCGTCACGGACCTCCTCCGCGCCGTGCGATCCCACGCCGCGGGGCTCGACGAGCACGAGTGGATCGTCGGCGGCAGCTGGGCCTCGACGCTCGTCGAGCAGCTGTGCCACGCCTCGGCGCGGCGCGCCCTCGACGAGGCCGCGGGCGGGCGGCCGGTGACGCTCACGGACGACAGCAAGCACAACCGGTGGGTCAGCACCGCTGCCCTCGAACTCGCCGGTATCACCGCCACGACCAGCGACCCGGAGCACGGCCGGATCGTGCGCGATCCCGTCACGGGCGAGCCCACCGGAGTCCTGCTGGAGGCGGCGGGAACCGCGGTGGAGCGCGCGATGCGCGCCGGTGGGGGACTGAGTCCCGAACAGCACCGGCGGTCCTGCGCCGCGGGCATCGCCACGCTCCACCGCTGCGGTGTGACCGCGTTCCAGGACGCGGGGGTGTCAGTGGACATCATGCGCGCCCTGGCCGAACTGGACCGCGCGGGCCGGCTGTCGGCGTGGGTGGTCAGCTCGATGCTGGCGAACGACCCGGTCTTCGGTTTCGACCCGATCGGTGCGGAACTGCTCGACCGGGCCGAGCAGTTCCGCACCGAGCACCACCGTCCCGACTTCGTCAAGGTCTTCCTCGACGGGGTGCCGCCGACCCGCACGGCGGCGTTCCTCGAGCCGTACCTCCCCGACGACGTGCACGGCTGCTGCTTCCGCGGGAGCACGACCGTTCCCGTCGACGAGCTCGCCCCCGTCCTGCTGGACGCGGCACGCCGGGGCCTGTCCGCGAAGGTGCACTGCACGGGCGATGCCGCGGTGCGCGCGGTGCTCGACGCCGCCGAGCAGGTGCGCGCGCACGGCCGCACCGAGCCGGTGATCCAGGTCGCGCACGGCCAGTTCGTCCACCCCTCCGACCTCCCGCGCTTCGCCGAGCTCGGCGTCGCGGCGGACATCTCCCCGTTCCTCTGGACCCCGGGCGTCATCCCCTCCGCGATCGCCGAGGTGCTCCCCGCCGAGCGGGCGGGCCGGATGCAGCCGAACCGCGCGCTGGTCGACTCGGGAGCGCTGGTCGCCGGTGGAACCGACTGGCCGGTCAGCCCCTCCCCGAACGCGTGGGAAGGCATCCAGGGGCTCGTCACGCGCCGCGATCCGACCGGGCAGCACCCGGGCGCCCTCTGGCCGGAGCAGGCGCTCACCCTCGCCGAGGCCGTCGCCGTGTTCACCATCAACGGGGCGCGCGCGATGGGCCTGGGCGCCGTGACCGGCTCACTGGTTCCCGGGAAGTCCGCCGACTTCGTCGTCCTCGACCGCAACCCCTTCGCGGTCGCCACCGACTCCCTGATCGACACCACCGTGCTGGAGACGTGGTTCGCGGGAGACCGGGTGCACCGGCGCTGCTGACCTCAGCACCCCCGCCACCGCGGGGCCCGCTTCTCGGCGAACGCGCGCGGCCCCTCGGCCGCGTCCCACGAGGTGAGCACCGCTGCGTAGGCCGGCAGCTCGCCGCTGCGCATCAAGCGGAAACCCGCTTCGACGTCGGTGGTGGCGGTGGCCCGCGTGATCTCCTTGACGGCCGCCGTCGCCAGCGGCGCTCCGGAAGCGATCTGCTCGGCCAGCTCGTGCGCCCGCTGCAGCAGTTCAGACCCCGGGACGACGCGGTTGACCAGTCCCCAGTGGTGCGCTTCCGCGGCCGCCATCCCGCGCCCGGTCAGCAGCATCTCGTTGGCCACGGCTCGCGGCAGGATTTTCGGCAGCCGCAGCACCCCGCCGGAGTCGGCCACCACGCCGATCGTGACCTCCGGCAACGCGAACTCGGCGTGGTCGGCCGCGACGATCAGGTCGGCTGCCAGCGCCAGCTCGAAACCACCGCCCACCGCCGTCCCGTTGACCGCCGCGACCACCGGTTTGTCCAGTTCGAACAGTTCGGTCAACCCGGCGAACCCGCCCGGCCCGTGGTCGGCGTCGATCGCCTCGCCCTCCGCGGCTGCCTTGAGGTCCCACCCCGCGGAGAAGAACCGCGTGCCCCCGCCCGTGAGAACCGCGACCCGCAGCTCCTCGTCGCGCCGGAACCGGTCGAACGCCTCGTACAGGGCGTTGCTCGTGGTCACGTCGATCGCGTTCGCCTTCGGCCGGTCGAGGGTGATCGTGAGCACCCCGCCAGTGGCCTCGAGTCGTACCGCTTCAGCCATCGTCCTTCTCCGCATCGTCGTCATCGCGCCGGATGAGCACGTCCGCCGCGACCGCACCGCGGCCGCGGGGCAGCGCCAGCAGCGGGTTCACGTCCAGCTCCACCAGGCCGGGGCTGTCGCGGCAGTACTGCGCGATCGCGGTGATCGCGTCGACGACGGCCGGCACGTCGGCCGCCGGTCCGCGGAACCCGGCCAGCAGCGGCCAGATCCGCAGTCCGCGCAGCGCCGCTTCGACTTCCGCGCGCCCGGTGGGCAGCAGCAGCGTGGCCGCGTCGCGGATCAGCTCCACCAGCATTCCGCCGGCACCGATCGTCAGCGCCGCGCCGAACCGGTGATCCCGCCGCACGCCGACGATCAGCTCCGCGACCGCGCCGTCGACCACCCGCTCCACGAGGAACTCGTCGGCGAGGCCCGACATGGCAGCCACGGCCCGTTCGACCTCCCCGCGGTCGGAGAGGCCCACCCGGACCCCGCCGACATCGCTCTTGTGCACCAGGTCGGCCGCGCTGGCCTTCACCACGACGGGAAAGCCCAATCCCGCCGCTGCCGTCGCGGCCTGGTCCGGCCGGACGAGCTGACCTCCGGGCACCTCCAGGCCGTGCTCGGCCAGCACGCTCTTGCCCGTGTGCTCGTCCACGGTGGACGCGGTGCCGCCGGGGAGGACGTTCGCGCGTCCGTCCAGCGCGGTGTTGGACTGCGCCGACTCCTGGGCCGCACCGATGTCCGCGGCCGCGCGCACCGCCGCCAGGCAGTCCTGCAGGCCGTGCATCGGTGCGATCCCGCCGTGCACCAGGGTTTCGCAGATCGGCTCCGGGAGGTTTTCGGGGAGGTTGCTGACCACGCACGACACCGCGGAGGTCTTCCGCCGCGCCGCCAGGAAGGCTTCCGCGGTGGTCGACCAGTGCGCGGGATCGCAGCGATCACCCCGCGGGACGTCGAGCACCAGCAGGTGGCAGTCCATCCCCGCGCCGAGGAACTCCGCGAAGCAGTCCGTCTGCGCCTGCAGGTCGCCCCAGACGTAGGTGTGGTAGTCGAGCGGGTTGGCCACCGCCACCCGCTCCCCGAGCACGTCCTGCAGCCGCTGCGCGGTCGGGGTCGGGAACTCCGGCGCGGTCAGCCCCCAGCGCTCGGCGAGGTCGGCCACGAGCGAGGCCTCACCGCCGGAACAGCTCGCCGAGGCGATGCGGCGCCCCGGAAGGGCCCCGTGCACGTGCAGGAACTTGAGGGTCTCCAAGAACGCGGGCACCTCGTGGACCCGGGCCATGCCGAAACGGCGGAACAGCGCGTCGCACAGCTCGTCGTCACCGGCCAGCGAGCTCGTGTGGCTGAGGTTGAGCTGCGCACCGAGCTCGGAGGCCCCCGACTTGAGCACCGCGATCGGCACGCGCTGCCGCAGGGCCCGCAGCGCCGCCCGGGACAGTCCCGGCACGTCGTCGACGCCTTCCAGGTGCAGGCCGATCGCGGTGATGCGGGGGTCGTCGAGCATGCCCTCGACGAGCTCGGCCACACCGGCACCGGCCCCGTTGCCGACCGTGATCAGCTGGGCCAGCGGCAGACCGCGGTGCTGCATCGTCATGTTCTGGCCGATGTTGCCGCTCTGGGTGATGATCCCGACGCCCCGCTGCACGGGCCGGCCACCCTGCTGGTCCGGCCACAGCGCCACACCGTCCAGGTAGTTCAGCACGCCGATGCAGTTCGGGCCGATCAACGGCATCTCACCCGCCGCCGCGACGAGGGCCCGTTGCAGCTCGGCGCCGCGCGGTCCGTGCTCGGCGAAACCCGAGGCGTGGCAGACCACCCCGCCCGCGCCGCGCTCGGAGAGCTCACCGACCACCGGGGGCGCGTTCTCCCCGGGGACTGCCACCAGCGCCGCGTCGGGGCCGGCCGGGAGCTCGCCCACGCTCGAATAGCACGGCAGTCCCCCGATGCTGCTCCGGTGCTGGTTCACCGGCCAGATCTCGCCGGAGAAACCGACCTCCCGGCACTGCCGCACGGCCTCCGCGGCGGCGTCCCCGCCGATCATCGCGATGTGCCGGGGTGCCATCAGCCGGCGCCGGTCGTCACTCGTCGCCATCACCGGTCAGGCCCCCAGCGGACGCAGCAGCGAACGGGAGATGATGTGCCGTTGGATCTCGCTGGTGCCGTCCCAGATCCGCTCGACGCGCGCGTCGCGCCAGAAGCGCTCGATGGGCAGTTCACTCATCAGTCCCGCTCCACCGAAGACTTGCACCGCCCGGTCGGTCAGGCGGGCCAGCGCCTCGGAGGCGAACAGCTTCGCCATCGCCGCGTCGCGGTCGGTCATCTCCCCGCGGTCGAGCTTCGCGGCCGCCTGCAGCGCGAGCAGGTCCGCGGCCTCGAGTTCCGTGGCCATGTCGGCCAGCTGGAACCCGACTCCCTGGAACCGGCCGACGGGCTGGCCGAACTGGGAGCGTTCGGCCGCCCAGTTCGTGGCCATGTCCAGCACGCGACGACCGCGGCCGACGCAGGTCGCCGCGACGCTGAGCCGGCTGGCTCCGAGCCACTCGCCCATCAGCTCGAAACCGCTGCCCTCGGCTCCCAGGCGCTGCGCAGCCGGGATGCGGCAGTCGGAGAACGACAGCTCGCACTGGTGGTACCCGCGGTGCGAGACGCAGTCCGACCCGCGCGTGACGGTCAGTCCCGGCGCATCGAGGTCGACCAGGAAGGCCGTGATCGCGTTCCGCGGCCCGCGCGGTCCCTCCTCCGTGCCGGTGACGGCGAACAGGATCACGAAGTCGGCCACGTCGGCGTGGCTGATGAAGTGCTTGGTGCCGTTGAGGACGTAGTCGTCCCCGTCGCGCAGCGCTCGGGTGGTCATGGACCGCACGTCGGATCCCGCTCCCGGCTCGGTCATGGCCAGGCAGTCGTGCCGCTCGCCCCGGATGCTCGGCAACAGGTACCGCTCGCGCTGCTCGCCCTCGCAGGCCTGCAGGATGTTGCTCGGGCGGGCCACCAGCATCTGCAGTCCGAAGCTCGCCCGGCCCAGCTCGCGTTCCACCAGGACCGCGCTGACCGCGTCCAGCCCGCCGCCACCGAGCTCGGCCGGCATGTTGGCCGCGTAGAGACCGGCCTGCAGCGCCTTGCCGCGGATGTGCGCGGCGAGGCCGTCCGGCACCTCGTCCAGCCGTTCGACCTCGTCCTCGTGCGGCAGCAGCTCGGCCTCCACGAAGCCGCGGACGGTGTCGACGACCATGCGCTGCTCGTCGCTGAGCTCGTAGTCCACGTTCGCTCCTCGGTTCGCTCGGCGGTCAGCGGCGGATGCCCATCGGGCGGCCGATGACCTCGGGGCGGGGAAGCACCGCGTGCGCGCGCTGGATCGCGTCCAGGCGGTGCCGCAGGTGCTCGGGCATCTCGCACGACCTGCCCTGCTCGCTGTCGACGTGCACGAGCAGCTGCTCGGCGGTGGCCAGCAGGTCGCCGGTCCCGCCGTGGCGCATCTCGTGGAAGATGTGCACCCGCTTGACGTCGTGGTCGAGCACCCGCAGGTTCACCGCGAGCGGTTCCCCCTCGGCGACCTCGCGCTTGTTGTGGATGTGCGACTCCACTGTGTACAGCGAGCGCCCGCTCTCCCGGTACTGCTCGCCGATACCGATGTAGCGGAAGAAGGCGTCGCTGTTGTCGCCGAAGACGAGCAGGTAGCTCGACTCGCTCATGTGCCCGTTGTAATCGACCCACTCGGGGCGCACCGGGGTGCTGTGGAGCTGCAGCGGTGCGGGGACCTCCGCAGCACCGTCCCACTCGCGGCTGCCGCTTCCCTCGTACGGCGTAACGACCCGGTCCACTGTCCTCCCACCCATGTCATTTCACATCGTGCGTTCCATGTTCGCATCCTGCAACATAGGGCTGCCGACGACGTGAGTCAAGACCGCTCGTCCGAGCGGACTAGGCTGGGAACGATGAACGCAGACATCGCCCCCAGCTCCGATGACCAGGACCAGCACCGGTCCTCGTCGACCGGGCGGGTGCAGTCGCTCGACCGCGCCGTAGCGCTGCTCAACGCGGTGTCCGCCGCCCCGCACGGACTCTCGGCGGCCGAGCTGGCCGCTCGCTGCGAGCTCAACCGGGCGACGGCCTGGCGCCTGCTGGCCACGCTGGAGCACCACGGCATGGTCGACCGGGATCCGGCGACCAACCGCTACTCCGTCGGTTTCGCGGTCACCCGCATGGCCACGAACGCGAGCGTGACCGGTCTCGTGCGCCGGTCCCACGGGATCCTCGAACAGCTGTCCCGCGACACCGGCGAGACCGCCAACCTCGCCGTGGCGCAGCGGTTCGGCCTGACCTACGTGGACGAGGTCACGCCGCCGGTGGTGCTCAGTGCGCGCTGGCTGGGACGGCAGACCCCGATCCACGCGACCTCGGCGGGCAAGGCGTTCCTCGCGTGGCTGCCCGAGGAGGAGGTCGACTCGATCCTGGCCGCCCCCCTGCCCGAGTACACCGGGACGACCCGCACGGACGCGTCCGCGCTGCGCACCGAACTCGCCGAGATCCGCGAGCAGGGCTACAGCGCCAGCGTCGGCGAACTCGAACCGCACCTGTACGGCGTGTCCGCGCCCGTCTTCGACGCTTCCCGGCGCCCGTTCGCCATCGTCAGCGTGTGGGGGCCGAAGGACCGCGTCCCGGAGAGCAGGTTCGGCGAACTGGGCCTCCTGGCACGCCGAGCGGCTCAGCAGGTCGCCGCCACGCTGGAATAGCGCCGGGACCCGCGCACGTCGAGCGCTCTCCGCACCCCGCAGACACGCGGCCCCGCCCCGGAAGCCCGGGGCGGGGCCGCGGAGACGGCGGCGATCGCGCCTCGCGCGCGGATCAGACGTAGTCCTTGTACTTGTCGAGGTACCGCACCGGTTCGCGCAGCGCGTCGCGGCGGAACGGGTCGCCCAGCTCGCGCGTGCACATGACCTCGAGGACGGTGGTCCTGCCCTCGCTCATCTGCTTGTCGACGGCCTTGCGCAGGGCCGGACCGACGTCGTCGAGCTTGTCGACCACGACGCCCTCGGCCCCCATGGCCCGCCCGATCGCGGCGAAGCTCTCGTTCTCCAGCTCCTCGGCCACGAACCGGCGGTCGTAGAAGTCCACCTGGTTCTTCTTCTCCGCACCCCACTGGCGGTTGTGGAACACCACCGCCGTGACGGGGATGTCGTGGCGCACGCAGGTCATGATCTCGCCCATGCTCATCCCCCACGCGCCGTCCCCGGCGTAGGCGATCGCCGGCCGGTCCGGGGCCGCGGCCTTGGCGCCGATGATCGTCGGCAGCGCATAGCCGCAGTTGCCGAAGCTCATCGGTGCGAAGAAGCTGCGCGGCTTCTCGAACCGGAGGTAGCTGTTGGCCACCGAGTTGATGTTGCCGATGTCGGTGGAGACCATCACGTCCTCGGGCATGGCCCGCTCCAGCTCGCGCAGCACCTGCCGCGGGTGCAGCCAGTTGCCCCGCTCGCCCTCCTGCTCGGCGATCACGTCCAGGCTGTACTGATCGGTCTCGTGGGTCCACTCGTCCAGCTCGGCCTCCCAGGCGTCCTTCTCCGCCTGCATCGCATCGGCGCGCTGCTCGCGGGTGGCGTCGCAGGTCAACGACTTCCCGGACAGCCGCTCGGTCAACGCCTCGGCGGTGGCCCGGGCGTCACCGCAGATCCCGACCGCGATCTTCTTGACCAGGCCGAGCATCTTGTGGTCGGCGTCGACCTGGATGATCTTGGCGTTGGTCGGCCAGTAGTCGAGACCGTGCTGCGGCAGGGTCCCGAAGGGACCGAGGCGAGTGCCCAGGGCGAGCACGACGTCCGCCCGGGAGAGCAACTTCATCGCGGCCTTCGAGCCCTGGTACCCCAGCGGGCCGCACCACTGCGGGTGGCTGGCGGGGAACGAGTCGTTGTGCAGGTAGCTGTTCACCACGGGGGCGCCGAGGCGCTCGGCGAGGGCCTCGCACTCCGCCACGCCGTCGGCCATCACGACGCCCCCGCCGGAGATGATCACGGGGAACTCGGCTTCGGCCAGCAGCTCCACCGCCTCCGACAGGGACTGCTCCCCGCCCGGACCGCGGTCGAGCCTGCGCGGCCGCGGGATCTCGGTGCTGATCTCGCCGTAGAAGTAGTCGCGCGGGATGTTGAGCTGCGTCGGCCCGATCTCGGAGAGCGCGCGCTCGAAGCACCGCCCGGTGTACTCGGCCATCCGGGCCGGGTTGTTCACGTGGCCCTGGTACTTCGTGAACTCCTGGAACATCGGCAGCTGGTTGGCCTCCTGGAAGCCGCCCAGGCCGGTGCCCATGGTCCCCGCCTCGGGGGTCACGATGACGACGGGGCTGTGGGCCCAGTACGCCGCGGCCATCGCTGTGACGCAGTTGCTGATGCCGGGCCCGTTCTGCCCGATCACCACGCCGTGGCGGCCGCTGACCCGGGCGTAGCCGTCCGCCATGTGGCCGGCGCCCTGCTCGTGCACCACCGGCACCAGGCGGATGCCGGCGGGGGCGAAGATGTCCATCGCGTCCATGAACGCCGACCCCATGATGCCGAAGATGTCGGTGACGCCGTTGGCGACCAGCGTCTCCACGAACGCCTCGGAGGGGGTCATCTCCTGCTGGCCGACCACGACCTCTCGGTTCGCCCCGGCAGTGCTGTCAGTCATCGGATTCCTCTCTCACCGGAAGCACGGAACAGATATCGAGTACGAATAATCGGTACGCACAGTTCCTGAAACTGGACTCAAAGGTAAGGCGCAGCCACACCCGAGTCAACGGATGTACCGAAGACCGGTACTTGGCATCCTGATTTCCGGTACCTGTAACCTGGCGACACGATGGAACCAGTTCGTGAGATCGAGATCGCCGCCGAGCTCGGCGGCGAGACACCGGCGATGCGGCTGTTCGCGCTGCTGGAGCTGATCGCCGCCAAGGACGAGTTCGTCTCGCTGCAGGGACTCGTCGAGGAGACCGACGTGCCCAAGCCGACCCTGCACCGCATGCTGCAGCAGCTCGAGAGCGGCGGCCTGCTGGTCCGCCAGGCCGACGGTCGCCACTACGCCGCGGGAAGCCGCCTGCGCCGGCTGGCCCAGAACCTGCTGCTCAACTCCACCCAGCACGGCGCGCGGCACGCGGTGCTGCGCGAGCTGGTGGAGGAAATCGGCGAGAGCTGCAACATCACCGCCCTGACCGGCGACGAGGTCGTCTACCTCGACCGCGTCGAGACGCCCGAACCGCTGCGGTTCTACCTGCGCCCCGGCTCCCGCGTGCCGGTGCACGCCTCGGCCAGCGGCAAGGTGATCCTGTCCCAGCTGACCCCGGCGCAGCGGCGCAAACTCCTGGCCCACGCGCCGCTGAAGCAGTACACCCCGAAGACCGCGACCGATCTCGACGCCCTGGAGGACGAGCTCGAACGCGTCCGCGCGAACGGCTACGCCATCGACGACGAGGAGTTCCTGCCCGGCCTGGTCTGCGCAGCCGTCCTCGTCCCGGCAGGGACCGGTCGCTCCAACCTGTGCGTGGCCGTCCAGGCACCGATCATGCGCCTGGGCGTCGAGCAGGCACCGCAGCTGGTCCCCGCTCTGCAGCGCGCCGCCGAGGCGCTGGGACGCATCGAGTCGGAGGGCGCGTCCGCCTCCGCCGACTGACCCCGCAGCAGCGAAACCCCTGATCCCGAACGCCGGACCGCGCGCGGGGCGCACCGCTGCGGCGGATCGCCCGCGGCGGGGCCCTCCCCGATCCGCGCCGCGGCCCCGGCGAGCCCTCCCGCCGCAGGCGGGTGCTGGCCACGACCCAGGCGGGAGCGGGCCGCGGCCCCGGCGAGCAGACCGCGGTCCGGCTCCCCCACCAGCGCTGCAGGACTCTGGGTCGCTCACTTTCCCGGCAACTGGACCTCCGCCGCCGGACCCGTCGTCCCTACTATGACCCGCGACACAACGCGCAGACCGGGTCCGGCACCATCGCGGCGGCCGCACGCATCCGCAGAACCCCGCAGGGGACTCCCACCGACGCGACCCGCCCGCGGCCTCGCGTCGCGATGTCACCGCCGAACGCAGCCGACCGGTCCCGTGGCAGCGGGCGCCCTCCGCGCTGCTCGACGCCCCGTCATCCCGGTGCGACAGCCAGAAGGAGTTCCAGACGTGGAAGAACGAGCACAGCTTTCGAAAACGCTGAAACCGCAATGGGTTTGGGCCATCGCGCTGGGATCGGCGGTCGGCTGGGGAAGCTTCGTCCTGCCGGCCGACTGGATCGCCACCGCCGGCCCCCTCGGCACCGTCCTGGGCCTGCTCATCGGCAGCGCGCTGATGATCGTGATCGCGGTGAGCTACGGGTTCCTGATCCGGAAGATCCCCGTCTCCGGCGGTGAGTTCGCCTACACCTACCTGGGCCTCGGGCGCACCCACGCGTACGTGTGCGGGTGGTTCCTGGCGCTGGGCTACTTCTCCATCGTCGCGCTGAACGCCTCGGCCCTCGGGGTGCTCGCGAAGTTCACCGCGCCCTGGCTCGTCGAGTGGGGGCGCATGTACGAGGTCGCGGGCTGGGAGGTCCACTTCGGCGAGGTGCTGATCACCAGCCTGGCGCTCGTCGCCTTCGCCGTGCTCAACGTGCGCGGTTCCACCGTCTCGGGCCGGTTGCAGTTCGCCTTCGTGCTCGCCATGATCGCCGGGGCCGTGCTGGTGACCATCGGGGTTCTCGCGCATCCCGCCACCGCGCCGAGCAACCTCCTGCCCGCGTTCACCCCGGAGACCCCGCCGTGGTCGGCCGTGCTCGCGATCGTCGCGATCGCTCCGTGGGCCTACGTCGGTTTCGACAACGTCCCGCAAGCCGCCGAGGAGTTCAACTTCGCCCCGGGCAAGGCCTTCCGGCTGATCGTGCTCGCCCTGGTCTCGGCGGCGCTGTTCTACTCGATGATGGTCGTGGCCACCGCCGCGGCCGTGCCCTGGCAGAGCCTCCTCGCCGCAGAACCGACCTGGGGCACGGGAAGCGCCGTCGCCACCCTGTTCGGCGGCCTCGGCACCCTCGTCCTCGCCGCGGCTCTGTGCGCCGGGATCTTCACCGGACTCAACGGCTTCTACGTCGCCGCGAGCCGCCTGATGTTCTCCATGGGCAGGGCGCGCATCCTGCCGCGCCTCTTCGGCCGGGTGCACCCGAGGTTCGGCACGCCCGCGGCGGGCATCATCTTCGCGAGCCTGATCTGCCTGATCACCCCGTGGTTCGGCCGGGAGGCGCTGCTGTGGATCGTGGACATGTCCGCCATCGGAGTCGCGATCGCCTACACGTACACGTGCCTGGTCGCCTACCGGCTGTTCCGCTGGAGCACCGCTGGGACCGCCTCCCCCCGGGATCCCGTCACCCCGACGGTCGCACCGGTGAAGAAGTCCCTGAGCCTGCTCGGCGCCCTGTTCGGCGGCACCTTCATCGGGCTCCTCCTCGTCCCCGCCTCGCCCGCGGCGCTGAGCACGCCGTCCTGGATCGCCCTGCTCGCCTGGTCCGCCCTGGGCGCCACCTTCTACTCCGTGCGGGCGCGGAGGATCCGCGAAATCCCGGCCCGGGACCTGGACTACCTGATCCTCGACATGCCCCACCCCGCGGAGGACGGGCCCGAGGTTCCGCAAGCGCGCACCGGCCGCGAGGAGGCGCGGCGACCGACGACGGGGGCCGCTGCCGCCGACGCGCACCCGTCGCCCCCGCAGACCTGACGGCGCTGCGCAGCGCGGGCCGGATGAGCGGAACCGGGCCGGCAGCGGCGACTGCCGGCCCGGTTCCGCTGCGCCGTTCGGCCCCGGGCCGGTCGAGCAGGGGAACCGGTCGAGCGCGAGGGGTCTGTCCGCGCTCGCGCCGGAGCTGGTGCGGTCCCGCGGTGGGAGCACCAGCTCCGGCCTGGCCAGCTGGAGCCCGGCCTGGTCAGCGGAGCGCCTGCACCGCGCTGACCAGGGCGAGAACCTCGATGTCCGCCGCGCTGCACCCGCGGGAGAGGTCGTTCAGCGGTGCCCGCAACCCCTGCAGGATCGGCCCCAGGGCCACTGCGCCGCCGAACCGTTCGGTGATCTTGTAGCCGATGTTCCCCGCACCCAGGTTCGGGAACACGAGGACGTTCGCGCGTCCCGCGACCTCCGATCCGGGCGCCTTGTGGGAGCTGACGGCCTCGACCACCGCGGCGTCGAACTGCAGCTCCCCGTCGACGCGGATCTCCGGGAGGCGCCGGCGCACCAGCTGCGTCGCGGAGCGGACCCTGCTGACCACCTCGTGCTCGGCACTGCCCAGCGTGCTGAACGAGAGCATGGCCACCAGCGGTTCCGCACCGGTGAGCGCCTCGTGCGTCGCCGACGCGGCGGTGGCGATGTCGGCGAGCTGCCGCTCGTCCGGATCCGGCAGGACCGCGCAGTCGGCGAAGGTCAGCGCGCGGCCGTCCGGCAGCACCATGAGGAAGGAACTGCTCAACGTGGTCACGTGCTCCTGCAGGCCGACCACGCGGAGGCCGGCGCGCAGCACGTCCGAGGTCGAGCGCGAAGCTCCTGCCACACCGCAGTCCACGATCCCGGCCTGCAGCGCCGCCGCGGTCAGCGCCACCGGGTCGGCCGCGGCCGAGCGGCGTTCCTCCGGGGACCGCCCGGCGAAGGCCGCGTCCAGCGCCCGCACCACGGCCGGATCCCGCGCGAGGTCATCCGGCTCGCAGACCACGCCCGCGGGCACCGCGCCTCCGGCGACCCGTTCGACCTCCTCCCTGCGCCCCACGAGGCGGGGAACCAGCAAGCCCTCCTCGTGCAGGTCGATCGCGGCTCGCACGGCGCGCGGATCCGCACCGTCGGCCAGGGCGACGCGCACGCCCCGCCCCGCCACCCGTTCGCGCCACCGCACCACGGGACCGGAGTCGACCGCTCCGGACCCGCTTGTCCCGTGCACCTGTTCGGACCTGATCGCGCCGCGCATCGCGGAACGCTCCCTCCTCGTCGAAGCGGACGTCCGACGGCAACCTCCCGCGGTGCGGCGCACCGGAGCACCGGCCTCCCCGCCGGGACCCGTCACCGAGTCCCGGCGTCCCGGTGGGGCTCGGTCGACCCCCGCGGTCCCGGTCCGCCCGTCCGGAGTGGACTGCGGAGCACGTGCGAGCGCGGCAGGAGCGGCGGGTCGCCGGGCGCAGGAGAGCGCCGAGGGGAACACCGCGCCCCTGGGACGAGTCCGCGGCTGATCCGGCCGCGAGCACGACCCCGCCGCCGAGCACCGTCGCCTCGGCGAGCAGGGATCGCAGTTCGTCGGTGGAGGTGCGCGTCGGAACGCACTGGACCTCGATGAGACCTCGGTTCGCGCACCGCGGGTAGGTCCAGACGGCATCCTCCATCCGGGACCAGGTGCTCAGCCCGTCCTCTTCGAACTCCCGTCGAGGAGTTCACCGGCGACGTCCCCCAGCACCCGCAGGCCTTCGTCGATCCGGCGCAGCGGAACAGCGGGGAAACCGATGCGGAAGTGGTTGCGCCCGCGTTCGGGGTCCATGAAGAAGATGTCCCCCGGCTCGACGAGAACCCCGCGCTGCTCGGCCCTTTCGACGAGCCGCCTGCAGTCGAGCTCGGGAGGACCCGTCATCCACAGGCTCACGCCTCCCGGTGGGAACACCGCCTCCTCCCACGGCAGGTGCCGCCTGACCCCCTCGCACACCGCTTCCCACTTGCGCATCAGCCTGGTGCGGTAGCGGCGCAGCGACCGCAGGTACTCCCCGGTCTCGATCAGCAGCGCCAGCGCCCGCTGCAGCTGGCCCGCCGGGTGCCGGCAGACGTAGCGGCGCACCTGCCGCAGCTCCGCGATCAGCGGCGCCGGCCCCACCAGGTATCCCAGGCGCAGTCCGGGGGACAGGAACTTCGAGAACGTGCCCAGGTACACCGCATCACCGGTGCGGTCGAGCGCCTTCAGCGCCGGTGTCGGACGCCCCTGGTAGCGGAACTCGCTGTCGTAGTCGTCCTCCACCACGACCGTGCCGCTCTCCCCGGCGCGCTGCAGCAGCTCGTGCCGGCGGCCGATGCTCAACGTCACGTTGGTCGGGTGCTGGTGGCTCGGCGTCAGGTACAGCAGATCCGTGCCCCGCAGCGAGGCCGGGGTCTGCATCCCGGCCTGGTCGACGTCCCGTCCGCGCACCGCGGCACCGCTGCGGAGGAAGATGTGCCGGGCGTCCAGGTATCCGGGGTCCTCGATGTCCACCCGTTGCCCCGGCCCCAGCAGCACGCGGCTCAGCAGGTCCAGGCCCTGCTGGGAACCGACCGTGACCAGCACCTCCTCCGGAGCCGCCTCGATGCCCCGGGAGGGCAGCAGGTGCCTGCGGATCATGTCCACCAGCTTCGGGTCGTCGGAGGCGACGCTGTCCTGCAGGCTGTGGTAGATGTGCGGGTGGAACAGGGAATCGCGCAAGCAGCGGGCCCACGACCGCGCCGGGAACGCGCTCACGTCGACCTGCCCCGCGAGGAAGGGGTAGGGGTAGCGGGGCCAGTCCGCGCGCTTCTCGATGTGCGGCACCTCGGCGTCGGGTGCACGGCGGATCCGGCGGGACCAGTCGATGCGGGGGGTCGTGTCGTGCTCCTGGGCGGTGCAGTGCGGCCGCATCTCCGAGTTGACGAACAACCCGCGCCGCTCCTGGCTGTCCACGAAGCCCTCGGCGATCAACTCCTGGTAGGCGAGGTTGATCGTGTTGCGCGACACGTCCAACTGCTCGGAGAGCTCCCGCGAACTCGGCAGGCGGTGCACGGGGTCGAAGGTGCCCACCGCGATCCCGTGCTCGATCGCCCGCCGCACCTGCTGGTACAGCGGTTCGTCGGACGTTCGGTCGATTTCGATCAACATTCTCGGCATGGTTCCTCCCGCACGTTCTCGGGCACGCACCGAGTGGGTGGCACAGTAGCTTCACCGCAGCGCTGCCACCACCCCTCGGCGCCCTCCTCCCGGCGGTCAGCCGAGGAGCCGCTCCGCGGAGGCGCACTCCAGCCCGAGCGCCTCGGCCACACCGGGGTTCGTCACGTGCCCGGCCACCGTGTTGACACCACCGGCCAGCTCTCCCCTGGCCGCCACCGCACCGCGCAGCCCCCGGTCCGCGATCTCCAGCACGTAGGGCAGCGTGACGTTGGTGAGGGCGTGCGTCGAGGTGTTCGGCACCGATCCCGGCATGTTCGCCACGCAGTAGAACACCGAGTCGTGCACCCGGAAGGTGGGGTCCTCGTGGGTGGTGGGGCGGGAGTCCTCCATGCAACCTCCCTGGTCCACCGAGATGTCCACGATCACGCTGCCCGGCTTCATGCGCGCGACCATCTCGTTGGTGACCAGCTTCGGCGCCTTCGCCCCGGGCACGAGCACCGCCCCGATCACCAGGTCGGCCTCGGCGACGGCCCGCTGGATCTCGTAGCTGTTCGAGGTCGTGGTGCGGATCCGCCCCTGGTACATCCGGTCCGCGGCGCGCAGCTTGTCCACGTCCTTGTCGAGCAGCTCCACGTCCGACCAGGCTCCGGCGGCCACCGCGACCGCGTTCATCCCCGCCACGCCGGCACCGAGCACCGCCACCCGGCCGGGGTGCACACCGGAAACCCCGCCCAGCAGCGTGCCGCGCCCACCACTGGTCCGCATCAGCGACTGCGCACCGACGAAGGGCGCCAGTCGTCCCGCCACCTCGCTCATCGGGAAGAGCAGCGGCAGTGATCCGTCCGGGAGCTGCACGGTCTCGTAGGCGACGCCGGTGGTGCCGGAATCCAGCAGCGCGCGGGTGCACTCCTGCTCGGCGGCGAGGTGCAGGTAGGTGAACAGCACCTGGCCCCGGCGCATCCTGCCGTACTCCTCGGCGACGGGTTCCTTGACCTTGAGCACCAGCTCGGCCGTCGCCCACACGTCCTCGGCCGAGTCGAGCACCTTCGCCCCTGCGGCCGCGTAGTCGTCATCGCTGATGGACGAGCCCGCACCGGCCGCGCGTTCGACGACGACCTCGTGCCCGCGGGACGTGAGCTCGTGGACGCCCGCCGGCGTGGCGGCCACCCGGAATTCCTGGTTCTTCAGCTCCCGAGGAACACCGATCTTCATCTTCCGCTCCCATCTGCCCTGGTCGATCAGCCACCCCATCAGCGGGGTGGCTCGACGATGAGGTGACGACTGGTTCCACGAGAAGCACCAGAAGCGGACTCGCGGAGGGGTCCAGCCACCGCGGCATCTGGCCCCGCCGAGCGCTCCGCCACTGGCTCTCCCCGGAGGGCGCGCAGCTTCGGCATCGTCGAAGTCGGCGGCCGCCCGGGGACGGACCCCGGTGCCGGCCGCACCCCGCACGAGTGCTGAAGGAGGAAGCGTGGACACCGCAGAGCTCAAGGACAAGGCGCGTCGCCACCTCGGCCCCCACTTCACCCGCGGCGACCAGTGGCGCAACGGGGGCATGCCCGTGTTCGTGCGCGGCGAGGGATGCCACCTGTTCGACGGCGACGGACGGCGCTTCCTCGACGGGCTGTCCGGTCTTTTCTGCGTCAACCTGGGGCACAGCCGCGGCGACATCGTCTCCGCGGCCGCCAAGCAGATGGACCTGCTGCCCTACTCGACCAACTGGGGATCGGCGCACCCGCCCGCCGTGGAGACCGCCTCGCTGATCGCCGAACTGGCCCCCGGGGACCTGACCACGACGTTCTTCGTCAACTCAGGTTCCGAAGCGGTCGAGAGCGCGCTGAAATTCGTGCGCCAATACCACCGCAACCGCGGACAGCCGAACCGGACCAAGATCATAGGTCGCGAAATGGCTTACCACGGAACAACTCTGGGGGCGCTGTCGGTCACCGGAATCCCCAAGATCCGGCAGTCCTTCGAACCCCTGCTGGACGGTGTTCGGCACGTGCCGAACACCCTGGGACTGCTGGGGGATTGCGGTCCCGCCGCGCAGCTCGAGTGCATCAGGCGGATCGAGCAAGTGATCGCCGAGGAAGGCCCGGAGAGCATCGCTGCGATCTTCGCCGAACCGGTGCAGAACGGGCGGGGCGCGCTCGTCCCGCCGGAGGGGTACTGGCAGGAGCTCCGCCGCATCTGCGACGAGCACGGCATCCTGCTGGTCTCCGACGAGGTCATCTGCTCGTTCGGACGGCTCGGCTCGTGGTTCGGCAGCGCGCGCTACGGCGTCACGCCCGACCTCGTCACCTTCGCGAAGGGATCCACCGCCGGCTACGCCCCGCTCGGCGGGGTGATCGCTCGCGAGCCCCTGGTCGAGCAGCTCTTCGACGCGGGAGACCGCGGCGGTTTCACCCACGGCGCGACGTGGGGCGGGCATCCGATGGCCACGGCCGTCGCAGCCGCCACCATCAACGCCATGCGCGAGGAATCCGTTCTGGCCAATGTGGAATCACGGGGGCCGGTGCTGCGCGAGGGGTTGGACTCCCTGCAGCAGGCGCACCGGTGCGTCAAGGACGTCCGCGGCACCGGCTACTTCTACGCGATCGAGCTGATGGCCGACCGCGGAACGGGACGCGAACTCACCGACGAGCAGTCCCGCCGAGTGCTGCGGGAGGTCCTGCCGCAGGCGTTCCACCGCACGGGCGTGATCCTGCGAGGTGACGACCGCGGCGCCACCATGCTCATGGTCTCGCCGCCGCTGATCGCCGAGGGCGACGTGCTGGACGAGCTGCTGTCCGGCATCGACGGGATGCTCACCGACGTCGAGAGCGCGATTCCCGCCTGACCGCCCGCCCCTCCAAGAACGTGCGAATCCCTCGACGAGAAAGGCCATGATGACCGGAGGAACAGCGATGTCGTGGGACAAGAGCAGCGACGTGACCGTGCACCAGCAGGAACCGTTCAACGCGGAGCCCTCGCAGGCCGTGCTGGCGCAGTCGCCGCTGACCAGCGCCGGGGAATTCTACGTGCGCAACCACGGCCCGGTGCCCGAGCCGGATCCGAACTCGTGGCGGCTCGCGGTCGACGGGCTCGTGGAGAGGCCCTTGGAGCTGTCGCTGCGGGAGCTGCAACGCGATTTCACCCACCACCAGGTGGTGGCCACCTTGCAGTGCGCCGGCAACCGGCGCTCCGGCCTGATGAAGATCGGTGACATCCCCGGGCACCCCTGGGGGCGGGGCGCGACCTCCAACGCGACCTGGACCGGTGCGCGCCTGGCCGATGTGCTGCGCGCCGCCGGTTTCTCCGGCGAAGCCGGCCACGTCGCGTTCGAGGCCCCCGACGTCGCCCCCGAGGCCGTGCCACCGCAGCGCTTCGGCGCTTCCGTCCCGCTCTCCAAGGCCACCGGCGAGGAAGTGCTGCTGGCCTGGGAGATGAACGGGCAGCCCCTCTCCGCTGTCCACGGAGCACCGGTCCGCGTCGTCGTCCCCGGCTACATCGGCGCCCGGAGCGTCAAGTGGGTCGACCGCATCACCGTTCGGGAACGCCCTTCGGAGAACTTCTTCCAGGCCACCGCGTACCGGTTGTTGCCGCCAGGTGTCGATCCCGACACCGCCCCGCCCGGTGAGGGGCTGGCCCTGGGACCGCTCGCCGTCAACTCGGCCGTTCTGACCCCCGAGGACGGGGCCGCAGTCACCGCCGGTCCCACCACCGTCAAGGGGTATGCAGTGGCCGGTGACGGCCGCGGGATCGCCCGCGTGGACGTCTCCGCCGACGGCGGCCGGAACTGGCACCGGGCCGAGCTCGACTCCCCGTCCAGCCCGTGGTCGTGGTGCCACTGGCACGTCACCCTCGACCTGGCACCCGGCGAGGTGGAGATCACCGCGCGGGCCTGGGACACCGCGGGAACCGTGCAACCGGAGCACGAGTCCTCGCTCTGGAACCCCAAGGGCTACTTCAACACCGCCTGGGACCGCATCGGGCTCACCGTCGCGACCGCGTGACCGACGTCCCGAACGGCGCGGACGTGCCGGGAGGGATGCGGGTGGCCCGTCCGCGCTGCGGGGCGGACGGGCCACCGGGTCGGGGAGGGCCGCAGGGGCGGGCGTGCTCAGCCCAGCCCGAGGGCCGGGGCGAGCTCGCGCAGCGCGGGCATCGGGTCGGCGGCGGGATCGTCACCGAGCACCTGGACCACCACGTGGTCGGCGCCGGCGTCCAAGTGCCGCTTCACGTGCGCCGCGACCGCCTCGGTGCCACCGATCGCGGCCATGTGCTCGGCCAGCCGGGTCGAGCCGCCGACGACCACGTCGGACTCGTCGAATCCCTGCCGCAACCAGGACTTCCGGTAGTTCGGCAGCTGCGAGTACATGTGCAGGTGCTGGTGCGCGCGCCGCAGACCGGTCTCCCGGTCCGCGGTGAGCGCGACGGCCTGCTCGCTGACCACCCACTCATCCGGTCCGAGCTGCTCGCGGGTGCGCGCGGTCTGCTCCGGGGTCACCAGGTACGGGTGCGCCCCGTCGGCGGCGGTACCGGACAGCTCGATCATCTTCGGCCCCAGCGCGGCCAGCAGCCGGGCCAGGCGCTGCGCGCCCGGCTCGACCTGCTCGGGGACCGCGTCCATGGTCCGCAGGTACTCCCGCATGGTGCTCAGGGGCTTGTCGTAGGTGCCGGCGTAGCTGCGCTCCACCAGCGGGGCGTGGCTGACGCCCAGCCCGAGCACGAAACGTCCCGGGTGCAGCGCTGCGAGGGTGCGGGCGCCGGATTCGGCGGCCGGGGCGCTGCGGGCGTGGATGTTGGCGATGCCGGTCCCGACCACCAGCCGCTCGGTGCCGCCCAGCAGGGCGGCGGCCTGGGTGAAGCTCTCCTTGCCACCGGCTTCGCCGTAGAACAGGGAGGCGTAACCGAGCTGCTCGATCTCGCGGGCGCGGGTGAGCACGTCGTTGATCGACCAGCTGTCGCTGGTCCACCAGACGCCGATGCGGGAGCGGAAGTCGATGTCGGCCATGCCGCGGAGACTACCGGTCACCGCCGGAGCTCCGCGCTTTCAACCCGGCACGACTGTCCGGAAGTGCCTCGCCGTGCCGCTGGATCGTCCCGCTCGTGGGCGGGCGGGTCCTCGGCAACCGCACCGCGGCGGCGCGGCGTGCTCCGGCGCGCCCGAGGCGCCGCCCCGCGCCGACCGCTCGGGCACCGTCAGCGCAAGCGGTCCCCGTTGTCGAGGATCGCCGCGCTCAGCGCCTCGACCGTGGCGTCACCCGCCTCCTCCCGCGCGAGCAGGACGACCTCCACCTCCCCCGGGGAGGGCAGTCCGGCCGTGCGGGGAACCTCGACCAGCCCGCCGGGGATGAGGCTGCGGGCGTGCACCGCGATGCCGAGGCCGGCCAGCGCGGCCGCGCGCAGCCCGCTGAGCCCGGTGCAGGTGCAGGAGGCCCGCCAGGGCGACCCGTGCCGTTCCAGGGTTTCGGTCGCGTACTCGCGGGTGATGCTCGGCGGCGGGTACAGGATGAGCGGGACGGGTTCGCCCGGGTTCGGGACGACGCCCGGGGCGGCGATCCACACCAGCTGCTCGCGCCACAGCAGGCGGCCGCGGCGCTGCCCGGGGCGGCGTTTGGCCAGCACCAGGTCCAGCTGGTCGTGCTGGAGGCGCTCGTCGAGGGTGCCGCTGAGCCCCACCGTGAGTTCCAGGTCGACCAGGGGGTGCCCGCGGCGGAAGTCGGCGAGCACCTCGTGCAGCCGCGTCAGCGCGAAGTCCTCGGAGATCCCGAGGCGCAGGCGGCCGCGCAGATCGGACTCGGCGAAGTAGTTCCAGGCCCGCTCGTTCGCGTCGAGGATGTTCTTGGCCAACCCGACCAGCGCCTCGCCGTCGGAGGTGAGGTCGACGGCGTGGGTGTCCCTGTCGAAGAGCACGCGTCCGGCGGTCTGCTCGAGCTTGCGGATCTGCTGGCTCACCGTCGACTGCCGCACTCCCAGCCGCGCGCCCGCCTGCGTGAAGCTGCGCACCTCCTCGACGACGAGGAACGTCCGGAGCAGAACGGGGTCGAACACGCACCGAGGTTATCGCGTTCCGCGATAGCAGTCAGTGCGTGCTCCGCGGTTCCTCCCGCCGCGTGCGCAGCGCAGACTCGGCGCAGTCAGCGGAGGAGGATCATGCGTCAGCTCGTATCGCTGCGGGGATGGCGTCCGGACGGGTTCGTGGTCGCGCTGCTCGCGACCGTGCTCGCGGCCGCGGTGCTGCCCGCGCGGGGATCCGCGGCCGCGATCGCGGCGTGGTTCGCGGACCTCGCCGTGCCGCTGCTGTTCTTCCTGTACGGCGCGCGGCTGTCGCGGCGCGCCGTGCTCGCGGGAGCGCGCCACTGGCGGTTGCACGTGGTGATCCTGGCGAGCACGTTCGCCCTGTTCCCGGTCCTCGGGCTGGTGTCGGCACCGGTGGTCTCGCACCTGCTGCCCGGTCAGCTCGCGGTCGGTTTCCTCTTCCTGTGCACGCTTCCGTCCACGGTGCAGTCCTCGGTCGCGCTCACCGCGACCGCGCGGGGGAACGTGCCGGCGGCGATCTGCTCGGCGTCGATGTCGACGGTCCTCGGGGTCGTCACCACCCCGGTCCTCGTCGCGGTGCTGCTGTCCACCGGTTCCTCCTTCTCCGCGGCATCGGTCGCGTCCCTGCTCACCCAGCTGATCGTGCCGTTCGCCGCGGGGCAGCTCGCGCGGCGGTGGATCGGTGAGCGCGTGGAGAACAACCGCCGGGCGCTCAGCCACTACGAACGCGGCTCGATCCTGCTGATCGTGTACGTGGCGTTCAGCAGCAGCGTGACCGCGGGGACGTGGTCCGAGGTCGGGGCGGCGCAGGTGGCGTCGCTGGCGCTGCTCGGCGCGGTGCTGCTCGCCTCGGTGATGGCGCTCCTGCACGGCGGGACGCGCCTGCTCCGGCTGCCGCGGACGGATCGCAGCACGATCGTGCTGTGCGGGTCGTTGAAGAGCCTCGCCACCGGCCTCCCGATCGCCGGGGCGCTGTTCCCCGGGCCGCAGGTCGGGGCCGTCATCGTCCCCGTCATGCTCTACCACCTGCTGCAGCTGATCGTCTCGGCGGTGTACGCGCGCGGCCAGGCCCGCAGGGCCGCGGCCCCGGAGGAGGCGGCACCCGATCTCACGCGCTCCGCGGTCCCGCGGGACCGCGAGGGGTAGTTCGGCGGCGGGCGCGGGGCTACCGCGAGTCCGAACGGGACGGACGAGCTCCTCCGCCGGGCGCGGTCGTGGGCGCTGCGACCTCGACCAGCGCTCCGCGGAGGAAGTCGACGAGCTCCGCGCGGGCGTCGAGCGGGAGCACGTTCGCGACGTACTGGTCCGGCCGGACGACCACGAGGGCTCCGCGCTCCCGGTCCAAGCCGCGCCGATCGAAGACGTCGCTGGCCGGGTCGGGGCAGAAGACCTTCTCGTAGTCCACGAGCCCGAACGGCCCCTTGCGGGGCAGGAGGACCGGCGGCAGGTCCTCGACGGTGAGCTCGCGGTGCCCCTGCTGGAGCACCGCCCGGAGGTCGAGCACCGAGTCGGGATCGGCGCCTGCGGGGGTGAACCGGGCGATCGGCGAGTCCGCCGAGGCCAGGAAACCGGCCAGTTCCCGCAGCCGGGAACAGGGGGCGCCGGGGTGGGGCCGGTCGGCGAACGCGTAGAGGCGCCAGGCACCGTCCGCCCGGGCGGCGTGGCCGAGGTGCATCGGTTTGGCGTCGGCCAGCCGGACGACCGGCGCGGAGTGGAACCGCATCCCGACCGGCAGGCCCTCCGCCAGGTGCTGGTGGGTCGGTGCCGCGGTGAGCGCGGAGGGCTCGTAGCGGACCGCGACACCGGCGGTGAACCGCCCCTGCTCGCGGAAGTAGCGCTGGAACCGGGCGGGGTCGGCGTCCTCGCCGTCCGGCCGCTCGCTGAACAGCGCCGCGAACTCCCGGTCGAAGTCGATGAGCTGCCGGGCGACCTCCTGCCGCTCAGCGGAGTAGGTGCGCAGCACCTCGGGCCGCGAGGTCCCGCGGAGCACGGTGCCGAGCTTCCACCCGAGGTTCCAGGCGTCGGCCATCGAGACGTTCATCCCCTGCCCGGCCTTCGCGCTGTGCGTGTGGCAGGCGTCGCCGGCGATGAAGACCCGCGGCAGGCGGGTGTCGCCCTCGTCGACGTCGTCGAAGCGCTCGCACAGGCGCTGGCCGACCTCGTAGACCGCCCACCAGCCGACGTGCTTCACGTCGATGCTGTAGGGGTGCAGGATGCGGTTGGCGACCGCGGTGAGCTTCTCCGGGGTCGCGCTGCGCTCGCGGAGCATCTCGGCGTCGCGGTCGTTGTCGAGCTCGATGTAGAGCCGGACCAGGTAACCGCCCTCCCGCGGGATGATCAGAATGCTGCCCTGCTCGGAGTTGATGGCGGACTTGAGCCGGACGTCGGGGAAGTCGGTGACGGCGAGGACGTCCATGACGCCCCACGACTGGTTCGCCGCGTCGCCTTCGAGGCGGCGGCCGATGGCCTGCCGGGTGGCGCTGCGGGAGCCGTCGCAGCCGACGACGTACCGGGCGCGGACCGTCGAGGTCCCGCCGGTCGGCTCGGAGTCCTCGAGGTGCTGCAGCGTGACCGCGACCGGGTGCTCGGCGGTGGTGTCGGCGTCGACCCGCACGTCGGTGGCGTGCAGCCCGTAGAAGGGCTCGGCGCGCGTGGCGGAGCGGTGCATGTGGTCGCGCAGGTAGGACAGCATCCGCGCTTGGTTGACGATCATGTGCGGCATCTCGGAGAGGTCGTCCTCGACGTCGTTGATGCGTCCGGTGCGGACGATCGAGGCGCCGTCCCCGGGGTCCGGCCGCCAGAAGGTCACCTCGTTGACCTGGTAGCCCTCGTGGATGAGCTGGTCGGCCAGGCCGAACGCCTCGAACATCTCCACCGTGCGGCACGCGACGCCGTCGGCCTGGCCGACCTGGAGCGGCCCGTCCCGCCGATCGACGATCACGGTGCGCAGCTCGGGGAACTCGGCGAGCTGGGCCGCCAGGAGCAACCCGGCAGGACCGCAGCCGATGATCAGGACATCGGCCGTGTCCGGCAGACCGGCGGGACGCTCGTCCAGGGAGGGGTGGGGCTCCGCGACGAACGGGTTCCCGGGTTTGTAACCGTCGAGGTAGAACTGCACTGGTCTGGCTCCTCCGGGCGTCGAACTCCTCGGGCCCTCGGGGCGGAGGGTCGCCGATCCCCACCGCGGAGCTCCGCGGTGGCACGCCCCATCGTGCGGCGATTGCGCCCTGCGGGACAGAACGTTCTGCTGTGCAGAACATGTTTCCCGGGACCGCAGGTCCCACGTGGCCGCACTCCTCCGGCGAGGTCGACGAACAGGACGCCGTTGCCGCGGAGGCCTTGATGCAGCCAGTGCAGGTGCGGCCCCTCGAGCCGGAGCTTCCCGCGGGCAGAGGCGCGGCCCTGCGAGCGACCTCCCCGCGAGCGGTGCTGCTAGCCCGACCCCCGACCGTTGTGCTCGCGGAACAACCGCCCGTGCTCTTCGCTGCAGAACGTCAGCACCACGTTCGACTCGCTCTGCCCGTCGTAGTGCCGCTCGTAGTGAGCGTTGTCCCGGTCCACGGTCTGACCGCACCAGTCGCACGCCTCGACGACGTCGCCGTGCTCGCGTTGCTCGTCCATCGCGCTTCTCCTCCGTCCGACGCGCTCGTGGTGTTGTGCGCTGGTCCGCACGCAGATCCACCGGACCTGGCGATCCCGCTCACAGGAGTACCCGCCCGCTCCGCGCGGTGCACCTCGAGGAGGAGGCACCGCCGCCGGCGCGCTCTCCGGCGAAGACCGCCCGGCCCCGCCTTCGCGGCGGAGCCGACCGGCCTCCGGGCGGTCTCATCCGGCGAGCTGGGCCTGCCACATCCAGTGGGACTTCTCGATCTCCCCGCTGATCCTGATCAGCAGGTCCTGCGTGACGGGATCAGCCTTGCCCGTTTCGTCGATCCGCTCGCGCAGGCGGCTGATCATGCCCGCCAGCGACGTCACGACCACCTCGATGACCTCGCGGTCGCCCTTCCAGCCGGCCTCGAGCGAGGCGAGTTCCGAAGTCCCCGCGACGGTGCTCGCCCGCCCGTCCGGCGAGCCGCCGATGGTGACCGCGCGTTCAGCCACCTCGTCGGCGAACCCGCGGGCTGTCGTGACCAGCTCGTCGAGCTGCCGGTGCACGTCGCGGAACTTCTCCCCCACCACGTTCCAGTGCGCCTGCTTGCCCACCAGGTGCAGGTCCACCAGGTCGACGAGAGTGCTCTGCAGCACGCGGAGAGCGGTGTCCCGTTCCGCATCGTTCAACGGACTCGTGATCTCGGCGCTGCCGCTCATCCTCGCTCGTCCTCCCAACGATCGGGTCTTTCCGTTGCGCTCCGCGCATACCCGTGATCCTCCCGTTCTATGACGAACGGAGGTGTGATCAGCAGCACTCCCCGAAGTGACCCGGCACAGCGCTTCCGGCGCGAGCCCCGGCGATGAGCCACAATCACCGGGCACGGCCCGCTGCTGTTCGAACCCCGCAGGAGCTCCCGTGGACCGAGACGGCCAGCCTGACGACCAGGACGTGCGAGCGCGCGAAGGCGAGGGTGCGCTCGTCCTCGGCATCGTCGCCGACCCGGACATGCCCGCGCAGGTCGGGGCCCGCCTGGCGGCCCAGCTGACGGACTGGCTGGACGAGAGCACCGGGCACGCCTGGACGATCGAAGTCGTCGCGGAACCGCTGACCGCGGGGTTGACCGAACGCGAGACGCTGCTGCAGCACTTGGAGAGCTACCGCGCCGAACGCGAGTGGGTCTACGCGATCTGCCTGACGGACCTGCCCGTGCTGCTGCGCCGACGCCCCCTCATCGCGGGAGTCAACCCGCCCCGCCGCGTGGCTCTCGTGTCGCTGCCTGCTCTGGGCGGGGTGCAGCCCTACCGCCGGATGCGGCAGATGCTGATCCAGCTGCTCGAGGAGTTCCAGCACGGCGGCGAGCAGGCGACCGCGGCTCCGAGCAACCACCGGCTGCACAGCTGGCTCACCAACGCGCTGGCGCCGGTGCACCGCACGAACAGCAGCACCGAAGGAGGACTGCTCTACACCGCCAACCGGGTGAGCGGATGGTTGCGGTTGCTCTCCGGCATGGTGCGCACCAACCGCCCCTGGCGGTTGGTCTTCGGGTTGTCGAGCGCGCTGGTCGCAGCCATCGCCACGAGCGCGTTCGGCCTGTCCTCCAGCACGATCTGGCAGCTGGCCGACAACATCGCCGCACCGCGGCAAGTGCTGGCCGCGGTGCTGTCCATCATCCTGCTGGTGTTCTGGCTCATCGCCGCGCACGGGCTCTGGGAACGGCGGCGCGGCACCAACTCCCCCGCGCTGCGCCGGCTCTACAACACCTCGACCGCGCTGACGCTGTCGATCGGCGTCGCCTGCCTGTACCTGGGGTTGTTCCTCATCAACATCGCCGCAGCCGCCTTCCTCGTCCCCGGCACCGTGCTGAGCTCAACCCTGCAGCACCAGGAGCACGTCAGCACCTACATCAACCTGGCCTGGGGATTCACCACCATGGGAGTCATCGCCGGCGCTCTGGGGTCGAGCCTGGAGTCCGACCGGGCCGTGCGCCAGGCCGCCTACGGCTATCGCGAACAGCAGCGCCGCGCCCAGCACAGCAGCAACTCCGGCAGCAGTTCCTGACGACGCTGCGGCTGCGCCGGGAGCGCTGCGGCCGCACCGGAGAGGCTGCGCCGAGACGAGTCGTGCGCGTGGGTCTCCACGTGCGCACAACCCCCTCGGCGCAGCACGACAGGACGTTCGGGTGTGCTCCTCCGGGCTCAGCTTCCCCGGTTCTCGCCCAGCTCCTCGACGATCGGGTTGTCCGGGGTCTCCCGCTGGTGCTCCGCCAGCCCGCTGTGCTGGTGCCGGCTCGCCTGCTGAGCCTTGTCCGAACTCGACTGCCCCTCCTCCTCGGCCATGTCCAGCGGGACGGAGCGGACGATCTCGGTCAGGTTCTCGTACTCGGCCACCGGCAACGCGCGCAGGGAGCGGACCGTCTCCTCGTCAGCGCCGTGGTTCTGCGCGTGCGCAACCAGGTCCTCCTTGGAAGCGGGGAAGTCCACTTCGGACAGGGCCGCTTCCAGGCTCGCGCGGTCAGTGCTCATCGCTTCTCTCCCAACTGATCGGTCTCGGCGCGGTGCGGCGTGCTGGCTCAGCCGTCGACGGGGAAGCGCAGCAGTGCCCCGACACCGTCGGTCATGCCGGTGCCCTCGGCGGCCAGGTCGACGCTGGAACCCGTTGCGGCGCACGCCTTCAGCAGGAAGTCCTCGCGCGCAGCCGGCCTGCCGTGCTCGAACAGCAGCGTGTCGACGGCGCCCATCTCGGCGGCCCGGGCCACTGCCGCATCGCCGTGCACGGCCCGCCCGTGGGCGATCCCGGCGTTGAGCTGCTCCGCGCGCTCCTCGGCGCTGCTGGCGCTGTGCTCGCCGGCGATGCGCCTCATCTGCTCGGCCAGGGCCTCCTCCGAAGCGTTGTCGTCACGGCCGCTGCTGTCGGTTTCGACGACGAGATCGGCCAGCTCCTCGGGGAGCTTGTCCCGCAGCGCGCTGCGCGCTTGCACCTCGCCGGCCAGCACCAGCACTCGGGGGTGGAACTCGTTCCGGAGCGTGCTCAGCCGCTCGGCGATGTCGCCGACGTTGTGCTCGAGCGCCTCGTCGGCCCGCCGCTGGATCTGCTTGTGCGCCAGCGCTCCGCCCCGCGGCTTGTGCACCCCCTCCGCGGCGCCGCCTTCGACGCTCTCGACGTCGAGCTCGCGCGCGGTGTGCTGCGCCGCGCAGACCTCCTGGCGGATCTGCGCGCCTTCCTGGTCGATGACGGCGACCAGCATGCGCACCGACCGGGCCTCCTCCCGGACGTAGGCGGCCAACTCCGGCAGACGCGTCCAGTGCGCGTGATCGCCGGTGCCGAGCGCGGCGTCCCACGGCTCGTCGAGCACGAGGCCGTCCTCCACCGAGACGAGAACACGACCGTCGCCGTGCTCCTCGCCCGACTCGGAGCGGTTCAGCGCCGCATCGATCGCGTCCAGCGCTCCGGCAGTCGCGCCCTCAGCGGCCAGGGCTTCCCGCAGCCCCTTCCACCGCAGCCGCACCTGCTGCTGGGCGTCCTCACCGGGAGAACGGCCCTCCAGGTAGACCGTGGCAAACGGTCCCTCGTTCTCGTACACCGGGCGCAACTTCGCCAAGTCCACGTGTTCTCCTCCTCATCGTCGGTACGACGTCGGGTGCCGGCGCTGGACGAGGGGCTCTCCTGCAGCACCGCCACGAGCTCATCACTCCGCCCGGGACGGCGGGCTCACGACTGCTCCGGCCGCTGGGGAACAGCGGCTTCGACGTCCTCGGTACTGGTGTACTCGCGGTCCGCGAGCCCCCGCAGTGCCCGCATCGTCTTCGCATCGGCCTCGCGGGTGTCGGCGTACTCGAGCAAGTAGCCCTTGCTCACCGGGAACTCCAGACCCTGCAGGACCTTGCGGACCCGCCGTTCGTCGGCATCCGTCACAGTTACCTCCTCGCTGCCCATCGCTCTCAACAACTGGGCCCTCGACGACTGGTGCAACACCGCCCCCAGCTCCTCCGGAGTCCGCTCGCGCGCGGCGAACCGCTGCGCGAGGCGCGCTACGGCGCTGCTGCTGGCAGGAAGTACTACCCGCGGAGCGCGCACGCCAAACCACGAACTCCCACCCGGCGCAGGTACCGCGGCAGAACTCCCGGGTCGGAGCCAGGAGCAGCTCCGGCGATCCGCAGCGGGAACCACGCGGAAGAGGTGCGCGCACCACCGCTCGACACCGGGCTGCGCAGGAGCAACCGGCCGCCCCGTACGATGCTCGCAACAGCACCGGGGCTCGGTCGGCCACGCGGCGAGCCCTCTGCGCTCGGACGGAGCACGCGCTTCGCCCTCACCCGAGCGCGGCGCACCGGAGCGGCCCGCGCTCAGCGGACGCACCGTGCAACGACTCGACTGCCCAGGAGAGGAGCTCACCAGTGCCCGAGGACGCCAACCGACCGGACGCATCCCGGACGGCCTCGGAGGCGACCGGCCGGCGTTCGCCCGAAGCGGACTCCTCGGCGGAACGCGGGCGCACTCCCGAGGACGCGGCGCCGGAGCCCGATGCGACCGGACCGGCCGCTGCGGGCGAGGTCCCCGTGAAGATCCCCGACCTCGCGGCCGGGATCGGCCGGCTCCCCAACCTGCTGCTGGGCACGGCGGAGATCGACGAAGTGCTGTGGGAAACGGCGCTGCTGGCGGTGCGAGCCGACGAGACCGTGGAGTCGTGCGGGGTCACGGTGATCCGCGATGACGCGCTCGTGTCGATCCTGCCCGACCGCTCCCCGCACGCGAAGCTGGAGAACACCCAGTACGCGGCCGAAGACGGCCCCATCCTCGAGGCGATGCGCGAACACCACCCGGTGCTGGTCAGCTCCACGGCCACCGAGCGGCGTTGGGGCGAGTACCCGCGCCACGCCCGCGAGGCGGGCATCGGCTCATCGCTGACCCTGCCCATGCTGGCGGGTGACAAGCCGCTCGGCGCCATCACGCTGTACTCCTCCCGCCCCCGCGCCTTCCCCGAACACCACGTGCTGGGCACGCTCGTCGCGAACCTCGCGGCCACAGGACTGTGGTGCCTCCTGCGCCACGCGGACAAGCAGCGCATGGAGGAGCAACTGCAGCAGGCCCTGACCTCGCGGGAAGTGGTCGACCAGGCCAAGGGGATCATCATGGCCCAACGCGGCTGCGACGCGCGGGAGGCGTTCTCGCTGCTGCGCCGCACCAGTCAGGACAACAACATCAAGCTCCGCGACGTAGCTCGGAAGGTCGTCGACCGAGCGGTCGGAGGCGACCCGGCGGTGGAGACCCCTCCGCAGTGACGCGGGGCGGGCCCGCCGGCCCCTCCCCAACGCGCCGGCTCCGTCCGCACACCGCCGTTCACCGCAGTCGCACGCCACCGGTTTGCGCTTGTCGGACCAACTTCCGAGTTCGCATTGATCGAAACGCGCTCCCTCTTGTACACACGTGTGGTCAGCCGGCACCGGCCGGACGCAACGAACGAGGGGTCTCCGTGCGTTTCGCGAACGTCGCCGGGCGTCCGAGCCTGGTGGAAGACACCGGACGAGTCGTGGACATCGCCCGCGCCAGCGGCGGACACTTCCCCGCCGACGTGCAGGCCGCCTACCAGCACTGGGACGAACTGCGGGAACTCGCCGCCGACCTCGACCCCGCCGACTCGGCGGTCGTCGAAGCACCCGCCCACGCGTTCGACAACCCGGTCCCGGCCCCCCGGCAGATCTTCGCCATCGGACTGAACTACACCGACCACGCCGCCGAATCCGCCCAGGCCGTGCCCGACGAACCGGTGGTGTTCACCAAGTACCCCACCTCGCTGACCGGGCCCCGCGGCGCGATCGCCCTGCCCCCGGGACGCGTGGACTGGGAAGTCGAACTGGTCGTGGTCATCGGCCGCCACGCGCACCGCGTCACCGCCGAGACCGGGTGGGAGCACGTGGCCGGCCTGACCGCGGGCCAGGACCTCTCCGAACGCGACCGGCAACTGGCCGGCTCGGCCCCGCAGTTCAGCCTGGGCAAGTCCCACCCCGGCTTCGGCCCGGTCGGCCCGGTACTGGTCACCCCCGACGAACTGGACGATCCCGACGACCTGGAGCTGGGCTGCCTGGTCAACGGCGAGCAGCGGCAGAAGGGCAGGACCTCCGACCTCGTCTTCCCCGTGCCCGAACTCATCGCCCGCCTCTCCCGCGTCACCCCGCTGCTGCCCGGCGACGTCCTCTTCACCGGCACCCCCGCCGGCGTCGGACTCGGGCGCAGCCCCCAACAATTCCTCGCACCCGGCGACGAACTCACCAGCTACGTGCGCGGCATCGGCGAGATGCACCACCACATGATCGCCGAGCGCTGAACCGAACTCGGCTTCGCCGCCGGGCGCGGGTGGGAGCGGCGCGCACCCGGCGGCGAAGCTGTCCGCGGTGTGCCCGGTCCCGCGCCGGCGGTGCCGAGGACGACGAGTCCGCGCTCACGCGAGCTGCTGGAGGAGATGCCCCATGCGATCCCGCTTCGCCGCCAAGTAGGTGGCGTTGTGCTCGTTCGGCACGGCCTCGAGGGACTGCCGTTCGCTGATCGCGATCCCGCACTCCGCGAGCGCGTGGCACTTGTCCGGGTTGTTCGTCATCAGCCGCACCGAGGAGACGCCGAGCTCGGCGAGGATGCGAGCGGCCGGGAGGTAATCGCGGCCGTCGATCGGCAGGCCCAGCGCCCGGTTCGCCTCGAGGGTGTCCAACGCGTGGTGCTGCTGGAGCTCGTAGGCCTGCAGCTTGTGCCCCAAGCCGATCCCCCGTCCTTCGTGCCCCCGCATGTAGACGACGACGCCCCGCCCCTCGGCGGCGATCGATTCCATCGCCATCCGCAGCTGCGAGCCGCAGTCGCAGCGCAGCGAGCCGAGGAGGTCACCGGTGAGGCACTCGCTGTGCAAGCGGACGGGCACGTCCCGGGCGCCCTCGACGTCCCCCATCGCCAGGGCGAGGTGTTCGACGCCCTCGGCCTCGGAGCAGTAGGTGACGGCCCGGAAGACGCCGAGGTCGGTGGGGATCGCGGCCTGGCCGGTCCGCCGGACGCCGGTGCCGTCGTCGCGCACCCACCGGACCAGCTCGGCGATGGAGACCATCGGGATGCCGTGCTGCGCGGCGAAGTCGTCGAGACCAGGCCGGCGCATCATCTGCCGCCGGTCGGGGGTCACGATCTCGCACAGGAGAGCGGGGCCGTTCAGCCCGGCCAGGCGGCACAGGTCCACCCCCGCTTCGGTGTGCCCGGTGCGTTCCCGCACCCCTCCCGCCCTGGCCCGCAGCGGCATGACGTGGCCGGGGCGCGCCAAGTCCGCCGGTTCGAGCAGCGGATCGGCCAGTGCGCGGGTGGTCGCAGCCCGGTCCCCGGCGCTGATCCCCGTGGACGTCCCGTGCCGGTAGTCGACGCTGACGAGGAAGGCCGTGCCCTGGCTCTCGGTGTTGGCCGCGACCATCAGGTCGAGGTCGAGCGCCTCGGCGCGCTGCTCGTCGAGCGCGACGCAGAGGAAACCCGAGGTGTACTCGAGGAAGAAGGCGACGTCGTCAGTGCTCGCGTGCTCGGCGCCCATGATCAGGTCGCCCTCGTTCTCCCGGTCCTCGTCGTCCACGACCAGGACCTTCCCTCCGGCTGCGAGCGCAGCGACAGCTTCCGCGACACGGGTCGACGACATCGGCTTCTCCTGCGACGTAGATCGGTTCCGGGTGACTGCCCTCCACCGCGCGTGGCTGGTTCCCGCCGACGCCTCGTCCGCAGCGCCACGAGGAGGCGGCGGCCGCACGGTGAGCACCCACGGGAGTGTTCATCAATCGTGCCCACCAAGAGCACCCGTAGAGCGCTCGCAGAGCGCCCACAAAGTGTTCATATTTAGAACACTGTATTCAGATACGATAGACATCGCTCCACTGGGCGTCAAGTGCCCGTCACCAGTCCCCGCCGTGCACGCCCCGGATTTTCCGTTCCCGCGAGGTCTTGACGAGCGGGGTAGCGCGGACCACAATATCGGCAGTTATGTTCAAATAATGAACAAAGCGTCCAATGATGTAGTGCCAACGATGCCTTGCCCGGAGAACCACCCGCGAACGCCGAGTACCAGGGAGTGCCCGTGACCGAGGAAGCTGATGTCGTCGTGGTGGGCGGCGGGATCGCCGGCCTGATCACCGCTCGCGAGCTCAGCCGGCGTCGACTGCGCGTCGTCGTGCTCGAAGCCCGGGACAGGCTGGGCGGGCGCGTGTGGACGGACCACCGGCTCGGCCGGGACCTGGAGCTCGGCGGCACGTGGCTGCACTGGGTGCAACCGCACGTCTGGGCCGAGATCACCCGCTACGGCCTCGAGGTGACCCGGGGTCCGCGCCCCGAAGAAGCCTACTGGCTGGCCGGCGACGAGGTCCGCACCGGAACGCTCGACGGCTTCATGGAGCTCATCGATCCGGGCATGCGCCGACTCCTGGCCGGCACGATGCGATGGGTCCCCCGGCCCGACAGGCCGACATCGGAAGAGGGACTCCCGTCGGCCGACGGCGCCACCGTGCGGGACAAGCTCGACGAGCTCGACCTGCCGGTGGAGGAGTACAACGCCAACGAGGCCGCGTGGGTGGGGCACCTCAACGCCTCCCCCGACGAGGCCGCGTTCGCCAGCGCCCTGCGCTGGACCGCCGCCACCGCCGGTTCCTGGCACCTGATGCACGAGGCCTCCGCGGTGTTCCGCCTCGCTTCCGGCACCCGCTCGCTGGTCGAGGCGATCGCATCGGAGACCAGCGCCGACATCCGAACCTCCACCGAGGTGCGCAGGATCGAGCACGACGCGAGCGGCGCTGTTGTGACCACCGCGGCCGGGGAGACGATCAACGCGCGGCGCGCCGTCGTGACGCTGCCCCAGAACGTCCTCGGTGAGCTGGACGTCTCGCCCGCGCTGTGCGCCGAGAAGCGCGCCGCGAGCCGCGAGGGGACGGCCTCGCGGGGGGTCAAGGTGTGGATCCGCGTGCGCGGTCCGATCAAGCCGTTCTTCGCCTACTCGTCCGCGAGCCACCCGCTGTCGGTCGTGCGCACCGAGTTCGTCGGGGACGAGGACGCCGTCCTCGTCTCGTTCGGCGCCGATGCCGGGAAGATCTCCCCCCACGACCGCGGTGCCGTCCAGGAGGCGCTGCGCGTGTGGCGCGACGACCTGGAGGTCCTCGAGGTCACCGGACACGACTGGATGGCCGACCAGTACTCCCGGGAGACGTGGCTGATCCAGCGACCGCACCAGCTCACCCGGTACTTCCGGGCGCAGCAGCGCCCCGAGGGCGCACTGCACTTCGCGGGGAGCGACTACGCCAACGTGTGGGGCGGCTTCATCGACGGGGCCATCGAGAGCGGCCTGCACGTCGCCGGCGAACTCACCGCGCAGCTCGACCCGCAGCGCTGACCGAACCAACCCGAGAGTGGGAGGGATCCGACCGTGACCATCTCGCCTTCGACAACCATCGACCAGCACCACTACCGGAACGTGATGGGACACCTGCCCACCGGCGTCGTCGTCGTGGCCGGGCGCGAGGTACCCACCGGAGGCCCGGCCGGACTCGTGGTCGGGACCTTCCAATCCCTGTCGCTGGACCCGCCCCTGGTCAGCTTCAGCGTCGACCGGAGCTCCAGCAGCTGGCCGAAGATCCGCCCGGCAGCGCGGTTCAGCGCCAGCGTCCTCGCCAGCGAGCAGAACGACGTGTGCCGGGCGCTGTCCAGCAAGCGCGACGACAAGTTCGCCGCGGTGGACTGGCACGAATCCGCGGACGGCGCTCCGCGGATCTCGGGGGCGCACGCCTGGATCGACTGCACCGTCGAGCAGGAGCTGGACGGCGGCGATCATCTCATCGTGATCGCGCACGTCTCCGCCATGGACGAGGGCGAGGGCGAGCCCCTGGTCTTCCACCGCGGCCGCCTCGGCGGGTACCGCGACATCTGATCCCCAGCAGCACACCCGACGCGACGCGAGGAACTGAGAGCGCACCCGGATGACCACGATCGACCAGACCGAACCCGAAGAAACGCAGGAGCAGCTCGACCGGTGCTTGGACGCCGCCGCGGCAGCGGGGGCTGTCTGGGGGAAGCAGACCCCGCACCAGCGCGCGTACGCGCTCTCGGCCGTCGCGGACGCGCTGGACGCCGAGGCGGCGACCCTGGTCCCCGAGGCCGTGCGGGAGACCGGGCTCGGCGAAGGCAGGCTCACCGGTGAGCTGAAGCGCACCACGGTCCAGCTGCGCATGTTCGCGGACGTGCTGCGCGACGGGTCCTACCTGCGGATCGTCATCGATCGGCACGACCCCGACTTCATCCTCGGTCCCCGCCCCGACCTCCGCCGCTGGTTGGCTCCCCTCGGCCCGGTGCTCGTGTACGCGGCGAGCAACTTCCCGTTCGCGTTCTCGGTCGCCGGCGGGGACACCGCCTCCGCGCTCGCGGCCGGCTGCCCCGTGGTGCTGAAGGCCCACCCCGGGCATCCGCGCACCTCGCAGCGAACGGCGGAGATCGTGCGCTCGGCCCTGACCGCGAACGGCGCCCCGGAGGGGACCTTCGAGGTGATCACCGGCCGGCAGGCGGGTGTGCGGGCGCTGCAGGACCAGCGCGTGACCGCGGGCGCGTTCACCGGCTCGGTGGCCGGCGGCCGGGCGCTGTTCGACATCGCCGCCTCCCGCGAGCACCCGATCCCGTTCTTCGGCGAGCTCGGCAGCATCAACCCAGCGGTGGTCACCACCGAGGCGGAGCGCGAGCGCGGCGAGCAGATCGCCGAGGGGTTCGTGGGGTCCTTCACCCTCGGGGCGGGGCAGTTCTGCACCAAGCCGGGAGTGCTCCTGCTGCCGCGGGGCACGGAACTGCCGGCACGTCTGGCCGAACTGCTCGGGCGAGCCCCCGCCGCCAGGCTGCTCACCTCCGGGATCGCCCAGCGCTACCGCGAGCGGGTCGACGAGATCGCGAAGACCCCGGGGGTCGAGGTGCTCGCCGACGGGAGCGAGTCCGCGGACCCGTCCGGCGTCCCCGCCTTCGCGCCGACGTTGTTCCACGCCGGCTCGGTGAAGAACCTGAACGAGCACAGCTCCGCCCTCCTGGAGGAGACCTTCGGCCCCTCCGCCGTGGTGGCCGAGTACGACTCCGCGGAGGACGTGCAGGAGCTCCTCGCCGCCGTGGCCGGGAGCCTGACCGTCACCGCGCACACCGCGGCCCAACCCGGTGACGCCGAGCGGGAACGGCTCTCCGGGATCGTGGAACTGGCAGCAGCGCACTCCGGTCGGGTCGTGTTCAACGAGTGGCCGACCGGGGTGTCGGTGACCCCGGCCCAGCAGCACGGCGGTCCGTACCCCGCCACCACCGCGGTTTCGCACACCTCGGTGGGGACGGCGGCCATCGACCGGTTCCTGCGCCCGGTGAGCTACCAGAACACGCCGGACTCCCTGCTGCCGCCCGCTCTCCGCGAGGCGAACCCGCTCGGTCTGCCCAGGACGGTCAACGAGGCGGGGGTTTCGCGCCGCTGGGACTCGCCGCAGCGGTGAAACCCGCGGCACCTGCCGTGTGCCGAGGCGGTCCCACCCCGGTACCCGGGATCGGTGCACCGCTGGGAACGACCGCCGGCGTCCGCAGTGACGCGGCCGCTCGTCGACGGTCGTGGCCCTCGCGCGCGACGGCGGGGGCGCTGGCGCCCGGAGCGCGTGAACAGCCGCTCCTCGCTCGTGCCGGCCGGACAGGGACTTCGGCCGGCACGAGCGCGTCCCGATCACGGGTACCGCCCTCAGGCGGGCGGGTCGCCGGTGCCTCCGCGGTGATCCGCCCGGCGATCGCCCGAACAACGGGCGCAGCACCGATGCGCCCGGGGCCGGCAACACCGCGCCGCCCCGCGCGCCCACGTCCCACCGCTCGGCGCACCAGCGCCTCGTGCTGGCGGGCCGCTCCACCACCTCCACAGTTACGTTCGCATGTCGAACAAAATGTTCGATCGACAAATGGGGGAGACAATGCCGTCTCACCGCATGCGCCCGCCCGCCGTCGCGCCCTCGGCTCCGGCCCGCATCTCGGCGGGCTGCAGCGAAACCAGCGCGCACGACGAAACCTCCCGCCTCCCCACGACGACGAGCAGTTCGGGGAGCACCGGGTCCGGCTCGCCCCGCTCGGCCCCGCACGAGCAGCTCGACGAGCTGGTACCGAGCCCCAGCAGACCCCCGCCGGTAGCGGACCGGGCAGCGCTCCGCAGTCGAGCCGCCCGGCGCACCGCGCGAACCAGCAGGGCAGAACTCCCCCGCGCCCGACCACCCCGGCGGCGAGCCGGACGTGCGGCGGTGCTGGCCGGATGACCAGCCGGGCCCTCGCGCGCACCGACCACGACCGGACGTCCTCCGGAACGCCGGTCGCGCCCCTGCGGAGTCAACTGCCCACGGGGCATCCGCCGCAGCGCGCACGACACAGCGCGCTCCTGCCGGGGAGCGCGGCCGGCGCGCGCGACGCACCGCTGGTCCGCGGCTGAAGCGGTCTCAGCCAGCACGAGACCCACCTCCTCAGCGACGGGTCGTGGAACGCGCACCGCGCACCCGACTCGCCTCCCCGAGCTCCACGTCCGCACCGCGACGCGGATCGAGCGCGCGGGCCTCCCGCGAGAACCGCGCGCTCCCCGGTGCCGCGGTCCGAACTCCTCCCGGGCCGCGGAACCCCCGACACCCCTGTTCACTCCGCCCTGAACTCAGCCCGGAAGGGGACGACCCGATGCAGCCCTCCGAACTCCGCGACATCGCCACGACGCTGCGCACCGCGCGGGCCGAGCGCGCGCCGGTCACCGCGCCGACGAAGACGTGGCCCGGTCTCGACCCGGACAGCGCGTTCGAGATCCAGCGGATCAACGTCGAAGCGGCCCTCGCCGGCGGCGACCGCCTCGTCGGCTACAAGCTGGGGAACATCGCGAAGGTCATGCAGGACGCGTTCGGCCTGGACCAGCCCGACTACGGCTTCCTGCTCGCCACGACGCTCGCGCACGAAGGCACCCCGGTGGACCGGGCCCGCTTCATCGCTCCGTTCGTCGAGCTGGAGCCGGCTTTCATCCTCGGCCGCCACCTCCGCGGTCCCAACACCACAGTCGCCGACGTCATCGGCGCGATCGAGTACACCGTTCCAGCGATCGAGATCATCGACTCCCGCGTCCAGGACTGGGCCATCGACCTCCCGGACACCCTCGCCGACAACGGTTCGACGGGAGCGGTCATCTTCGGCGGATCCCCGCGGCGCATTTCCGAGGTCGACCTGGGCGGCACGCGCGGCGCGCTGGAATTCAACGGTCGTCGCGTGATGGCGGGGAACACCAAGAACATTCTGGGCAACCCCCTCGCCGCCACGGCGTGGCTGTGCAACAGGCTCGCCACCTACGACATCGGATTCTCCCCCGGTGAGGTCGTCCTTCCCGGAAGCTGCCTGGAAGCGGTTCCGATGAACCAATCCGGACGCTGGTCGGGAAGCTTCGAGAACTGGGGAACGGTGGAATTCGACGTGTTCGTGTGAGCACGCGGTCTCGGTTCCGGACCCTTCCCGCTCACCGATTCCGCCGCGCGGCCCGACTCGCACTCGCCGACGACGAGCGCGCGGCCACGTGAAATCCCTGGATCGAACGCGGTGTCCCGCGAGGAGCTTCTCCGCGCGGGTGCGACTCAACACGCCGTCGCCGCAACTCCGCCCATGTCGTCTCCCCCGAGCGGCCGGAGAGGGCGTCGTCCCGCTCCGCCGTCCCGGTCGCACGGGCGAAGTGCTGCCAGGACGCCGCACATCACCTGGATGACCACCCGGGACCAGCTCGGCGGAGGACCGGTGCGGTTCCCGTCATCGCTCGCCCGCGGCGGAGGCGTCGTTCAACGTGCGTCCCGTCATCTCGGGAGCCAGGGCTTGGGAGACGACGGCGCCGAGGACGCAAACCCCCGCGGCGATGACCATCGTCACCCCTCCGCCGAGGTCCTGCATGGCCCAGGGGAACAGGAACGTACCGACACCGGCGCCGACGCGACTGACGGCCGTGGCGAAACCCGTTCCGATGCCCCGGATCTCGGTCGGCAGCACCTCACCGGGGTAGACGCCGGTCAGAGCGGTGCACATGGCGTTGGCGAAGGCGAAGACCAGGAAGCAGGTCAGGATGAGCAGCGGCGGTGCGGACGCCCAAACTCCGATGACCACGAGGACGACGGCGCAGACCCACTGCTGGGGGATGGTGAGCTTGCGACGTCCGATGCGCTCGATGAGCAGAGTGGACACGACCACGCCGGCGAATGCCACGCCGTTGACGCCGATCGCACCGACCAGGCCGTCCTCGCCGAGCCCGTACTGCTCGAGCACGCTGGCCGAGAACGTGGCGATCGCGAAGTAGGGGGTCACGGTGCAGAACCAGAACACCGAGATGAAGGCGGTGGCGCGCCAGTACCGCGGGCGAGGTGGATCGAGATGTGGTGCGGAACGGCGAAGATCCAGCGGGCACCTATGCCCGGGATCACCGAAAGTTCATAATGTGAACGCGATGACCGATAGCTGCCGCAGAGCCGTTCGGGATCGTCAAGAATTCATCTCGAGAGCGCCGCATTAACAGGCGATGCCGTTCGGCGGGAGCCAGATTCGGCAAACGCAGTGTTCATGATGCGGATGTGTTTTTCGCGAAGGAGCGCGACCCGATCCTCCCGATACCGTTCACCGGGCTCCGACCTCCTGCGACGACCCCCTCGGGCCGCGAACGCGGACGCGGCCGCACGGCCCCCGGTCGCCGAGCAACAGCTGCTGAGCGCTCGGCGGCCGGCTGCGGCGTCGCCCACCCACCGGTCCGGCCGTCGCCTGCCCCGCGCGGGCGGACCCGAGCGCGCCCCGGTGCTGTGCACGTTGCGCATCCTGCTTCCCCGCGTCCGCCCGAGCTCACGTCCGCGCTACGCGCGGCCCGACGCCCCGGGAGCGCTGCCGAGCCGCCACCAGGGCAGCGATGCACTCGACCCGCGTCCATTAAGTGAACGCGGACGTTATACTGAACGTGTGCCCTGGCCCGAGCGGTCCAGGACATCGACGCGTTCGAGGAGGCGGTAGTGGGCGAGGCGCCCGAGCAGGCGGAGATGACCAACAAGTCGGTGACCAAAGCCGTCCGCTTGCTCCGCGAACTGGCTGCACAACCGCGCACGGGGGCCACGGTCACCACCCTCGCGAAGGAGGCGGGACTGACCAGGCCGACCGCGTTCCGCCTGCTCCACAGCCTCGAGCAGGGCGGTCTGGTGGACCGGCTCGACACCAACTACGTCCTCGGCTGGGAGCTCGCCCGGCTCGGGCGCCACGCGGACCCCTACGCGGGGCTGGTCGCCCACGCCCAGCCCCTGCTGCAGGAACTGGCCGACGCGTTCAACGAGTCGGTGACCCTCTCCGTGCCGAACGCGCAGGACGGTCTCGACCTGATCGCCGAAGCCGCCGGCTCGCACGTGGTCGGCGTCCTCTCCCGCAACATGGTCGGCCAGCGCTACCCGATGCACGCCAGCTCCACGGGCAAGGTGCTGCTCGCGGAGCAACCCGCCGACAAGCTGCAGCGGATGCTGCCCGAGGAGCTCGACGCCTTCACCCCGCACACCATCACCGACCGGGCCACCCTGCTCAAAGAGCTCGAGCAGGTGCGGGAGCAGGGCTTCGCCATCATCGACAACGAGCTCGAGTACGAGCTGCTCTCGCTCTCCCGCCCGATCAGGGACTCGGCGGGAACGCTCGTCGCCATCCTGACCCTCAACGGTCCGCGGAACCGGTTCGGCCGCGCCCACATCCCCGATGCCCTGCACCAGATGCAGAGCATCGTCGACCGCTTGATCGACCTGTTCTGGCGCGACACCGCGTCCGGCTGAGCTCGCCGCCGGTCCGCGCCTCGCCGGACTCCCCTCCCCGGGTTCCGGTGCACCACCACGCCTCGCGGTGAGCCCCTCCGCTGCCGTTCGCGGGCGGCACCCGCCCCGTCGAGCACCGACGCGCGTCGACCAGCGAGCCCCGCACTCGCAGTTCCCCGTCGCGCAGCTCCGCACTCCCCGGCTCGCGGTCCGTCCCCACCGGGCCGGGAGGCGCCCCCGCGACTCCGCTCCCCGCCTCCGCGCGACCTGTCGCGCCCCCGCGGCGGGTCGCGCCCCCGCCGGCAGGTCGCGCCGGCTCCGAGCGCTCTTGACGAGGGCACGTGCCCGTCATACATTGACCTCCATCAAATGAACATTACGTTCGTATATTGAACGGATGGTGTCATGACACGACGGATGCGGCTGTTCGCCTTCGAGTTCCAAGGTCCAGCGCACCTCTCCGCGGGGATGTGGCGGCACGAGCACGACCAGGGCCACCGCTACAAGGACCTCACGTTCTGGACCGAGTACGCCAAGATGCTCGAAGAGGCCCGGTTCGACGGGATCTTCTTCGCCGACTCGCACGGGTACCACGACGTCTACGAGGGGAACGCGAACGCCGCCCTCTCCGACGCCGCGCAGATCCCCTCCCTGGATCCGACCCTGGTGATCTCGGCGATGGCGGGCGTGACGCGGAACCTCGGGTTCGGCGTGACCGGCTCGACCACCTACGAGACCCCGTACGCCCTGGCCCGCAAGTTCACCTCGCTCGACCACCTCACGAACGGACGGGTGGGCTGGAACCTGGTGACCTCCTACGCCCAGAGCGCGGCGCGCAACTTCGCGAGCGGAAACCTGGTCCCCCACGACGAGCGCTACGACATGGCCGCCGAGTACCTCGAGGTCTGCTACAAGCTGTGGGAGTCCTCGTGGGAGGACGACGCGGTCGTCCGCGACGCGGACCGCGGCATGTACGTCGACCCCTCGCGGGTCCACGACATCGAGCACCACGGGCGGTACTTCGACGTGCCCGGCTTCGCCCTCTGGGAGCCCTCCCCCCAGCGGACCCCCGTGATCTTCCAGGCAGGCGGATCCCCCCGGGGCCGGGCGCTCGCGGCGTCGAGCGCCGAAGCGGTGTTCGTCAACGCCGTGTCCACGCCCGCGCTCAAGCGGCAGGTCGACTCGCTGCGCGAGCTCGCCGCGGAGCACGGGCGCGAGCCGCAGAACCTGAAGGTCCTGCAGATGCTCAACGTGGTGTGCGCGCCCACCGACGAACTCGCCCGCGCCAAGTACGAGTCCTACCGCGAACTCGTCAGTTACGTCGGGGCGATGGCCCGCTACAGCGGCTGGACGGCCCTCGACATGGCCCAGTTCGACCCGGACGTCCCCCTCGAGCACGTCAAGACCGACGCCGGGCAGACCATGATCGACCTCTTCGCCAAGATGGACCCGGACAAGCAGTGGACTCCGCGCGACATCGCGGACTTCCTGGGAATCGGCGGCAGCGGGCCGACGATCGTGGGCTCCCCCACCACCGTCGCAGACGAGCTGATCCGGTGGATGGACGAAACGGGCATCGACGGGTTCAACCTCGGACATGCCGTGAAGTACCAGGACATCGCCGACTTCGCCGAGCTCGTCGTGCCCGAGCTGCAGAAGCGCGGCGTCGTGTGGTCCGACTACGAGGGCTCGACGATGCGCGAGAAGCTGTACGGCCCCGGAACCGCGCGGTTGCAGGAGGACCACCCGGGACACCGGTTCTCCATCCGCGAGACCGCCTCCGCGCACGGCTGATGCGGGCGGCGTGCGGGCACGGCCCGGTGCTCGCACGATCCACCGCGTTCGAGGACGGGTGCCGCACCCCGCGGCCACCCGTCCCCCAGTAGCCGGTTCACGCGTTCCCGCACCTTCGGGCGAGGACCCGCCGTCGAACCGCGTTCCCGACCTCCGATCATTCCACCCGCCGCGCAGGTGCTCGCAGTTGCCGGTCACGGCACAGCGCTGCCAGAAGAAACGAGGAGCGAGGATTCCCGCATGTCAGCACAGTTGAGCGGTATTCTCACCGCCCTTCCCACTCCGTTCGCACCGGACGGGCAGGTCGATGCGCACGCCCTGCGCCGCCTGGTCGACCACAGCATCGACGGCGGCGTCGACGGTGTCGTCGCCTGCGGTTCCACCGCCGAGTTCGCCGCGATGAGCGGCGCGGAACGGCGCCTGGTCGTGGAGACCGTGGTCGAGCAGGCGGCCGGGCGCGTGCCGGTCGTCGCGCAGACCGGTGCGGTGAGCACGACCGAAGCGATCGAACTGTCGCGGCACGCGCAGGATTCCGGCGCCTCGGTGCTGATGCTCGTCGCCCCGTACTACGAACCGCTCACCCACGACGAGACGCTGCATTACCTGCGCACGGTGGCCGAGAGCGTCGACCTGCCGATCATGCTCTACAACCTGCCGGACGCCACGGGCGTCAACCTCACGCCCGAGCTGGTCGGCAAGCTCGGCCGGGAAGTCGCCAACATCCGCTACATCAAGGACACCGGTGCCGACCTCTCCCAGCTCCGGCAGTTGATCCACCACTGCGGCGACGTCGTCTCCACCTTCGGCGGGTGGGACACGCTCACGCTGTCCGCGCTCACCGAGGGCGCCGCCGGTGTCGTGGCGGGCAGCGCGAACGTGCTCCCGGCCGAGCTGTCCACCGTCCACAAGGCGCTGCGCGACGGTGAGGTCGACCGCGCCCGCGCCGAGTGGTCGCGGATTTCCCCGTTGCTGGATGTGCTGATGTCCGTACCGTTCATCCCGGCCATCAAGACGGCGCTGAACGCGCTCGGACTGCCCAGCGGCAGGCCCCGGCAGCCGCTGCTCGAGCTCGACTCCGCCGCGGCGGAGAAGGTCTCTGCTCAGGTGTCCGCGCTGAAGCCGCACTCCCCGCGCACCTCGGTGGGGAGCACGGCGGCCGCGGTTCGCCGCGCCGGCGACGTGCCCCCCTGGCGCACCACGACGAGCTTCCCACCGGCCCAGCACTTCGTGGACGGGGAGTTCGTGGAGGCTTCGTCGGACCGCGTGATCGAGGTGGTTGATCCGTGTTCGGAGGAGGTGTTGTGCGGTGTGCCTGCGGGCACGGCCGCTGATGTGGATCGGGCGGTGGCCG